>NZ_CP139301.1:1354946-1693682 GCF_034092395.1 Prochlorococcus sp. MIT 1307 | reverse complement strand
GATAACCAGCTTTGATCTTCCAGTGCTGAATGTAGAGCATGACTTTTTTAAAAACTAGTCATTCATAGCAGAAAGAAAACTCACTCGTATGTCCAACGGGATACTGATTCAGTGCTCTAAGTATGTTTAGAAAAGGATTTTAATTAAAAAGAGAAGAGTGAATATGTAAGCAAATATGTTCTTTCTTTCCGTCATGTCTTGGTTTACTGCCTCTGGCCAATCGAGCAACCGAAAGCAAAACAGTCACTGACACCTCGCCGAGCTTAACGTTTCGATGTAGTTCATTCATTTTAGAAAATTTTGTTGGTGCTGGTGGCGAGCAAACAAACTCAACGCTTTCGACCTACTTAATATTTTTGGGTATTCCTTACGAGGGCACCTGATTGGTAAAACCGGTTAAATGCCAGACAGGTAGTGAGATACCTGATACGGTCTGAGTCTGCACAGGCCGTTTTTTATGCGTCGTTTACTTTTACTACTTGCCTGTCTTTTCGCAACAGCATTTTTTCTTACTCCGATTAGATCATTTGGATCAGCTACAGATTTGTCACCAGCTGTTTCAGATATAAGTCAGAAGTTTGCAGAGAAATTTTGCAAGTCTATTGCCAAAGGGATGACGTCTGAGGAATCCGGAGCAAGTGCTGCTGCTCAACTGTCACCTCAACTTGCACAAGGCTTTTTCTTGACCCCTGTTATGAATGAACTAATGTCTTCTCCAAGAGAAGATTTATCTGCTTCCTTATCCAATAATATTTTTGATAAATGTGGAAAAAACTTTACAGGTACTAAAGAAGAGCTTGATAATTATCTAACTCAATTAGCAAGTAAAATTCCAAGCAAATCTAAGGGTTTGAATCTACCCCAGATTCGACAGAAAGAGTCTCTAAGGCAATAATAATAAGCCTCTTGCTAATTCCATTCCTTAATGCTTACTAAGAAGGCATTGTTACAGAAGACTTCCAAGAAAAACGCTTAGTTAATGATTTTGCTTGTCTAGAATAGTAATAAATGATGAAAGACGTACCACTTTCCTTTCCCTCTATTCAATAAAAAATATAGTCTAGTAATTTAGACATTGTCAGTCTTACATCTCTCAAATATAAATGTTTGATAAAAAAAATCTTCTGGCCTAATCGAATCATGCTTGTAATTATGTCTTCTGCGATTTTCAAGAATTAAGTCATAACCAATTTTATTCATGTTTTGTATAAGGTCTTTCCTTGAATGCCATTTATTTGGAAAGACAGAAGGCGGCTCATTCTGTTGCAGAACATATATATCATGATCCTTTTCAGTAAAAGTGCTATCGCAAATGATTACATATTGGCAGCCTTTCTGAGAAAGGCTGCCAATATTCGAAATTAAGTCACTTATATACTGAACAGTAGATCCAAAATATACTATATCTATATTTAGCTTAGCAGCTTCAAATTCATTTAAATCTAAGAACTTTAAATTAGCTGGCAATTTAGAGAACCTAGAATCTTGCCTAATTAGTTGTATGAGATCTTTTCTGTCTATTATAATTGTATTTGTTATATCTTGTATTTCTCTTGAAAGGTAGGCATATTGAGGGTAATTTCCACCACCATAATCAAGGATGGTAGCCTTTCGATGGGGATATCTTAGTTTTAAAATCATTTCCAGCAATAACCCTTTACGTTGATCACTCCTTCCGTAGAGATTCAATTTGGAAAGCACTGAGTATGTTTCATCAACAGCTGCTTTATCAAAATCTTTATTTAGATAGGGTGAATCCTGTCCAGATGCATTCTTAGCCTCTTCAAAGGTATTAAAAATGCCTTTATATGTATATCTACTTTTCCCTGAGGCGAGGAATTGATACAGCTTAAACACTCCTGGAGGGATAAGATTCGAAGCAACCTTTTTGAAGAACTTATGCATATTGAATACTCTTATTTTAGAAATTAATTATAATAGGCATCAAATTACTCTATAAGCTTCTTAATCATTGAATATAAAAGCTCTCTTAGGTCTATAAACCAATGATGTAAATCATAAGAACATCTGAAAAGTTCTTATCCCAAAGCCACCGAGTTAATTTGAGAGAATGCATTTCAACTACAATTAACCTGCAAGGATAATTCTTCTTATGAATCTATTAAGTAGACAGATTGCGGAATTTTAGCTATGACAACCTGGATCTCGTTATAGATATGCATCTCCGTAAATCATTCGAGATTTTGAAGAACGTATCCTGCACATAGCTTTAGATCTAAATATCCTTAGCTATTAAGTCTTAAGTGCTTTTCAGACAATATTTGTCATCACCAAAGAGCTTGCCATGGACAGTGGTGGTGGAATGGATAGAACCTATGAATAATTAGAAAGTCGCTAATTACTTTAAAAGGTGGAAAAGTATTGATATTCAAGGACTAGTATTTGCTGCACTATGGCAAGTGTGTTTCAGATCTGCTATCCAATCTTCTAGCAATTGGAACGCTTCAAGATCCAATTTGTAGTAAACCCAACGGCCACTTTGTCGATCTGTAATTAATCCAGAATCTTTAAGAACCTTAAGATGAAATGACAAGCGTGATTGCGCAAGACTTGTCTTTTTCATCAGATCACAAACACAACACTCTCCTTCTGACAAAGACTCAATGACTTTCATGCGAAGTGGATCGGCTAAAGCCTTGAGAAGCCCACTTGCTTGACTTGTTGCAAGCACATCTTTTTTAGCAAATACTAATCCCATTAATCTAAAAACTTTTTACTATTCGCTGATTCTCTCCACAGCAAAACGAGCTTTATTAAGGATGTTCCCTTTAAGTGGAACAAATCCCAAACTAGGAGCTTTATTTTGAACATCATCGCTCAATAAGTAATTCAAAGCATCTTTAATAGCTTTTGTTTTAGAGCCATTACCAGTTTCATACCCCAATATCCAAGTCAAAGTTGCAATCGGATAAGCACCACGAGCTGTTGGATTTGGATTTTTTCCAGCGAGGTTTTGATCCAGTCTGATTCCATTGAGAGCAATTGCACCTGCTTTAGTGCTTGGCTTTAAAAATTCTCCAGAAAGGTTTTGCAATGCTGCCGCTTTAATGTTGCCTCTGATATAAGACTGATTGAGATAACCAATAGCACCTGGAGTCTGCTGGATCACTCCAGCAACACCGGCGTTACCTTTCCCTCCAACTCCTTCGGGCCAGGCCACCGATTTACCTGTTCCTAATGTCCATTCACTAGAGAACGCCTGCATTGAGTTCGTGAAGACCTTAGTTGTGCCTGAGCCATCTGAACGATGAACCCAGAGGAGTTTGCCTGCAGGGCAATTCAATTCACTCCAATTAGTAACTTTGCCCATAGCAACTCTTACAGCTTGCTTTTGGCTCAGCTTGAGATCGCAATCTGGATTGTTATAGCCAAAAGCAATAGTGCCCCCAACCATAGGAATTTGAACCAAGCCACGAGTGACTTTGGCAATATCCATGGCTTTCATGGGATCATCAGAAGCACCAAAATCCACAGATTGATCGATAAAAGCTTTACGCCCAGATCCAGATCCCACTGCTTGGTAGTTCACTTTGGGACCACCGGTCTTTGCTAAATCGGAAAACCAACGGGTATAAATCTTCGCTGGGAACGTTGCACCCGCCCCGTTGATTTTTGAAGATATACCCGATGAGACACAGGCAGTGGTTATACCTGTACCAAGAGCAAGGGTGGAAGAGAGCAGAAGACCCTTCTTTATGAAGGTCATGAGAGCCACAACAGCATTGGCACATATTAATCTAATCAAATTATCTTGATGTAATCAAGCAATATTGATGGAGATTTCGTCTCTTCTTCCTGTCAGTTTCAGAGCAAATATTCGTCTAAGAATATTAAAGGTGTTGGACGAAAGCGCCAGAGAGATAAATACCATTACAAAAATTCGCCACAAAAAGTTTTATCAAGTATTTGGAATATGCAAATAAAGCAAGGCCTTGTCTTAATTAATAAAGGCAATGTTATGCCCCTTTTTAAACACAATATTTGTCTTATAAGCAATGATGACACCAAAGTCTGCTCAAAATCAATACCACAAAATGCGCCCAAATCTATTGACACGACTATATATACCTCCTTTCAATAGAAATTAAACAGCCATTAATACCTAAAGGCCTTAGCGATTTTTAAATATCTATTCCAGTAAAATTCTGGCAACAAAATTGAACAAAGATATTCAATTTCAGGATCACAACTTAGAAGTAGCCATGGTGAATGCCTCTTCAAGGAAAAAACTGTTTTCATTCCACGATTAACAATAAAAGGCCAAACCTTATCGCCAAAAGAAGTCAGAAGAAATAAGCATTAAGGCGCATTGTCTTTTTGTAGCGGTTGCTACAGAATTACCCCAATGTCAGCCGGAGGGGTTCATGATCGATACTCCGCCTGAGTATTAAATAGAAGCGAATTGACTTCTGGTCCCTGCTCCAACAGTCTCATTTTACAAGTGGGCTGGTCATAGATGGCCTCTAAAGCATTAATGACACTCCTCTGCATCGTTTAGGTGCCCTCAATGGAGCCTTTATCAGCCTTACACCTAGATCCTTGGCCCCAGGCGATCAATAGCAAATAGCTTCTCTAAAAGACGAGTAATAAAAACTGGCCTTTCTTTCTTTGGGGACAAAGAAGGGTCAGTTTTTATTACTTAAGAAGGACTCTATATTATTTTTTATAATCTTCTTTTCCACTTGCAAGAGAAAATAGGTACTTTATCTTTCGTATAATAATGACCCCAAATATAGATTCAATGCTAGTTTCGTAAGCCAATCAAAGAGGTGCAACTTATGATTACCAAAAGCGTCCATTTAATGGATGAAGTTAACATCGAACACGATGCT
Organism: Prochlorococcus sp. MIT 1307; assembly: GCF_034092395.1. Taxonomy (NCBI): domain Bacteria; kingdom Bacillati; phylum Cyanobacteriota; class Cyanophyceae; order Synechococcales; family Prochlorococcaceae; genus Prochlorococcus; species Prochlorococcus sp. MIT 1307. The sequence continues at coordinate 1,688,829 of NZ_CP139301.1, read as the reverse complement.
ATTGACGAGTATTTTGAATGCATTACTGCCTGCTCTCTAAGTGATGATGGTATCCATTGCTTAACTCAATGTATTGATATTCACCTAAAAAAGGAGGAAAAGTGATCACAAAAAATCCTTTATTCATAAGTTCTCAAGGTGGATCAATTACTTGTTTTAAAGGGGATTCTGGTCGAATCTTTCGATCTTGCTCAAGAAGTCGTTGTATTTACTCAGGTGACTTACATTCTGCGAAGGCGTATTTAGAAGACTTAGAGAGAAAAAATAATCTACTGACAGCAACAAAAGAACAAATCCCTGCTCAGCGAAAAACGACACTGAAGTGGTCTAGCGATGGAGAACTCTCAGCAGTGGACATGGCAAGAATTCTTGATCGACTTGCGACTCCAGAACTCACCAAGTGTGATCTTGTTTCGCAAGATCTATGACAAATAAGAACTATATCTACTATCCTTTCTAAGAGGCGAAGTGCTATTAGAGGACAACGGTGAAACACTACGAACGCAGTGATGATAATGAAATTGCAAAACAGAATCTGAAATTAATACTCAGTTCCAATTCTTATCATTTAGCTCATCAGGATTTAGAGTTATTGAATAGCGATGAGATGCGAGGAGTTCGCATGTTGCTTGAGATTAGCAAGCCAGAACAAATACTCGAGAATGAAAAGATATTATCAACTATTATTGTATTCGGAGGAGCAAACATCTTAGACAGATTGTCTGCAAAACGAAAACTAGAAGAAGCATGTAGAATGTTAGAAGAAAATACGGATTCAAGTCAACTACAAAGGGAAAAAGATAGGTTAGAAAAAGCATATTTAATGTCTCATTACTATTAATCTGCAAGAGAGTTTTCTAGAATTGTGTCTAGAGAAAATCAAATAAAGGAGTGCCGTTCTCATGTAATTGTTACTGGTGGTGGTCCTGGCATTATGGAAGCTGCTAATAGAGGTGCTTTTGATGCAGACTGCAAATCAATAGGCTTAAACATCAGTATCCCTAATGAACAAAATCCAAATCCATTTATCACACCTGGACTTTGTTTTAAATTTAATTATTTTGCGTTGCGCAAAATTCACTTTGTAATGCGTTCAATTGCAGCCGTATTTTTTCCTGGTGGCTTTGGAACATTTGATGAACTATTTGAGCTTTTAACACTTCGTCAGACTGGAATGAAGAACAATATCCCTATAATTCTTTTTGGGCGAGAATATTGGTCTAAAGCTATTGATTTTCAACTACTTGCAGATTCTGGGCTGATTGCCGATGATCACCTAAAGCTCTTTCAATATGCAGATACAGCCTTAGAAGCCTGGGAAATAATCAAGCAAGATGCCTCAACCTGAACTGATGTCTCCACAGACGGCCTTTCCCTCATTCATTAAGGAATCAATCAAGGCAATAGGTTAAAGCTACCCCTAATACTCCCTAAACACTGGAAATACTAAAAGCACAAAGAAGATAATTTAGTCAAAATAATAGAAAGGAAAGCTTGCTCTAATTCCAACAAGGTTCTAACTCCCAAAAGCTCTCTAAACCTTTTATTCCAATAGCTAAACAAGAATCTCATATTCGCTCATGAAGTCATAGCCAGGTAAAAACTATTTATTTCAAAGCACTTATTCTCTTTCTTATAAGAAACAAATTTAATCCCTACACCTTTCTTCCAAAAGTCTTACCACTAACTAATCTAGATCTATCGATAACCTTTCCAGCAAACAAGATCATCCATACTGGCTGCCAGGGCTGACATGTCTCAACAATAGCCAGTTCAAGCAAAGAAATTCAAAGGGAGAGAGGAATTAATTTACAAGAGTTTGAGTGAAGCTGCAATTATCCTCTTAAAAAGATATAGTTAACTTATAGTCAACCACGAAAATGGCGAAAGGTCGAACGCAGCTAAATATAAATATTGAACCTGAGCTCTTGTTAAAGCTAAAAAAACAAGCGATACAGGAAGGAAAAACCTTGACGCAATATGTCACTGAGAAACTAGACAACAATCACAAATTAGATAATGATGCTCTACTTGAAGAGAGGCTCATAAAGATAGAGGAAAGCCTTGGTTTAAAGAAGAGTGCAGCTACATTAAAACAAAACATCGGAGTTATCTTTACTGATCATGGAGCAAAGAAATATGGCGAAGTTGCTAAGGAAGAATTTGAATATCACTGCAAAGAAAAGGGACTGACTATCGAGAAGGCCTTGCAAGAATTATCATTGGTGCTCAAGAAGCTCCCTCATGCCTCTCCCGAACTAGTCTTCACAATATTATTAGGTACACATTCTTTAACAGCTCAAGAAATGACACAGGCTTATAGGCATGGATCTTGCGCAATGAGGACTGCTCTAGTGTTGTGGTCTAATGATCCTTTAGAAAAGTTGAATCATGCTTTCCTAAACGCAGTTATTACGAAAAGTCTTAAATAACTTTTTCGACATAACTTGATCTTCTTCCAATGGATCAAGATTTACGAAAGGCAGATAGCAAAGAATTGCTCAAAAAGCTAGAGATTTAATGTTTGTGATCCATAGTCGCTGCTTACTCTAAGTGGACACATCTTCCTGGTGTATCAGATTTATATGCTGCTCTGATATCGGCTACTATGAGACCCTAGCTATGACAACATTGCGCCAAGGCAATAAATAGAAAGTAAAATCTAAAAATAAAAAAGGACGATATAAAAATATCGCCTTTTTACAATTTAAAAATTAAATTTGGCTAAGTTTAGAACATATAGCGTAGTCCTAATTTAGCTACCCACTCTGTACTGTCTTTCACCTTAAATTTCACTCCTGCAACGTTAGTAGAAGTTTCTATATCATCATAAATTTTATAAGCTGCTTCTCCAAATAGATCCATCTTGTCACTAACAGGATGAGTTACTCCTGCTTTTAATTGATACGTAGTACTATCATCATCACCAAGTTTATATTTTGTGCCACCAACCGTAAAGTTTTCCACATCAAAATTAGTGGTGCCAATTCCTGCTCCGACGTAAGGCTCCCATTTAGAATTAGTATCTATATCGTAGTAGGCATTAATCATAAAGCTGTTAGTTTCGACCTCTCCACTAGTTGATGAGCAATTAGTTCCTGTAACTTTAGTTTCTGTACAATCACCTAAATCACCACCTCCATTCTCATAAGTCAAATCAGTACGCCACGCACCAAAGTCATATCCAATGCCTACTTCCCCTGAGAAGCCTGCATCAACAGGTGCCTTACCACCATATTTTGTCCCGCCAATAGTTGATTCCCACTTGGTTCCATCGATATCACCAATACCTACAGAAAGTACCCCGTAAAAGCCTTTATCATCTTCTACTGATTGGCCTGCAGAATACACATCAGCGAAAACTGGAGTAGCTACACAAGAGCAAACAATGCTTGCCGTAAGCAAGCTCTTTCTTAATGACACTTGATTTCTCACACAAAAAATACAACAAAATAATACTCAAGTTTATCTAGATGGACTAGTCAAAATAGGCGGAACGATGTTTGGCTTTTACTGAAATCAACTAATTAAATTACTAAAAATAGGTAGAAAGAGCTTGAGCTCTAAGCGCAGAAGTTGTCAATCTAAATCACCTCCTCCTGCCAAATGCATAATCAACTAGCTAAGGATCTAGCAATGGCATATATAGACTTGTGATCCAACTACATTCACTTGGACATATAACTCTCAGGAAGCTTGCTTACTAATCAAAGGAGATGTGATCGTTACTCCTGATGGAGTCAGCCTCTGAGATTTGGAGTCGGTGATCTAGTTGTTTTTCCTGCTGGAATGTCTTGCAAGTGAGAAGTGCATAAAACAGTTCGTAAGCACTATCGTTTTGGTAACTAGTCAATCAATGCAGACACTGAAATCGAGGGTTTATTCAAACTTTATTCAAACCAACACTTTTCTCTGAGATCCGATGGCTCAACAGGCGGTTAACTGCTAGCTAATGAACCAGTGCATTTGACTCAATGAAAACAGTTTCAAGGAAGTCACAAAATCCGTTCACACTCTGTACACACTTTTAAGGCTCAAATGACTAAAGAAAAGAGACCAAGTCCTATGAAGGAATTTCTAGACAAGTTCTTTGAGTTATGCAAGGAATATCAGCAAGAAATACCGCCACACAAAATAGCAGAGGTTTTAAGAGACTATGCAGAAAGATTGGATAGCTAATGAAAGACCTACTACTACTCCTGTCTAGTATTCAATAAAAATAATGCCTGATAAGCCTTCAAAATGGATCACCTCCCTGCGCGAAGAAATTCGACAGGCATGTGGCGAAGGATGGATGGTCCGAGGCATAGGGAAAGGTCTTATTCAAAAGGTTCAGCTGACAGTTCGTTTTGAAGATGGCAACAGAACCAGCATTGTTCTTGGGCCAAAGGCCAAGAACAATCCAGATTTTGTTCCATGGGTAGGCACAAGTGCAGGATGGATATTGAAAATCTCCACAGACATTTCGCTAATAATGAAGTCTCAAGGAAAGGGCCTAGCAGAAGCATATGAGCTAGTGAAACAAAATAACGAGTCTGGATTAAATGGTGCACTCGACTGGGAACAACTAGCTAGAAAATTCAAATCGCATAAAACAAGTAATGGGAAGAAAGGATCACGAGTTTGGAACCGAAACTACCGAACTCCTATTGACCGCACATTGCTTATCCTCACTGGCGAAACTTCTGTATCAAGTGGCTACTCGGTTTTAAAAACCCTTGTTGAACGTCATGGGGGAGAGCCTGGCTCAGCAAGCCGACGACTCCGGATCCAATACGCAGCGGAATTCCTACGCTTTGCCTTTAAGAATGGGGCTAATAGAAGTTGGCTGCCACCAGAGGATCTGAATACATTCATTGGAGAGAAGGCAACTATGGGTCAAATTCAGAGAGTCTGACAACAGCTAGAACGGAATTACACAGAAAGGCCGAAATTTAGTGCTTGGTGATCCATATTCGGTTCTGGTCCTAATGGGACTGCTCTTCCTTGGGTTACAGCTTTATGAGCTGCTATCACCATCAAAAACAGCAAAGGCGAAAGTCTTTCTTTGACAAAACTTAGATGTATGCAATTCAACTACGTATAGAGAAGCTCTTCGGACAGATCCACACGGGGAAAGATTAAAGCTGGAATGAGATACCTGATCAATTCAGACGCCGGAGAAGAGGATCCCATTACCTCTCAGGGCTTCGACAACTACGACGATGCCTATGAATTACTAAAGGAGATCTACGGAGATATGTACTGCTCAGATGCTGACTACGTAGCTCCTCTTTACTACGAGATCATTGAGCTAAAAGATTGAACGATTTGGGTGATCATCAATACATGCAGAATACCTGTCCAACCAGCTTGATACTTTTTATTTAGAACTGTAGTTACTCTGATTTCACTCTAATCCTTTAAACACTAGTTATACCAAGCAAATAAGCGAAATTAACTAATGGCTAATGAACAGTTAAAAGCCATTAATAACAATGAATCTGCACAATCTCTAGGAATCTATGCTGGGAAATTCTAACGAGAAGATAAGGAAGCCCTTAGCTTCTATGAGCTTATTACCCATGATCTTTTATCTCTACTCTTTCTCGCCAGCATGCAATCTTTAAGCCATGAAGACCTAGACATATTCAAACCCTTTTATCAGTAACTTTGCTGCCAACTGCCTAAGGGCCCATATCGCAGAAATCGATGCAGGGTGGCAGCCATGTCGATGGAGGCATAGCCTAGAAGCATATTTAAGAAGTTGATCCTTGGGCGTCAAAAGCCAATAATGCTGCTGCTTTCGACAGCGCTAATTTAGAAGATTTGAAAATAAGGCCAAATACTTGGGTAACCAGAACGAAAGCTCTAGTTAGAACCTAGTTTGTTCTGAATTAAGTGAATTCAATATTTCTGCAGGGTGGTTGCACCTGCATTAGGAAAAGTCATCACACAATAAAAAAGCCTCTTGATCAGAAGAGGCTTCATAAGACCGTTTGATCCCCATCACCCGGCCACTTGGATGACACTAGTCACTGTCAAGCGATTTGTCATCGGTAGATACACGCTATTTATAGTGTGACTTATACAACCGATCAGAAAAAACACTACTTGTGGGGGTTGATTTTGAGCTCAATCTCTCTTAGAAAACAGGTTCCCCATCACCCAGGTCCGGCGCGTTTCGCAAGGGCCTTTTTTTATGAGCTAGAGGGCTTGCCAAAATTAACTAATTAGGTAAAAATACCTGAAGTGAGGAGATGAGATTCTCCGAGCAGTGGAAACAAGGCAACACTTGCTCATGATCTCCAAGAGCCCGCCTTTGGCGGGTTTTCTTGTGCCTAAAGTTACATCCGATGATAGATATGTCCGAAATATGCGTGAACTCTGAATAAGAAGAAATAGAAAGTCTCAGCGTAACTGCCAAAGGATGCTCAAGGGAAAAGAGCATTAATGGTCACCAAAACGAACGCAAGAAATGGTGCAAAGCATCACTTCTTAAACTAGCAAACAGGCTAAGAATAGATGTCGAGAATCCTCCCTCTCAAAGCTATTCATGCCAACAGAATTCGCACCCTAGAGTTAGCACTTAGCTTTCATTGAACACAAAAAAAAGACCCTTGACCAGACCGTCAAGGATCAATTTTGATACCTACTTCAGCTTTATCTAGTAAGAAATTTTTTAATACTTTGCAGATAAGGCTTGAATGGATTGAATTCCATTTAAAAAATACCTGGAATCATCTGTCCAGTTGTTGCATAAGAACCAAGTGCTGCTACAAAGCCGATCATTGCAGCCCAGCCATTAAATTTTTCTGCTTCAGGAGTCATGAGAGTAGTTAAAAATAACCCTTTAAATATAAAGGAAACATGAAGGAACTGTGGGTATAAACCCCTACGGCATTGATTGATCTTTTTTCTTTTATTCATTAGCTTGGCTTATCCTGCTTGATTTCTTTATTGGGGCAGAACGGAATTGGAATATGTGGCCTAGCGGCCTCAGCACATTGAAATGGTTTTACAGCTTTATGAGCTGCTATCACCATCAAAAACAGCAAAGGCGAAAGTCTTTCTTTGACAAAACTTAGATGTATGCAATTCAACTACGTATAGAGAAGCTCTTCGGACAGATCCACACGGGGAAAGATTAAAGCTGGAATGAGATACCTGATCAATTCAGACGCCGGAGAAGAGGATCCCATTACCTCTCAGGGCTTCGACAACTACGACGATGCCTATGAATTACTAAAGGAGATCTACGGAGATATGTACTGCTCAGATGCTGACTACGTAGATCGTCCCTACTATGAAAGCATTGATGTCGAACAATAATGCTTCAGGGAGAAAAGACAAAAAGCTATTTTTTGTGCCCTTATGAACTACATCTCTAGTCCTTAGTAGCTATCAATAAAGAGGACATATGGCCAAAGCGCATTCAGGCTCGTTTCTCAAAGACCCTGTTAATCAACAGAAAGAAATTTTCTTTGGCCAACTTCAATCTCTAAACAATGGAAAAGCTTCTTTATCGTGGTAACAAATATACCCAAAACAAAGAAATTGTGTCTAAAAAGTCTGTCCAATTAAAGTACAGGCGGAGCATTTACATTCAAAAAAGACAATTAATATCTAAGGTTCAAAATGATTTAATCTATCGTGGCAACAAATACTTGTCTAAAGGGTCTACTAACAAGCCTTATAGACCTGATGCTAACAAAAAAATCTTCTCGTTAGCAAGGGATCTTATTAATGCACAATTTAATCTCGCCAATGATGAGCTTAGTCGCAAACTATGGGATGAGGTTGCAGCTTTTAAAATTGATCCAAAACGTATTATCAACCTTATGTATAGATGCTGTTCAAACCAAGATAATCAGAGCATGTTAGATGCTGATTTAGATTATTTCTCCAAAGAATAATTATAGTGGATCCCTCCAAATAAAATAATTGCAACCACAAATCAATCATCTAAATCTAACTTTTTAATTAAGAGGTTATCTTATTCAAGAAAGGGATGCTTGGTTTGAATATTATTTTTGTAGCAACTGCAACATATGAATAGTATAGATCTCTGTTGTAATGGTTATGAATTTATTTTCAAGTAAAGGGCTTTAAATGGTTAACCGCCTCTATAGACCAAAATTAACAACAAGACCTTCTACGCAAATAAATGATTTAAGGCGCTCCGGTAATTGTAATAATGGACTAGATAGGGACATTGCTGCAATGAAGAAAGTTTGGAAAATGCTATTAGAAGGTTCAACACGCTGGCTTGGGGAAGTAGGTCGTCAATATTAGTCTTCCGGTTTAGATCCTCAAGAGAGATAAAAGAACTAAATGACGTTTTTTTGTATCTAAATATACATAGAATAATCTTCTAACCTACTCTGGACATAGCAGATTAGCAATAATTTTAGATGGGTCAATCTATCTAGCTTCATCTTGGCTGTAATAATTCTGTATCTAAATTTACTAAATTTTAAATTCAATAAATTTCCATTTTTGTTTAATCTGATACAGAGAGAGTGATCTCCTAAATGTATTAATAGGAGATGTATTTCAATACTTTGCTATGAATATAACTCTGGTCTCACGAAACTTATAAAGCCGAAGCATCCCCAAATTCATTATTCTCTTTTTTTCACCTATAAATCAACAGCATTAAACATCTAAACCATGAAACCGTATTTAGAAGGGAAGAAATTAAATAAAATAGAAAAGAATAAAGCTATAAAGGATGGGCTTTTATTAGGTAGTCAAATAGAAGAATTTGCCAAGATTGGTTGGGAGAAAATGGACAAAACCGACTTAGAGCTTCGCTTGAAATGGTATGGAATGTTCTGGCGGCCTAAAACACCAGGAAAATTTATGCTCCGTTTACGAGTAACTAATGGAATACTAAATGCACATCAATTAAATGTAATTGCATCTATTGTTGCTCGTTATGCAGAAGATGGAAGTTGCGATATCACTACAAGGCAAAACCTCCAACTCCGTGGAATTCTTATTAGTGACCTACCTGAAATTCTTAGACGTCTAAAAGATGCTGATATAGAAACCATCCAATCAGGATTTGATAACCCAAGAAATGTCACAGGTAATCCATTAGCAGGAATCGATCCAAAAGAAATTATAGATACCAGGCCATATACATTGAAGTTGGAAAATTACTTAACTAAGAATGGAGAAGGAAATTCTGAATTCTCTAATTTGCCAAGGAAATGGAACACTGCAGTAGCAGGTTCACATGACAACTTTCTTTTGCATAATGACATTATTTTCCACCCAGTTTTAAAAGAAGGAGAACTTGGTTTTAGTGTTTGGGTTGGAGGGATTCTGTCTTCTCAATTAAATGACTACGCTATTCCTCTTAATGTATGGGTTAAACCACATGAAATCTGTGATTTCACAGGAGTAGTTATATCTAGTTGGCGCGATGGTGGAGAACGTTATAAACGACCTCAAGGACGATTTAGATTCTATTTAAATAAAGTGGGAGTAGAAAATTTTAGGAATCATGTTCAAGAAAAATTTGGAAGACTTATTCCAGACCCTGGTTCTATTTTTTCACAAAAACCACGTTCTTTCTTTGGGATTCACCCTCAAAAGCAGTTAGGACTTCACTATGCAGGCATACATATTCCAGTAGGTAGGCTTTCAGCAGAAGAAATTCAAGATTTAGCCTGTATAAGTGCAACATATGGGAGCAGTGAAGTTCGTCTTACTGAAGATCAAAACGTAATCATAATTAATATCCCAGACAAGCAAATTGATAGTTTTAAAGCTGATCGTCTATTAAAGAAATTTCCTCTCAGCCCAAAAACAATAGCGGCAGGGACTGTCTCATGTACAGGTAATACCTACTGCAGTTTTGCTTTGACAAATACTAAAGATCAGGCTCTAAAGATATCTAAAGAGCTTGACTCAGAAATTGATTTACCTGAAGAGCTAAAGATTCACTGGACAGGCTGTCCAAATAGTTGTGGTCAAGCCTATATGGGAGCAATAGGCCTAACCGGAACAAAAGCTAGAAATGCTGATGGGAAGATGATTGAGGCTTATGACATATCAATTGGAGGAGAGCAAGGTCCAAATCAAAAGATAGGAGAGTTAAAACATAAATCAGTGCCTACTGCTGAATTAAAGAATCTATTAAAAAAATTATTGATTGAAAATTACTCTGCAATTCCAAAGACAAAGAATTCCTCTGAGAAATTTATTGTTTTAAAGCAGATTATTGATTGGATTCGTCAGTTAGGTAAAAGCAGTCATTCTCCATAAGCTGCTTTTACCAACACCACTATCTTTGTTAACTTCTCCATGCAATTTAAATCCAATTCAACTGATTTCTTTAGTCGCATTGTCAATTGGCTAAGTGAATTTGGCAATGACCGTCCACTCATTAATCGTCAAGGCGGAAGTAAAGATCCTTTTTCAAGGCTAATGAATCGCATTAGCAGATAAATCAAGCAATTAAAAACATCTCCAACACAATCATTTTCCCAAACATGGATGCAAACACCTCACAAATGGATTATGTCCTTCCTAATGAATTAGTCGATGGAATGATTGCAGCGGGTGGAAAAAAATCTACTGTAAGTACAAAAAACTTACTAGTAAGAGGTTTTTACTCTGGGGCAATACTTGGCTTAGCTACATGTCTGGCAATAACTGTAGGTATTCAATCTGGGATGCCTTTCCTCGGCTCAGTTATTTTCCCGTTTGGCTTTGCAAGCATCGTGCTTTTTGGTATGGAGCTAGTTACTGGAAATTTTGCTCTATTACCTATGGCAACTTGGGCGGGTAAGTCCTCCTGGAAAGCCACATTTAGAAATTGGGGTTGGGTCTGGATAGGTAATTTCTTAGGCACATTTCTTGTAGCAATTTTACTTTCAATTAGTTTGACAAGCGCAGGAACTATTGATCCTTTATCTGCAGCTGAAGGAGGTAAAGGATGGGCCGTTGTTGCATCAAAACTGATATCTATAAATCAATCAAATGTTCTTACTAAGTATGAATCTCTAGGAAGTACTGGACTTTTCCTAGCCTTTATACGAGGTGTTATTGCTAACTGGCTCGTATGTCTTGGAGTCACAATGGCTCTAGTAAGTAAAAGTGTTCCAGGAAAACTTCTTGCTTGTTGGCTACCAATTACTGCATTCCAAACAATGGGCATGGAGCACATTGTTGTAAACATGTTTTTGCATACAGCAGGACCTCTGCTTGGCTCTGGAGTGCCCTTCATTAAGGTTATTTTTTGGAATTTCCTGCCAGTTACTGTTGGCAACATTATTGGCGGAATGGTTTTTATAGGCATGCTTTTCTACAGCACACATCGCACCAAGATGTCTAATGTCCTGCCAACAGTTCATGATGAAAAGCTGGAACGAGAACTAGCAGCAGAACTTGGTGCACGCTAAGGCCAAAGGACTATCTATGGCGTTCCATGAAGACTCAATCTGGGAAAAACTCAACCAATCCCGCAGGGTTCCCCTCGAGCCTTGCTGGTTGGGTAAGGTTTATTCACTCAATCTTCAGGCAGACCTTCGCTTTGCGATCACTGAGCAACTCGGATTACTAAGCAATAAAGGTTGGCCAGTTTTAGAGTTGCTAATCAAAAAAGCAGGGGCTCAGCCAGAGTTAATTAGTGCAGCAGGACTTTGTCATCAAACTGAGGCAAAAACTTGGTTGCTAAAGCTACTCAAAGAAGAGAAGCAACTCAAGCTGCCAGTTCTGCAAGCACTTACCTGCTGGGGAGGTGAGCTTCCAATCATGCTCCTTAGAAATGTCTTAAGCGAAAAATCCCAACCCCTTCTCTTGGCAGGCTTGGAATTACTCAAATTCAAAGTTCATCAACTCAGTGATGATCTTCTTCTTGATCTTATTCAGAAACCATTAAAAGATTTTCGCGATCCAGTTGTGTTATCAACCATTAGGGTTTTACAACGACGCAATAGTACCGCCGTCAACTCACAAATTGCAGAAATTGCTAAGAACGGATCAGAAGCAACAGCTCGTGCAGCAATCCTTGCCCTCAGTTGTATAGCCACTTCCCATAGCCTTGCAACCCTGTCAAATCTTCTCAATGAGCTCCCCCAAGGGCCCCTAAAAGAGATGGCCCAAAAGCAACTGCAACTGCAACTGCAATAAAAATAGGCCAAGATAGAAAAAACAGAAGTCCCCTGCGATCGAGGGTATATCCAAACTCTATTCAAACCGCAGATATGCCATCAGACTGGAATCCATCAGAGCATCAAAAAGAAGGCCCAATAAGTCGTTCTTATGAATTAGTTCATGAGGAGATAGAACGATTACAAAATGAACTGAATTGCCCTGATGAGTTTATTTATGATTTCCTAGAAGCGATACGGGATCATTATTCACCAACTAGTTCCTTCGCACGAATCAGGCACAAAAAAAAAAGCATCTGAAAACCTTAGGCAAAGGTTTATTCAAACCACCCATTTTCGCTGGGATCCCATGGCAAACAGGAGTCCAACAGGAATGTCTTGTACGTGGACTGACTGGGTCCAAATAGATTTATTAAAAGAGGAGGGTATTTTTATAGATCAGGACGTCAAGATTCACTTACGCAAGTATTTATGGAAATCAGATCTATATAAAGACTGGAATAGACGGTGATATGGCAACTAAAAAGAGCAATGAACAAAGGAAAGAACGCTTCAAGGCGATGTCTAGCGATAACAAATCTGAAAGCATTTTTACACGCGTAAATTGGCGATTCCTCATCTTTTTGTTTGCCATAACTTTCATGGTCACTGGACCGTTTTACAGACAAGTCATAGGCAACTCAAACCCCTACCTCAGACCATGGATTATGTTTCATGGATGGGGTCATCAAATCTGCGACGTTCAATTCTCGGTGTCTACCGAAGATGGCAATCGAACCGCAATCGACCCATATTCATACCTTGATTCGCACAGCTGGTGGAAAGCGCCCAAACGCCTCAAGAACCTTAATAAGCCAAGCGAAGTCAAGGCACAGGCGAACAAAATCTGCGAGAGACTTCCCAAGGGAAACGTCCTATATGGAAAAGTACGCTGTGGACAACGTGGGGCCGGTTGGAAAGTACACATCGATAGTGCCAAACCTTTCTGCAATGGCAAAAAAATAACCAGAAGGAGCAAGGCTGAAGAAAGTCAATGAACCACCTGACCCTCCATTCCATGATGCGAAGCTTTGAGCGCAAAGCCTCCACCCGATCATCGGCCATTTTGCGGCTAGGTCTAGTGGCCCTGGTCTGGTCATGCTTTGCCAAAGAGATGATCATCTACAGAACCTTCCAACAGCTCGACTGGTTCTTGATAGGCACTGCCTATTTCATTTTCTCAGGGATGCTCTTTGTCGGCTGGCGAACAAAACTCGCAAACATCGGCCTGGCACTGATCCTCAACACCATGGTGCTCTACCTGGGTGTCTACCACAATCACGCACCATTTCGTTCCCACCACGCAAACCTACTGGCAATGGTCATTACGTGGCTCTGCTTTCTACCCAGCGGTCGCTCCTACTCTCTGGATCGACTGCTGTCATTGCGGCATGCGAAACGTGAAGGGAAATCGCCACCGAAAGAGCTTGGACCTGTCTGGGGGCTGAAGCTCCTAATGGCCCAGGTAACCATCCTCTACTTCTTTACAGCATTGGATAAAAGCTATCTGGCTTATGGAGAGCGACTGGAACAAGTCTTTCAAACCGCATATTTCGGCTCACATCTTCCATGGGAAGGTCTTCGTATAGTAATCCTGATCATGGCCTGGACTACGGTCTTGCTGGAATATCTTCTGGTCATAGGGCTCTATATACGGAGATGGCATTGGTGGCTCATGCCAATGGGAGTCAGCCTCCACATCCTGATGTATTTGTTATTACCAGTGGGCACCTTCAGCCTGACCATGATCTTTCTCTACCTCGCGTTTTTCGATCCAGACAGCGTGCATCACTACCTATAAATAAAAGGTCGCCTATCAGAATTCGATGAAGGTGACGATGGTATCGACTGGGAGGTCTAAGCACCATCCAAGTAATGAACAAGAGCCCTGTCAGGCTCACAACTACATAAATCCAATCAGCGTAGGGCGTCCAAAACATTTTGAGTTCTGGTGATAATCGATCAGTTTTTGGATGTGCTCTTTATTTAGACAGTTAATGCGCGAAGTTGTAGGTATTTCACAAAGTGCGCAAACAGCCAAGAACTCATCTTTGACGTCCTTGGGTTGCCGTGACTCAATTTCTCAAAAGAGAATTTTTATTAGGAATAGAGAAGTTTTTTCTTTCAGTTGCGATCTGTTCGTTATTAGTAATAGAACCTTGATTGAAATAGAATAGAAATAAGAGGCTGAGAATGTTAAGCCATCCACACACCATCCACACATTTGCAAAGGAAAGAAGGGTCTAAACGGGATGGTCGATAAGAAAGTAAGAAAGGTCTTTGTTCACTCTTGACTGCAGTAATTACATCTTCTCCTGTATGCCAAATCCATTGCTGTTGAGGCGATCTTCCGTCAACATCAACGCTTGTTCCAACCGGAGGACCAAAACGATGTCGTAAGCCTGCCAATACTTCCATCATGTTTTCATAGTCCATTTCATAAGCAAGCTGTTTCAAGCCATCCTTGTCTTCAACTCGAACACGAAGACTATTCACAGGTAAACCGCTCATCTGAAAATCTCTAACTTCAAAAAGACCCCTATTCACATCTTTCTGAACAGGAGTTAAGGAAACACCAAGATGTCTCTCTACACTGGAGAGATCCATTCCTCACGACAAACCTTCAACGCAAGCTATCGGAGGTTTAGGGCTGAATTGAATAAAAAAAGGGGGGCTAATTGCCCCCTAGCGATCGACTGTCAACAATTCAATTGTGAATTAAGAATCCATTGCTGCGACTTCTTCACGAGCTTGCTTTTGCCTTTCTTGAAAAACAGAAGGCCTATAAGAAATAAAGTTTCCATTTTTTGTAGCAGCAAGTTGAGCTTGGTGAAGCCTTTCTGCTTTTTTGATGTGCGAGCGAATTAATGGGAGAGTGTTCATGACGTTCCTCCGAAGTGACAGCCCCGTTCCCTGCTGCCAAAACATGCATCCCAGCCAAGGGACGAACGTACAGAAATGGTAGCAACGGATACCAAATATTGGCTATGAAAAAATTATCTAGTCAAAATGATCTAACTAGTCATTCAATCCCGCCAGGATCATTCTGCGAGACAATAAAAACATCGGCCATGTTTCATTCACACAGTATTCACACACTGCAATTCCCTGAGATCCCTTGATATGACTGAAATTAACTACTGACTAATGAACAAGTGCATTTAAGTGATAGCAAGCGTTCTCAGCGAATCAGGAATTTCTATTCAAACTTTATTCAAACTAGAGAAATGATGAAATTCGACAAAAGAAAGCAATAGATATGGCAACTAAAGAGAGCAATGAAGAAAGGAAAGAACGATTCAAGGCAATGTCTAGTACTGAGAGGAAAGCATTAATAAGAGCAAAAATGAAAGCCAAAGGGTTACAAGAAGGGAGTGGGGTACCAGGGAAAAACTTGTCTTCATATAACCGAGATGAGATCTGGGATCTCATCCAAGTGACTGGCTCTTTCCTTGAGATGCAAACCAAACCAAGGGCAATGAAACCAAAGACTCCTAGCAAAAAGAAATCTTTGATTGCTTGGATACTGATTGCTATAACTCTGACCGGTGGAATGGTCTTGTATTACCGGCAATACCCATCGCCAGAGACAAGAAGAGAGCTGTCAGTAGATGGAATGTTTACTGATTAAATGACCAAGACTCGTGACTTAGTTGTCATCTTGATAAAAGGAACGGACAAAAACCTTTAGAAGACGAATTTTGCAATGACATATCAAATCACTAGGAAGGGCTTGGAATAGGTAAATATCAGCTCTAAATTCATGACCAGCAACTTTCATTCTTCATGGGGTTTAGGACATGTTCGTTCCTTGGCCATCGCTATCTCGTCGACCACCGATAAAGAAAGCAAGATAGCAAGCTGATCCAATAATTCCACAAATAACAGCAAATAAATTCATTGATTTTTGTCTGAATAATAGGTTTTATTAATACAGCAAGTAGCCAAAATCTCACGTAATTATTGAGACAACTGCAACTATTATTTTTTACATTATGAACAAGGCGATCAAATTGAGCTGACAAATGCATTGGATATTACTTGAAAGCAGATATTTTATTACTCTTAAACTTCTTATGTGTTAGATAATAATCATTAGAGCATTTAAAACTAATGTAATGTCAGCCGAAGAAATTCAGTTGTTTAACCATTCCATCGCTTATCATCAACCAGTCGCTATTGGCTCATTTTTGATATTTGCTTTAATTTATAGGAGCAAGTTTTATAGCTTTAAAAAGCTTTCTGCTCCTAATAAAGAAAGCACAAACCACAAGGTTGAACCAATTACCGTTGAAGAGAATTGAAGTAGAGTTTTTATTCTAATCAACAATTCCTTATCACTTTCAAATAATAAAAATGGAACTCTTTAAAGATCTTCTTTTTGGCATCAGTGGACTAAGCATAATCTTCTGGGTTTCTGTAATTGCCATGTGGCATGCGGATATGTTTCCAAGAATATTTAGGGCCAATGGTGAGAATAGATTAGCTACTAGTACCGCCCAAAAGCTGATAAACAGTTCCCCGCGTTCTTCATTTGAGGAAGGGGCTTTAAGGCCATCAAATATGGAAAGCAGTTTATTCGACAGGTCCAAATACAAAAGAAAATCAATCTTAATTGCAGATTTTAGCCCAATAGAAGATGACTATAACGTACATAGACTTTATACTGGACTTCTAATAAGTATTGGGATTACTTCATTTATCCTATTAACTTATGGACTGCAAAGTGGCTTTAATTTCGTCAGGGTATTGTCTTGAGGGCTTGGGCACAATCCAAAAGTTAGTTAAATTTATCTAGAATTAAAAATCTACTAGCCAAAACAAGAAGTCTAGACCTGTGATTTATCATTTAGGTTAATTGATAATACCAAAAAGCGGCACAAATCACATTAGATATTGAGAAAAGAGTATAGTTTTTCTGAGAGTCAAGTATCAAAACTTTCTATTTCCCTTCAAATAGGGTGCTTTTTCTTTCTCATAAGGATAGGAGTATTCTCTTAGCAACTCCAACCTATTTCGAATAGGTACACTTACAAAGAATACGATTGTATAACTTGGATGTGTATATAAGTCTCAAATGATATAAAAACATCGAATAAATACTACTTCAGGGATAAATCATGTTAAGTGCATAATTAATATTTTACAACCATAAATATATTAAATAAGTAATTTGATTATTATCACGTGCAGACCTACGGGAACCCAAATGTCACGTATGACTGGTATGCGGGCAACTCAAGGTTGCCAAGCCAATCAGGAAAATTCATCGCTGCTCATGTCTCTCATGCTGGCTTGATGTGTTTCTGGGCTGGGGCATTAACCCTTTTTGAGCTTGCTCGCTACGATGCTTCCCTGCCAATGGGAACACAGAATCTAATTCTTTTGCCACATTTGGCTGGCCTTGGCATTGGAGGAATTGAAAGTGGCGCAGTAATTACTGAGTCCTATTCAATAACAGTAGTTGCCGTTCTCCACCTCATTGTCTCAGCTGTGTACGGAGCCGCTGGCCTCCTCCACTCATTGAGATACAAAGGAGATTTAGGAGATTATCCAGAAGGCAGTAGGCCTAGAAAATTTGACTTTCAATGGGATGACCCCGATAGGCTTACTTTCATCCTTGGCCATCATCTACTTTTTTTAGCTCTCGGATGTGTTTCATTTGTTGAATGGGCCAAATACCATGGGATTTGGGACTCGGCTGCAGGTGTTACCCGTACGATTCGCTACAACCTTGATCTAGGGATGATCTGGAATCAACAGGTTGATTTCCTTGCTATTGACAACTTGGAAGATGTAATGGGAGGACATGCATTCTTAGCATTTTTCTTAAGTGCTGGGGCTATTTTTCACATCTTTACTAAGCAATTTGGTAATTACACAGAATTTAAAGGCAAAGGGCTGCTTTCTGCAGAAGCGAATCTTGCGTGGGCTTGTGCAGGTGTTGGCTATATGGCTTTAGTCGCTTCATTCTGGTGTTCAACAAATAGCACAATCTATCCAGTTGAACTATATGGTGATCTGCTCAAGCTTAATTTCGATTTCGCCCCTTACTTTGTCGACACTGACACTTCTCTCGCAGAAGGAACTTTTACAGCTAGAGCATGGCTATCAAATGCCCATTTCTATCTTGGATTCTTTTTCATTCAAGGTCATCTTTGGCATGCCTTAAGAGCCATGGGATTTGATTTCCGTCGCATTGGGCAAGCCTTCGACAGTATGGACAACGCAAACCCAACTACAAGTAGTTAATTTAAATCCCTACTAAAATTAGCCATCCGTTAAAAGCTCTGCTGTTAGCAGGGCTTTTTTATACGTTGCCGTAATAAATATGCACTTTTAGCAATAGTTGAGCTGATTAATCTAATATTTTAAATCACAAGTACTGACTGTTAATGACAAAAGCAAAGCTCCATTCAAACTATTTTTATAATCTCAGATTAGTCTTAATAGTCAATGTTGCATCACTGTGTAAGAACTGCTTGTCGTATATTTTTATAGCAAAGACAAGTAACAGCCCAAATGACTTCTAGTCATCAACTAAAGGGATTAATATTCCTCAAGGGACTCACAAATAGAAATTCCATTATTGTTCCAGTAATAGCCATTGGCAGTACCCAGATTGCCATGAAGCGAGGGCCCATGAATCTCATCTGATCTGAGCCATCAAAAGTTTTTTTTGTAGATGTGTAAATAGTTTCTACTCCCTTAACTTTATATAGATTTCTACTATAAGGCTTGATAAAGTTATCAGACTTTATGAATTCAATTGTTTTCCTAGCAATAAAGATCGGGAATATCCAAGGTGCAAAAAGGCGAGGGCCGATCCATTTCCTTGGCATTGGGAACAACAATTCCTTATTATCATTATTCTTAGTAAAAGCATTCTCTATTTGATTATAAATGAATTCAAACTCGTCTTTATTTTCGTCGACCTGAATAAATGATTCAACTAAGTCTTTTTCATTTGATTCATTGTCAGAAGTTTCCTCTACTGGATTCTCTAGAGACTCAACCATGATCTCTTTATCATTCTGTGGGCCCATATGCTTATTTAATTGGTTTATATATTCTCTCATGATTCAAATAAGCTGCATATATCTTGCTTTACATCGAAGTGTATAAGATAAACACTTTTCAACTTCTCAATGATCTTTAATCATTCACTTTAGATTTGATTCTTAGCCATTTAAATTACCAAAGATTGAAACTCGTACAAATAAACCACTAAAGTGTAATTTATGAACTTGGCCTGGAGGTATTAATCAATTAAAAGGATATAAATGCAATTTCATTAATGGATCGTGCGCGTATGGCCTCTCTACCTATACCTAAGGGAGCCATTGAAATCAAAATCTCAGAAAGAGATTGGGGAATTGAACGGTCTTACAAAACAAATAAAGGGACTGAAATATACACACCCGCACCTTTTTATTCCTCTCGCTAGTAAAGCTTCTCAAAACCAACGTGTCCTCGTTGATCGTGGTTCAACAAAACAGTCTTAAAAAGAAAACCTTGAGCTAGTTATTATCTGGACAGATGTCGAAGAGCCTCCTAAAAAACATTGGCCCAGGGAATTAAACGGAAGTGACTATTAATAAAGCAGCTCACAAACTTGACTGCCTAAACAATCCAACCCAAACAAGGGCAATACTTCTGATATCAGCTAGAAAGTCAGTTAGCTTTAGAAAATTAGTTGTCAATCTCAGTCACCTCCCCCTGCCCGGAAAGCACAATCAACGAGCTAGGGATCAAGCAATGGCCAATTTGGACTTGTGATCCCAGTTCATTCCCTTGGACCTATAGCGACAAGGAAACTTGCTTACTGCTGGAAGGTGATGTGACCGTTACCCCTGATGGAGGTGAGCCTGTCCGATTTGGAGTTGGTGATCTAATTGTTTTTCCTGCAGGAATGTCTTGTAAATGGGAAGTGCATAAAGCAGTTCGTAAGCACTATCGTTTTGGTAACTAGCTAATCAATGAAGACCCTGAGATCGAGGGTTTATTCAAACTTTATTCAAACCGCCCATTTTCGCCCAAGCCCCTTGATATGACTGAAATTAACTACTGGCTAATGAAGTACTAGCCAAGCCAAGAAAGTAATCATACCAATCGATCTATCTCCTTTTTGGATTTATTCTCTTTAATTTCTCTGGAGCCTATTTATTAGTCAAGCAATTTATTTGGAAGATATTAGGAAGCTCTTCATACCAGAGAATAAGTTCGATAAGTTAAAGAATAAACCATACTTTTCCTTTTCATCACTGTCTACTAGTGCAATACGCTCTAACTTCTCAAGACGTTCGTTCTGCATCGCGACTAGATTTCTCAATTCAGCATTTGAAGCTTTCATTTCTTGGTTCTCAGATTGCAGATCTCCTACCTTCGCTTGTAGTTCTTTCTTCTCTTTAACGCTTAGCATCGCCGGCTTATTGATCTTGCCGATCTTGAAGACAAATCCCAGTCTTCCGGACCAAGCATCATTGGCAATTCCTTGGTATTCCTGATTCTTTGGAATGACTGATGCCGCTGCATTGAATGCAAGACGGTCATTAATACGTGATGCGCAACCTGCCGAAACTGCAAAGTTGGCGCTATGTGTTCCAGTGCCTACTCCACACGAAAGTGGTGAGTCTTGCGGCACATTAGGAAGACCAGTTAATGCAGCACTTAATGCTCCGACGTTATCTATTGCTTGTTCAACATCTCTTCCATTAATCAATAACTTGCTGCCATTTGTTATATCAATTGGTACAACGTTCCCACTACCCTCAGGTCCACTTGTCCCCCACAATCTCAATTTAGTACTTGTTTCTTCGAAGTTTAACGAATTCTGACCAATACTATATGTATTCCCATTCTTCCTAATTAGTTGACGTTGATACACCCCATCATAATCAGTAGGATTTGAACTTTGAATCGTCCAAGTTGATGTATCGAAGTTAAATGACCTTAATGTGCCGTCGTCAAAAAATACTGTTGGATCTCCTGTAATTTGGTTTATATAAGTATTTTCATTGTCATACGTCAAGTTAGAACCAGTTAGTGTATCCCTTAGTTCATTTATACCTGTCGAGCTATTAATTGTATAAATCTGGAGAGAATTTCCTCCATCACCTTGTATTAATCCCCACAAATCCCATTCTGCTTTGGCAGGTCCACTGCCTAATAGAAGAATTGCACTGGCAATTGCAGAAGAATATGTTTTTCGAATAAACATTCAATTGTAGTTATTGATATCAAACTATCGTCACTTAGATTGGCTCAGCATCTAGGCAATCTAGACACTATAAGTTTCGGCTATGTGAATAACTTTAAGCGTATTGTTCAATGGACCTGGAATCTTTCCAGAATTAATCTGCTCAAAACAGCTAGGAAGGAAGTGCACAGGAAATCAGAAATTCAGTGCTAGGTGACCCCTATTCGGTGCTGCTTCTAGTTGGACTCATCTTCATGGGTACACAGCTTTATGTGCTTCTCTCGATCGTCAAGAACAACAAAGGCGAAAGATTTTTCTTTGATCGAACTCAGATGTATGCGATTCAACTACGTATAGAGAGGCTCTTCGCAAAGATCCATACGAGGAAGGATTAAAGCTGGAATGAAATACCGCATCACTAGGCACGACGGAGAAGAGGACGAGATCACTACTCAAGAGTTTGAAAACTATGACGATGCTTATGAGTTATTGGAAGAAATCTATGGCGATATGTGCTGCTCAGATGCTGACTATGAGGACCGTCCTTACTACGAAATCATTGAGGTAAAAGATTGAGCCATTTGGGTAATAATGGACTTGGGCAAGATTCTTCCAAAATCCGCTTGATACTCTTTGTTTCAGGCTGAAGTTACTCTAATTTTACTCTAATCTTTCAAACTCTAGTTATACCAAGCAAATGAGCGAAATTAACTACTGGCTAATGAAAAGTTCCCTTTGAGTGATATCAAGCGATCTCAGCGAATCAGGAATTTCTATCCAAACTTTATCCAAACTAGAGAAATGGTAAAAATGGAAGAAGAAATGCCTCTTGCCAATCAAGAAGAGAACAAAGAAAAGGTTGAGAACTCTCTACTGAATTATGAATACGACGAAGATGACGATGGAGTCGACTGGGAGGTCTAATGAAATGACCGTGAAAAAATCTTTTGATTTGCGGGTATATGAAGCTGTTTCACAGATACCATTAGGTCAAGTCGCTACCTATGGGCAAATAGCTGAACTAATTGGTTCATATGGATGCGCTAGACAAGTGGGTTGGTCTTTAAAGAGATTGAGTTTGCCCTCGACGATTCCCTGGCATCGAGTAATCAACGCCAAAGGCAAAGTATCAATGAAAATTAGTAGAGAGGGAACTGATTGGATCCAAACAGATTTGTTGAAACACGAAGGCATTTTTGTGGATACTCAATCAAAGATTCCACTAAGCAGATATTTATGGAAACCTGTAGAAGCAGTTTATGAAGAACTTTCCATAGAAAAAGCGAGCTTCAAAGCCAATAACTAGAAGTCCTAGCTTTTCTAGATTTAAGGCTCATAATGCGCACATAATTAATTGAAAATTTGAGAATGAAGAGCAAATCAATATTTTTTGCAATTACCTTACTTGGCTCAAACTTTTTGCCACTTGCTCAAAACAAATCATTCGCAAACGACATCCCTCAAAGTTTTACCTCCGCAGGAAGAGCTGTTGGTGCTTTGACGGGGAATGACTCAATGGCAATTGGATATTTAGCTGATGTCGACAGTGATAACTCAATTTCAATTGGTAATTTAGCTGATGTCGACGGTCATGACTCAATTGCTATTGGTTATAACGCCACTGCATCAGCATTAAGAACTACTGCAGTGGGTGGTGATACCAATGCAGGTTATAGCTACTCTACAGCGATTGGATATGGAGCAACGACTGATAAAGTAAATCAAATTGTTCTTGGTCGAGCTGATGATAATGTAACCATTAAAGGAATGGCAGAATTCGATAGTGACTTAACGATAGGAGCTGATTTAAATGTTATTGTTGGTACCTCAACATTTTCTAGTGTTGATATAAATGGAGGTGCAATTGACGGTACTGCCATTGGTTCAAGCTCAGTATCAACTGGTGCTTTTACCACGCTAAGTGCAAGTGGCGCAACGACATTAACTGGAGCCTTAGATGCCAATGGTGGTGCCAGTATTGATAACGTTCAAATTGGTGTGACTGGTGATAATGAAATTGATACCGCTTCTGGAAACTTAACCATCGATTCGGCTGGTGGCACAACAACTATTGATGATGATTTAGCTGTTAGTGGGGCTGCTACTTTAAACAGTACATTAGATGTCTCCGGTGATGTAGATATTGATGACACCACTCAATCAACGAATTCAACCACTGGTGCTTTAAAAGTTGATGGTGGTGCTGGTATTGCTAAAAACTTAAACGTTGGGGGTACTTTAGAAGTCACCGGCAATACTTCCCTATCAGGAATCTTAGGAGTCACAGGCGCAACGACATTAACTGGAGCCTTAGATGCCAATGGTGGTGCCAGTATTGATAACGTTCAAATTGGTGTGACTGGTGATAATGAAATTGATACCGCTTCTGGAAACTTAACCATCGATTCGGCTGGTGGCACAACAACTATTGATGATGATTTAGCTGTTAGTGGTACGACAACCATGACCGGAGCCTTAGATGCCAATGGTGGTGCCAGTATTGATAACGTTCAAATTGGTGTGACTGGTGATAATGAAATTGATACCGCTTCTGGAAACTTAACCATCGATTCGGCTGGTGGCACAACAACTATTGATGATGATTTAGCTGTTAGTGGGGCTGCTACTTTAAACAGTACATTAGATGTCTCCGGTGATGTAGATATTGATGACACCACTCAATCAACGAATTCAACCACTGGTGCTTTAAAAGTTGATGGTGGTGCTGGTATTGCTAAAAACTTAAACGTTGGGGGTACTTTAGAAGTCACCGGCAATACTTCCCTATCAGGAATCTTAGGAGTCACAGGCGCAACGACATTAACTGGAGCCTTAGATGCCAATGGTGGTGCCAGTATTGATAACGTTCAAATTGGTGTGACTGGTGATAATGAAATTGATACCGCTTCTGGAAACTTAACCATCGATTCGGCTGGTGGCACAACAACTATTGATGATGATTTAGTCGTCAGTGGTACATTGACAGTCAATGGAACAGAGATTACTGGTAGCGATTCAGCTCAAACGACAACCAACACATCAGATATTGCTACCAACAGAAACAACATTAATAATCTTGGAGCTGCAGTAGCTAAAGCTACTGCACTATCAGCGGCTCTAACAGCTTTACCTCAAGCATCTACTGATTCAAAATTTAGTTGTGGTATCGGCTCAGGTGCTTATAGCCGCAGTTATGCAATTGGGGTTGGTTGTGCCTCTAAAGTCAATGAGAAAATTAATTTTAACTTTGGTGGTTCCTATGTTAATGGTGGTTCTGAAAACTATGGAAATGGCTCTTTAGATAACGTTGCTGTTAAAGCTGGTTTTGTTTTCAAGTTTGGAAAACCCAACGAAAGCACTCTCATCAGCATGAATGAAAAAAAAGCACTGCAATCCAAAGTCAATCTTCTTTTAACAAGCAACAAGAGAATCAAAGAAAACAATCGGAAAATCAAATTAGAAAGCAAAGAAATGAAGCTAAGCAATCAAGAGCTTAGAGATTTAGTTACACTGCAAAATAATCAAATCCATAAGCAGAATCAGCGGCTGGACAAACTTGAGCGTATTGCTTTTAATTCTCAAAAAAACAATAAACCAATATTCACTTCCCTTAACTTATCCAACCCATTATCAAGCCTGAAAAACTTTCTAATCTCAAGTCATAACAGAATCTTCGTCTTTGCACTTAGAATCATCAAATGAAAAATGCAATTGCCTCCATAGCTTCTCTAAGCTTTCTTTCCGCTTGTGGATATCCTTCTTTCTACGAAGCTCAATATGATTGCGCTAAATGGATCAAAGATGGTGGTACTTACAACGGAATCATTAAGGCTATTCCAGAGACAAATAACAATAAAAATCAGATGAAAGAAGTTTTTATAGACACGTTGAATACCTTTTCATTAAGGAAGTGTCAAAAAGATCTAGAAACAAATCAGGTCTTAGGACTCATTCTCAAAAACAGAGTTGCTGGACAAACCTATGTTTTTAATGAGAATCAAAGGCTTGAAAATTCGCCAAGTCGATTAATTGACCGTAACCTCGACTGGCAAGTCGAGAAAAGATTTAGGTATTAAGAAGAGAGTCCTTAGTCTTCTTTACGGGTCACAAATAACTTAGAAATACTAGTTTTCATTTTTCCAGTGAAAACGAAATAACTGAAGATCCAAGGAACTAACAGAATGCAACCAAGTTAGGAACGATTCCACCATTAATTTGTTCCTCTCCAAATGAGAGAAAAATCACAACAATAAAAACTCTTTCCAATTATCAGCAAAGTTCACAGACTAACCAAAGGAGCAATCATCCTTGCCACTCCACAGGAGTGAGCCAACTAAAATAGCTAAAAAGAAAGTGCACAGAAGATCAGAAATTCAGTGTTTGGCGACCCCTATTCAGTTCTATTGCTAGTTGGACTCATCTTCTTGGGTTTACAGCTTTATGTGCTCCTCACAACGGTCAAGAACAACAAAGGCGAAAGATTTTTCTTTGATCGAACTCAGATGTATGCGATTCAACTCCGCATAGAAAAGCTCTTCGGTCAGATCCATACGAGAAAGGATTGAGCGATAATGTCAGCAGACAAGAAGCTTGTTCAAACAAGTTTTCCTTTGATGGTATTTTCACTTCTTAAAGTGATCGCCAACTAGGCAACCTTTGTCTCTAAAGTGTAGTTATTCTAACTTTATTCTAACCCTGTATTTTCCTCTTAATCCCTTGGCATGACTGAAATAAACTACTGGCTAATGAACAGTTACAAGCCAATGATACCAATGGATCTGAGCGATCTCGGTAAATCTATTCTAGCAAAATTCTAGCAAGCAAATAGGCGAGAAATATTCAATTACATCTATCACAACCTGGATATCGCTAAAGATGTTCGGTACTACTTAGCTTTCAAGTTATCTCAAGAAGTATGAGGAGCATTGAAGTAGTAATAGCGCTTGTAATGGGCTCTCCATTGCGTTTGTCTTTAGGAGAAAATGGCTTAATACCTAATTAAATCTCCTTGATACCTGAGGTGATTATCTTTAAAGTTCTTTTGGAGATTTTCTAGGCGAACTACAAGCTTGTTATATCTTCGTGCTGAAGCAGAATCATCAAGATCAACCAAATCAAGTCTGCAAGTATCTAGATATTCCAAAAAGTCTTTAGGTTCACATTTCCCTGCTCCTTTCCAGGAATGGAAATCTGAATGGACATTGCCTTCAACTACCAAGATATTTTCATGTAGATCAGCCAAGTCTGGCCGAGTATTCCTATCAAACAAATGGTGTCCGTCTAATTGCAACCTGTTTCCTTGAGTCCTTTTTCTCCCTGTCACCTCACAGGTTTCTCCTGTTGCTCGTTTTGCAGCTGAAATTGCTTTATCAATATTCTTAGGAGCAGCTTTTAGTCTTTTTATTTCTCTTTTAAAGCAATCTTCTACAACCAATCCCACTGCATCCATCCAAGCCGTACGAGCCCTTGATTTCTTCACAGAGGATTTCTCTCTCATGTTAATTGCCATCCTGGCTATTCCTTTTTGACTCCATAATCTTTCTTCTTCTATAAGCACAAAATGCTTATCTATTTCAAGTGCTTCTGGTCCTTCTGCTGATCCTTCTTTACGAAGACGGTCCAGAGTATTTTTGTATCCAATACCATTAGTTTGAAGGATGTAAATAGTGCTTTTCTTAGGAACAAATGCCAATTCATTTTTAATGATAAAATCCTCAGCAGATTCAACAAATTCTTGAGTAATTCGGCGAGAAACAAGAGTTTTCTTTCTCTTTATCCTTCTTCGAGTTAGAAGCTCTTTAATAAAGTCTAGGAAACCATTTTTATCTTTTTCTATATAAGCAGCAATAGCTTCAACACCAGCCTCTGTAAATCTCCTAGCACGTCTACTGCGTCTACCATTCCTAGTGACAAATTCGAAATCTTTACCTTCTTCAAGCTTCCACTTGCCCGTTAGATCTGAATCGAAAGTCTTTACAATCTTATAGAGACTTGGTCTACTAATACCAAGAATAGTTGCGGTTTCTTTGTCAGTAAGTAGATCCTTCATTAGATAGTTAAAAGGTCGTTAATCCATGAGGGCTATCAAGGAATCCTTCATCATATGTAAACGCTGAAAAACTCTTGGGTCGCCGCCAGTATCTGGATGATGGAGCTTTGCTAAAGCCTTGAAGGCTTTTTTGACATCTTCTTTAGAAGCCGTATTGCTATCCAAACCAAAAATATGCCATGGCCGATTGTTTTCTAAAACATCAATTCCGTTAATGCATGTTGGCCCCATCCTCCCTCTCTCTTCAGGAGGAACACCGATCCATCTTCTATAGAGCTTCATCCAATCTTCTCGGCTTCTTAACGCAAAAGTCTCTCCAGTCATTGACATCATGAATGTCTTGTCTTTTCTCAACTCCAGGGCATTACTACATCCAAATTTCAGCAAAACTGCTGACTTGGCTTGCGCTGCGGTCATTGGCTTTTTCTTTGGTTCTAAAAATGGAGCACCGTTAACTTTTTCAGCAAAATCAAAGAGGACTTCATCCGTCCACAAACCATCTCTCCTGAGCTGAGTAATCAACTCCATTACTTGAGATTTAGAGAGTCGCTTGCGCCTTGGTGCCATAACCAATTATTAGCAGATCAGCTTTTTGGTACATTTTATTTTGCCGGTCACTGAAAAGGCTTTCAGGACAAGGGAGGCTAGAACTTGCCACATGATTCTCCCAAAGCACTGCAAAAGCTAAAAGCTCAAACCAGATAATTGAGTCAAAATAGGGAAAGGGAAAACTTGCTCAAATTCCAGCAAAATTCGAGCAAGCCTCTAACCCTTAACAAGCTTTCTAACCTCTTTTATCGCAATGGCTGACAAAAATATCTCGTATTGGCTAATGAAGAGTGAGCCAGAGGCATACAGCATCAGTCAACTCAAAAAAGAAGTCACGACACTATGGGATGGGATTCGTAACTATCAAGCACGCAACTTCATGCGTTCAATGAAAATTGGAGATCAAGCTTTCTTTTATCATTCAAACTGCAAGCCTCCAGGAATAGTAGGAATGATGCAAGTAACTAAAACTAGAGTAATAGATCCAACACAATTCGATGTAAATTCGAAATATTATGACCCGAAGGTATCAATCAATAGTCCTCGGTGGGATTGCACTGAAATGAGATATATAGGAATATTTAAAAAATTCATGAGTCTTGAGGAATTAAAAGATATATATTTGCCTGAAGATTTACAAGTTGTCCGTAAAGGTAATAGACTCTCAATCATGCCAATCTCACAAAAAACTGCCAATGATCTCATGGAAAGATTAGGCAAGCCAATAGAGTAGATCAACAACAATTAATACTGGAGATTGTAGCCCCTAAATTCATATTTAAAGACGTATCAAATTAATTTAACTTGGCAATTAGAATAAATATTGCTAAAAAGCCATCAAGATCTCATAGCAGCAAGCCTGCCAGGCTGACTTAGTCCATAAGGAAGAAAGTCTTGTATTAACTAAGGAATTACTGAGAAGACTCATGAATACTTCTCATTGCAGATGTAATAGATTGGGCTGCGGGAATAGGCCAATAAACTTCAAACCCACGAATAGAGGTTCCATGGTCTCCAAGAATCAATTGAAGACTCCAGGAATCCCGATCACCATCCAGACAAGCCCACCACGGCTTTCTCTCGATTTCTAAGGAGATTGACTCCTCAGGAATTAGTTGATTTTCTAACTTTTTATGTTGCTCAATAAGGTCCTCTAATAATGGAATCAATGAAGTCCACTCCTCCTCTGTCAATTCTAATGCCCACCCATCACCTCCAATAAGCACTGGGAAGCTACTTCGTGAAGAATCCCTTGCTACGCGCCAGCCAGAGCCTTCATGTTGAATCATGCTTTACCCATTCGATTACCCAGGTAGCAAATCAGGCTGGTCTTGCTCATCACTTAATTCGACGATTGCTCTCTGTACTGGCTTAACACTAGATTCTTCTAGCAGCCCATCAAAATCATCGAATCTTCTCTGCTTAGCACGAAATGCTATGCGAACTGTAGTTAGATAACGATTGCTAGATTGACGAATGAGGCTCTCACCTCGTTTAGCAAGATCTTTTGAATCCAAGCCAGATTTAATCACTGAATTCTACAAATACCAAAGTTACTCTAGGGGAAGAATGTACCCATTCACTTCAAAAGATCACTTTTTAAAGCAGACTTCAATCGGATGAGAGTATTTGATGAGTCCAGGGGCTCGCAAAATGATCTGCCTACCAAGACCTAACAAAGCAAATGGAGGTTCTAAATAAATCAGTAATGCTTTGAGTGATTCTAAGTGTTTTAAATCTAAGCAATCAATCTGAATGCTTTCCCAGCTTCGTGTAATGCTGCATGAATGCAATGGATCAAGCAATTTCTTTATTTCAGGTTCTTCTCTATAAAAAGAAAAAACCAGAAGCTGCAACTTACACATCTTCTCGTCCCTCTTAATCTCATATAGCAACAAATTTGACTAGAGGCATGGAGAGATTCTCGCCAAGACAAGAGCAGAAGAAGAATTCCAAGGAATTTGGGACCCTTGCGATAGATCTTGGAAACTCAACAACAGTCGTAGCCTTCCAGGGAGAAAAAGATAGAAATTCACAACTCATAGATCTACCGCCCATAAGTCGAGCCAAAGGGGAAATCCCAAGTCTGGTGTGGGCCTGCCATGAAAAGAATCAAAATGTTTTCGTGGGACAAGAAGTTCTTGACTTAGAACTTACAGAACAAGAAAAAACACATATTTGTAGTGATTTCAAGCGTTGGATCGGAGCTGATAATCAACCACAATTGGGACATTCAAATCTCTTGCCAGAAAAAGCAGGTGAACTTTTGATTCACCAACTTTGGAAGAGGCTCCCCTCTCAATTAGCAATCAAGAGACTTGTCTTAACTGCTCCTGTATCGACATATCGTGCTTATAGAAAGTGGCTCAATGAAGTATGCCATTCACTTCCAGTCGATGAAATTGCCCTAGTAGATGAGCCTACAGCTGCTGCAATGGGGGCAGGCTTAGCAGCAGGATCCAAACTACTAGTAGTTGATGTCGGAGGATGCACAATTGATCTGTCATTAGTTTCACTAGAAGGTGGAGAAGGGAGAGCAGAACCAGTTGCTCAATTACTTAGATTTGCAGGCGAAGATCTTGAAGGCAAAAGCACCCAAATCATGCGATGCGCAAAGGTTCTTGGAAAAGCAGGACTGCGTCTTGGCGGAAGAGATTTTGATCGATGGATCGCAAATCATCTCTTTCCAGATGTACCTCTCACCGATTCACTTCTCAATGCAGCTGAGAAACTTAAATGTCGTCTCAGCCAAGAGGGACTAAATAGAAACGAATTCCTTGAAGAAACTGTTAATTATCCTTCAAAAGGTCACCAGCTAATTCTTCGACTAAATAGATCTGAACTAGAAGAACTGCTTATTGAGCGTGGACTTTTAAAAAGTCTAACCAGACTTTTATCCCAAACTCTGGAACTTGGATATACAAATGATTGCAGCCTTAAGGATCTTCATGGAGCAGTGTTGGTTGGAGGAGGCGCAAGAATTCCTCTAATTCGTAATTGGATACAAAAAAATAGCCAGCCAGCTCCATTTTTAACTCCACCGCCTATAGAGGCTGTTGCCAAAGGAGCCCTTAGCCTCACTCCTGGAGTCACAATACGAGATGTACTGCGAAAAGGGGCATCCCTACGTTGTTGGGACAAGAAAAGTGAAAGACATATTTGGCACCCTTTATTTGTTGCTGGTCAACCCTGGCCTACGACAACAGGACTGCAATTAATTCTATCTGCAAGCAAAAAGAATCAAAATGAGATTGATCTAGTGATTGGAGAACCTGAAGAGAAAGGGGTTCATGAGGTAATTTATATCAATGGAGTTCCAACGATTAAAGATGAATTGACAGAACCTGAAATGACAAGTTGGTCGCAAACAATAAATAGCTTTTCTCTAACTCCCCCAGGTGAGCCTGGAGAAGATTGCTTACAATTAAATTTTATCATTGACACTGAAAGCAACCTCCAAGTAGAAGGGAAAGATCTGCGTACAGGTAAAGAGCTAAAGAGAAAGAATCTGGGTCTAATTCGTTAGGCAATTTAAATAGATAAGTTCCAAGAAATCAAAAAGAAATTTAAGGCCATTAAGACAGAGTCTGACGCAAAAATACTCCTTCTTCACCATCTAAATCGCGAAGTCGCAATTCTATTGTTTCTGTTCGTCGTGTTGGAACTGTACGACCACAAAAATCAGGCTGAATAGGGAGCTCCCTATGCCCCCTATCAACCATCACCAATAGCATGACCCTTTGAGCCCTTCCCCATGATTGAAGAGCCTCAAGGGCTGCGCGCACAGTTCTCCCAGTGAAGATCACATCATCTACTAAAACCACACTTCGCCCCTCTACACTCGCAGGAAGCTGAGTTGGTTGGACCATTCTGGTCCCAATTCTGACGAGGTCATCTCTGTGAAAAGTTGGATCGAGGCTCCCATGATCTATAGGGTGACCAACTATTGCCTCTAATTGTGTAGCCAAGACGCTGGAAAGTTGGACGCCTCTAGTTGGAATACCAAGTAAAAAAAGGGTTCTGCTATCGGAAACTGTTTCTAAAACTTGGGAAGCAAGACGTGAAATAGTACGTCCAAGTTCATCTTCCGTCAGTATCTCCACCCTTTCATCGTTTCGAGTATTGGTCATCAAAATATGAATTGGAGATAGATTTTATTACGAACCCTTATTGGATATATTGCATTGCATTCGCAAAAGCTGACGGAAGTCGATAGAAAAGGAAGCAGAGACCTTTTAGGCAGTAATTTGATATTTGGAAGTAAAGGAAGCAAGATTTATCCCGGTCACAATGCC
This sequence comes from Prochlorococcus sp. MIT 1307, assembly GCF_034092395.1. Taxonomy (NCBI): domain Bacteria; kingdom Bacillati; phylum Cyanobacteriota; class Cyanophyceae; order Synechococcales; family Prochlorococcaceae; genus Prochlorococcus; species Prochlorococcus sp. MIT 1307. The sequence goes on along the minus strand of NZ_CP139301.1, from coordinate 1,656,591 downwards.
CAACATTAGCTCCGGAAAGTCCCTGCGTTCAGGACATGTAGCACCTGTTGTGCTGGCAATACTTGATGGATGGGGCCACAGCGAAGAAAAACAAAATAATGCGGTTAAGAATGCTCACACTCCAGTTATAGATGCCCTTACAAAGGCATATCCCCACACCTTAATAGAAGCCAGTGGTGCCGATGTTGGTCTGCCAGATAATCAAATGGGGAACTCTGAAGTTGGCCATCTAACTATTGGTGCTGGAAGAATCATCCAACAAGAGCTAGTACGTATTACTAATACCGTAAAAAATCAAGAGTTAGCTAAAACTCCTGCTCTTTTAGCCCTGTCGAAAAGATTAAAAAAGAAAGGCGGCACTCTCCACATGATGGGACTTTGCTCGGATGGTGGAGTCCATAGTCATGTTGACCATCTATGTGGCCTTTTGAACTGGGCAGCCTCAACTGGACTCAGCAAAATAGCAATTCACGTTTTCACTGATGGAAGAGATACACCAACCCAAAGCGCAGGTAATTATTTGCACCAAATCGAAGAGTCAATCAAAGTTAACGGGGTAGGTGAGATAGCAAGCCTTTGTGGAAGATATTGGGCTATGGATCGTGACAACCGCTGGGAAAGAACTTCAAAAGCATATGAGTTGCTAACCAACCCTGAAATCTCAATAAGTGAATCATCTGCTCATAAAAGCCTAGCCAAAAGTTATAAAGCTGGAACAACAGATGAGTTTTTAGAACCTATCAGGCTGTCGTCTTCGTATCTCAAAGAAGGGGACGGTCTAATAATGTTCAATTTTCGTCCTGACCGAGCTAGACAATTAATGCGCGCCCTAACATTAGAAGAATTTCAAAGTTTCAAGAGAAAACAACATCCAAATCTAGATATCGTCACCTTCACACAATATGAAGCTGAATTACCTGTATCAGTAGCATTCCCTCCTGAGTCGTTAGATCACTTACTAGGGCAAATAATTTCTGAGCATGGGTTAAAGCAATACCGCACAGCAGAAACTGAAAAATATCCTCATGTCACTTATTTTTTAAATGGAGGGATAGAAAAGCCTTTAGAAGGAGAAGACCGACATTTAGTGCCATCTCCACGAGTTGCAACCTACGATCTGTCACCGGCAATGTCTGCAGATGCACTCACTGAAAGTTGTATTTCTGCAATCGAAAAGGGTATTTACTCTCTTGTAGTAATCAACTATGCAAATCCAGATATGGTTGGTCATACAGGTGTTATGGAAGCAGCAACATCAGCAATCCACAAAGTTGACTGTTGTCTAGGGCGATTACTCGAATCCACAGGGAAAATGAGCGGAACATTACTAATAACAGCAGATCATGGGAACGCGGAACAAATGAAAGGCCCTGATGGACAACCATGGACAGCCCACACAACTAACCCAGTTCCAGTAATCCTTGTTGAAGGTGAACAAAGAAAATTGCCTGGACATGGTAATTGCATTCAATTAAGAAAAGATGGTGGCCTAGCAGATATCGCCCCAACAATTCTTCATTTACTTAATTTGCCTAAACCTGATGCAATGACAGGAGAATCCCTAATTGAGAAAATAGATTCGGCTTCGATATCTGCTCGAATGCCACAACCAGCATAAATACTGTCAATCATTCAAAATGAATTACCTTTTAAAAGGCTTGCTAATCAACAAATAATGATTAATTCTTTTCTATCTTGGGCATGGGCAGTATCTGGGGTAGTACTTATCTTGTTAGTCCTTCTTCATAGCCCCAAAGGCGATGGGATGGGAGGCCTCGCAGCAAGCGGAAGCTCAATGTTCACAAGTGCCAGTAGCGCTGAAGCCACACTTAAAAGAACGACATGGGCTTGCCTAACTATTTTTCTCAGCCTGGCAATCATTCTTAGTGCAGGTTGGCTCGGCTAAATAAGTAAAAAAATATATTAAGAGCATCCAGACTCAAAATAATTTCAAGCAATAAATAGGGAAAATTAAATATACCCTTATTTATTACCTTAAGAGAGCATAAATAAAGAAGATAAGCCATTAATCCTTTTATTAATTCAATCCTCAATGCATCTCTTAAAAAGTAAAATTATTGACATTATTAAAAAGTTAACCTGCCAAAACGAACAAATAATGCTTCAAATTCTGTTTCAAACTTTTAAAAACTAAAAACAAAGAAAAGAGACTAGCAAGAAGCAAATCCCTTTTCTTTGTTTTTAGTTTTCTATTGAAGAGGCTAACTCATCAATAATCAAAATCACCACCCATTCCAGCTCCAGGATTAGCTCCCTCTTTCTTCTCTGGCAGGTCAGCAACTATACACTCAGTAGTTAGAACCATTCCTGCTATTGAAGATGCATTTTGAAGACCAGAACGAGTAACTTTTGCAGGGTCCACAATTCCTGCAGAAAGCATATTTACGTATTCTCCAGTTGCTGCATTGTACCCTTCACTTATTGGCTTGCTTTTCACATTTTCTGCAACTACTGCACCATTTGCACCTGCATTTTCTGCAATACGCATTAAAGGTGATGTCAAAGCAGCTTCAACAATATTTGCTCCAATTAATTCTTCTCCATTCAGGGTATTTGAAGCCCAATCTTGAAGAACAGGTGATAAGTGAGCAAGGGTTGTTCCTCCTCCAGGGACAATGCCTTCCTCTACTGCAGCTTTAGTCGCATTAATCGCATCTTCAAGTCGTAGCTTTTTATCTTTCATCTCAGTTTCAGTAGCAGCTCCAACCTTCACAACTGCAACTCCTCCTGCAAGTTTTGCAAGACGTTCCTGAAGCTTCTCTTTGTCGTAAGTGGAATCAGTTTCATCCATCTGCTTCTTAATTTGTTCACAACGAGCCTTGACGGCCGCCTCATTACCTTCAGCAACAATGGTGCTTGTGTCCTTGTTTATGGTGACTCGACGAGCAGTTCCAAGCATTTCGAGCTTTGCATTCTCAAGTTTGAGACCAGCATCTTCAGTAATTAGTTGACCATTGGTTAGTACTGCCATGTCCTCAAGCATTGCCTTACGACGGTCACCAAAGCCTGGAGCTTTGACAGCCGCTACATTCAAAACTCCTCTAAGTCGATTCACTACAAGAGTTGCTAAAGCTTCTTTCTCAATGTCTTCAGCAATAATTAAAAGAGGTTTTCCAGTACGAGCAATCTGCTCAAGGACTGGAACAAGGTCCTGAACTAAAGCAATTTTTTTGTCGGTAAGCAATATATAAGGCTCATCTAATACAGCCTCCATTCTCTCAGTATCAGTTGCGAAGTAAGGGGAAATGTATCCCTTGTCGAAGCGCATGCCTTCAGTGACCTCAAGCTCAGTGGTCATTGACTTTCCTTCTTCAAGAGAAATAACTCCTTCTTTACCAACTTTGTCCATCGCATCTGCAATCATTTGACCAACTTCCTCATCATTTCCAGCCGCAATAGTTCCACATTGTGCAATTGCACTGCTATCGCTAATTGGATTAGCACTCTGCTCAATTTTCTTTACAAGGAAATCAGTTGCCTTATCAATTCCTTTTTTTAAGGTGATGGCATTTGCACCAGCTGCAACATTTCGTAGTCCAGCCTTGACCATTGCATGAGCAAGAACTGTTGCGGTGGTAGTGCCATCGCCTGCAGCATCATTGGTTTTAGAGGCAGCCTGCCTAATTAAGGCAACACCAGTATTTTCAATGTGATCCTCAAGTTCGATCTCCTTAGCGATTGTGACGCCATCATTAATAATCTGTGGAGCCCCGAACTTCTTCTCGAGCACAACATTGCGACCTTTTGGCCCAAGTGTTACTGCAACTGATTCGGCAAGGATGTCGATACCACGCTCTAGTGCGCGACGTGCTTGCTCGTTGTAAATAATGCGCTTAGCCATGGGAGGCGATTTCCTTGAAGTGAGAAATTGTTGGAGGTTAGAAGTCTGTAATTATTTGGGAACTGGAAAGTCTCAGTTCACGACTGCCAAAATGTCCTTTTCAGATAAAAGAACATATTCATCGCCACCAAGTTTGATATCAGTTCCAGCGTATTTGCTGTAAAGAACTTTGTCCCCTACACCTACTTCTGGGGATTGACGAGATCCATCATCATTGCGCTTACCAGGTCCCACCTGAGCGACTTCGCCTACCTGAGGCTTTTCTTTAGCGGTGTCTGGGAGAAGGATTCCCCCAGCAGTCTTCTCCTCTGATTCAGAGACTTTTACAAAAACACGGTCTCCAAGAGGCTTAACAGTGGAAACGCTGAGAGAAACAGCTGCCATGGATGAATGCAGGAGCAACAACAGGGCGTCGGAACGCCACAAAATGGACTGAGCTAGCACTCGTAGTCCATGAGTGCCAACTTATTCGGCTGAGTGGGTGGCCGACCATAGTCCCCCTGTGCGGTTGACCGAACCCATAGGCCAATTTGCATGCAAAGTGGTAATGTTGCGCGGCTCTGGAAGGGCATGCACTTTTAGCGCATCCCATCATTTTTTTAGTTTCTTATGGCCGCTGCTGCTACTGCCTCCGCCGGGACCAAAGGTGTTGTTCGACAGGTGATTGGCCCAGTTTTGGATGTGGAATTTCCTGCTGGTAAGTTGCCCAAAATCCTGAATGCTCTTCGAATTGAAGGGAAAAACCCCGCAGGACAAGACGTTGCACTTACTGCTGAAGTTCAGCAACTACTTGGTGACCATCGAGTTCGAGCAGTAGCCATGAGTGGCACAGATGGCCTTGTCCGCGGAATGGAAGCTCAAGACACAGGTGCTCCAATTTCTGTTCCTGTAGGAGAAGCCACGCTTGGCAGAATCTTTAACGTTCTAGGAGAGCCTGTAGATGAGCAAGGTCCTGTAACAACCTCAACAACATCACCAATACATAGAGCTGCTCCAAAACTCACCGATCTAGAAACCAAGCCAAAAGTATTTGAAACTGGAATCAAGGTCATAGACCTGCTCGCTCCTTACCGGCAAGGAGGCAAAGTAGGTCTCTTTGGTGGGGCTGGAGTAGGAAAGACAGTTCTAATTCAAGAACTTATTAACAATATTGCAAAAGAGCATGGTGGCGTTTCAGTTTTCGGCGGAGTAGGAGAGCGCACTCGTGAAGGTAACGACTTGTACGAAGAATTCAAAGAATCTGGAGTAATCAATCCAAACGACTTACCTCAATCAAAAGTAGCTCTTTGTTTTGGACAAATGAATGAGCCTCCAGGGGCTCGAATGAGAGTTGGTCTTTCAGCTCTAACAATGGCTGAGCATTTTCGAGATGTGAATAAGCAGGACGTACTCCTTTTTGTCGATAACATCTTCAGATTTGTTCAAGCTGGTTCGGAAGTTTCTGCTTTGCTAGGAAGAATGCCCTCCGCCGTGGGTTACCAACCAACGCTAGGAACTGACGTAGGAGAACTTCAGGAGAGAATCACCTCTACTCTCGAAGGCTCAATTACCTCTATACAGGCCGTTTATGTTCCAGCTGACGACTTAACTGACCCAGCTCCAGCTACTACCTTTGCTCATCTAGACGCCACAACAGTTCTTGCCAGAGCACTAGCTGCGAAAGGTATCTATCCAGCCGTAGACCCATTAGATTCCACCAGCACTATGCTTCAGCCAGCAGTTGTTGGAGAAGAGCACTACACAACAGCAAGGGCAGTCCAATCAACTCTTCAGCGTTACAAGGAATTGCAAGACATTATTGCAATTCTTGGTCTTGACGAGCTCTCTGAAGAAGACCGTAAAACAGTGGACCGTGCAAGAAAAATTGAAAAATTCCTTTCACAACCCTTTTTTGTTGCGGAAATCTTCACTGGTATGTCAGGCAAGTATGTGAAGCTGGAAGAAACAATTGCAGGCTTCAACATGATCCTCAGTGGGGAACTTGATCATCTTCCTGAGCAAGCCTTCTACCTTGTAGGCAATATTGATGAAGTCAAGGCGAAAGCTGAAAAGATAGCGTCAGAAGCCAAAGCTTAGATTTCCAATTCGAGAGCGGTGAGAATTAAACTCACCGTTCTCTCATCAGGGTAAAAGCCTTTTTGCACGCCCTGCCCCTCTAAAAAACCCCTGTTCTCTTCAACACCCTCTAAAAATGTCCCTCACCCTACGAGTGCTGGCACCCGACCAGAGCGTGTTTGATGGCAAAGCTGAAGAAGTAATTCTTCCAAGTACTACTGGACTGCTAGGCATTCTCCCAGGACACATATCAATGGTGACAGCCATTGATATAGGAGTCTTAAGAGTACTAACTAATGGGAATTGGAATTCCATTGCACTTTTAGGAGGATTTGCAGAAGTAGAATCCAACGAAGTGACAGTTCTTGTAAATGGTGCTGAATTAGGAAGCAAAATAGATGCAGCAAGTGCAGAAGCAGAACTAGAGACTGCCAAGAATGAATTCAATCAAGTTCAAGACCAAATCAACACCACAGAAAAAGTAAAAGCTCAACAAAACCTCAATCGAGCAAGGGCATGGTTACAAGCAACGAAATCAGCCAGTTAATGTTCCCAAAATCTAAATAACATTATTTTGAGTGAGTATTAGTCTACTTCTTGATAACGCAGATCCACGAATTTGGGCCAAACTTTTTAAGTCAGGCCTGTTTAATGGGATAACAACTAACCCAACCTTGCTAAAAGTTGCCGGTCAGCCATGTACCCTTTCAAATATCAAAGAACTAGTTAAAAAAGCAAAACTTATTGGCTGCAAAGAACTTCATATTCAAGCTTGGGGAGGCAACGCCAGTGAAATTAAAGCTTGTGGGGTTTCAATAGGCAGCCTTTCCAGCCCTGAAATGCAAGTACATGTAAAAATACCAATTACCAAGTCAGGAAGTGAGGCAGCTAGAGAGTTAATCAACGCAAATTTTTCGGTAACATTTACTGCATGCTATGAAATCAAACAAGTACTTATTGCTGCTGCAATTGGGGCAAACTATATAGCTCCTTATTTAGGGCGGATAAATGACCAGGGAAGGAATGGAATGATCGAGCTAAAAACTATGCAAGAGATCCTCCAAAGGACTAATAGTAATTGTCAAATACTTGTTGCTAGCCTTAGAAGTATTAGCGAGATAAATCATCTGGCATCTCAAGGGATTAAGATTTTTACTATTAATGAACGATTGGCTCAAGATTTATTTAATTGTGAAGAGACCTTAAAAGCATCTGAAAAGTTTGAAGAAGACGCCAGTAATTGCTAAAGAATAAAACTAATCAGTGTTGCATCTTTTCTCTTGACCTGTATAGATCAAGCAGTACCACAAAAAGTCACATCTGGGAACTTAAGTTTTGCCTCTTCAAGAGTTTTCCCTTTTCCTTCTTCTTGCCAATAATTAATTACTTCTGTGGCTTTATTTAAAACTTCAACTCTCTCATTGTCTGTAATCCAACTCTTTCCTTCTAACTCTCCTTTGAGAGTTTCCCATGCATCTTCCCTAGGCCAGAAGAAATAAGCCGTAAGAGGGCTGGGACCACCACCTACTATCTGGTCTACAGCCAATGCCACGTTGTCAGGAAGCCAAAGAATCTTCAACAAAAAGCGACCTTCATCCGCCTTAGGAGTATGGCCTGAAGGGACGCCATCTGCATCAATGGTGGCAGTCGCAAGAGCAGCAGAAGCTCCAAGCATGCCCGAACGGCCTGGTTTTGATTCTTCAGTACTAGCAGGCTTCCCCTGTGAGGCTGTTTCATCGACACCTGAGGAAGAAGTAGGGGCCTCTTGATCAGAAGCAAGGCCTTCAGGAACAGTCATGTTGCCAGCAATCAAGGAAGTTAAACAAACAACTAACCTAACAGCCCTACATCACAATCAATTCTCAGAACTTGAGAGGTTTTCTTCTATTCGACATCGATGGAGTGATCCGCGATGTAGCAGGCAGTTACCGTCTAGCGATTCAGGAGTCCGTAAATCACTTCAGCAACTGGCGGCCATCGATCGAAAAGATTGATCTTTTAAAAGCCGAAGGGTGTTGGAATAATGACTGGCAAGCAAGTCAGGAACTAATTAAACGCCATCAAAAAAGCCAAGGAGTAACAGATCGAACTCCTAATTTAAATGAGATCGAGCAAGTCTTTAGTCGTTTCTACTTTGGTGGGGATCCTGATGGGGATTGTTTGCAATGGAAGGGTTTCATAAGAAATGAGCCACTGCTAATAAATCAAGATTTCTTCAAAGAACTAACCCTCAATGACATCAAATGGGGCTTCGTAAGTGGTGCAGAACCTCAATCGGCAAAGTTTATTCTGGAAACTCGTCTAGGCCTCAAAAAACCACCATTAATAGCAATGGGAGATGCTCCTGACAAACCAGACCCAACAGGCTTTCTTAGGCTCTCAACTGAACTTGCAGGATGCCGTCTAGGAGCTGGGCTTCCACCTATTGCCTATCTTGGAGATACAGTTGCAGATGTACTGACGGTACAGAGAGCACGCAAAAAGGTACCTGATCAACTTTTTATAAGTCTTGCAATTGCGCCACCACATCTACATGGCCATCAAAATCAACCAGCACGAGATCAATATGAGAAAAAGCTCAAGGAGGCAGGTGCAGACTTTATTCTTAGTACTACTTATGAAAGTCTAAACGTCGCAAAGAGCTGGTTTGGTATTCATAAATAAACCATTTGAAAGTTTCAAATAAAACAGTCTAATTCAAACCCATAAGGGTTACAAATAGAATCAATAAAAATCTTTTAAGTTAGCTTAAGAGGGTTTAAATCAATTAAAGAAACAACACTGCAATCCTATTTCTGCATATCCTCTAGCGATTTCAACGCATCCTCACTAAGGACTTCAGGTCTTTTATCTGTAACTAGCACATCATCTTCAATACGAATACCAATTCCCTTCCAATGATTATCTATTTCTGGCTGTCCCTCGGGAACTGGGAATCTATCGCTGACATAAATCCCAGGCTCCACAGTCAATGTCATACCTGGCTCAAGTTCTACTGGATAGTCACCCAATCTATAAGCACCCACATCATGTACATCTAAACCAAGCCAGTGACCAGTGCGATGCATATAAATATGACGATAAGCGTCCTGCTCAATTAAAGAATCTATTGAGCCTTTAAGTATTCCAAGATCTAATAAGCCTTCCACTATTACTCTTACAGCAATTGCATGAACAGCCTCGGCATTCTGACCAGGAACTACACATTCCAAAGCAGCCTGCTGAGCAGCTAAGACCACTTGATATAAATCTTTCTGCTCCCCAGAAAAGCGGCCATTAATAGGGAAAGTTCTAGTTATATCTCCGTTGTAATAATCAAATAAAGAACATCCTGCATCAATCAAGAGCAATTCACCATCTCTAAGAGGAGCATTATTAGAGGTGTAATGCAAAATGCACGCGTTATCTCCACCTGCAACAATCGAGCCATAGGCTGGCCCTCTTGCTCCATGTTCTAGAAAACACTTTTCTATTAGAGCTTGGACTTGTCGCTCGTTCATTCCAGGTCGAGCAAAATTTCTTGCTAATTCATGAGCTTTCGCAGAAATCCGAGCAGCTTCTCTCATAAGCTCTAATTCCCAAGACTCCTTATAAAGCCTCAACTGATGCAGAATTGGGCAAGGTGCAATCAAAGAAAATGGCAGTGATCCGCATCGTTGAACACTGTCCAGTTGCTCCGTCAAGCACTTAAGAACTATTGGCTCGATCTTTGGATGTTTACCAACTCTAAAAGCAATGCCTTCTGCTCCTTTGAGGTAATCCTTCAATCTAAGAGGCAGCTCTTCTAAAGGATGAGCAACCTCTGCTCCAAAATGATCCACTACTCCTTGAGTTCCAGACCGAGAACCAGTCCAAGCTTCTAGGGCTGGGTCCCTGGGTAAAACAAACAATACAAAGCGCTCACCCAAAGCCCTATGTGGCAAAAAAAGTGCGACTGCATCAGGCTCATCAAATCCAGTGAGATACCAAAAGTCGCTGTTCTGTCGAAAGGGATATTCACAATCGGCATGGTGTACAACCATTGGTGCAGCAGGAATAATCGCCGCATAGCCACCTAATTGCCTCAAAAAGCGATCGCGTCGTTTCACCAAGCCATGCTGATCGATCACAGAAGGCACATCTTCTAACGACTTCAGGATGGCAGAAGAAAGACTTTTTTGAAGGCAATTTGGTCAGAACTTTGCCAAAGGCATCTGATCAAAAGATTGATTAGGCGCTGGACATCAAAGTGGTTACTAGTAAGTATTAGTTAATTCTTGACTTCAGCAAGAATTAACTAATTCATTTGCCTTATGACTGAAAAGCCAAAAGTTACGGCCTCATCCAAGCATCATGAAGAGGCGAGGACCACAGAGACAACACATCATTAATCATGAGCGAGGACCTTCTGCAACTAGCACTTCTTGTATTAGTGGTACTTATCGGTTCTGCATTGTGCTCAGGAGTAGAAGCAGCTCTACTTACTGTAAATCCCTTGCGAGTCCATGAATTAGCCGCAAGGCCAAAGCCAATCCCAGGAGCCAAGCGCCTTGCAAGACTCAGACAAAAATTAGGTCGCACACTCACAGTTCTCGTTATCGCAAATAACGGTTTCAACATCTTTGGCAGTTTGATGCTCGGCAGTTACGCAACCTTTGTATTTGAACAAAACGGCATCAATGGGATTGCCTTACCAATCTTTTCAGTTGGGCTAACGATTTTAGTTATCCTTCTAGGAGAAATACTACCTAAATCAATTGGCAGTCGCCTGGCTATAGAAGTCTCGCTTGCCAGCGCTCCAGTCCTTCATTTCCTAGGATTGATAATGCGCCCCTTATTGCTGTTTCTGGAAAAATTACTGCCAGTCATTACAGAAGAGAATGAGTTAAGTACAGACGAAGAGGAAATTCAACAAATGGCTCATCTCGGTTCTCAGAAAGGCCAAATAGAGGCTGACGAGGCAGCAATGATCACTAAAGTTTTCCAATTAAACGATCTTAAAGCCAGAGATTTAATGACCCCCAGAGTCTCTGCTCCAACTCTTGATGGAGCAGCAAGATTGAATGATCTAAAAACCACTCTGCTAAACAACAATGAGGAATGGTGGGTAGTTCTTGGAGCAGAGGTAGATAAGATTCTAGGTGTGGTCAATCGTGAGAAGCTGCTCACAGCTTTACTAGTTGGTGATGGTGAAGAAACTCCTGCAGAGCTAAGTGAAGCAGTGGAATTTGTCCCAGAAATGATCCGAGTCGATCATCTATTAACGAACTTTGACAATGACAAAAAGGGAGTCAGAGTTGTAGTTGATGAATTTGGCGGATTTGTTGGTTTAATAGGAGCGGAGGCAGTCTTAGCCGTATTAGCAGGGTGGTGGCGAAAGTCCAGCTCATGACCTCAACACCAACAACTGCAGAACGCTGCCGATTGCTCCTAAATGAATGGCGAAAGCAGTTAATACTTACCAAAAGAGAACAAACACAATTAATTGGAGAGCTAAAAACACTTGATGGGCAAATAAAACGACTAAATCAGAAGCGGCTTCGTGTAGCAGCATTTGGTCGAGTTGGAGTAGGGAAGTCCAGCCTCTTAAATGCATTGCTAGAGAAAGCAATTTTCGCGACAGATGTAGCCCATGGCTGTACACGCATTACGCAATCAGCTGTCTGGGGACAATCAATTAATACCCTAGAAAGCATTGAATTAGTTGACACTCCAGGAATCGATGAAATTGCATCTAAAGCAAGAGCTCGATTAGCAGCCCGAATAGCTCTTCAGGTTGATTTAGTCCTGCTTGTTCTTGATAGCGATATTACAAGGGTTGAATTGGAAGCACTAGAAATACTCCTAAGTAGTGGCAAGCCTGTTCTGCTGACTCTCAATCGTTGTGATCAATGGAACCCAGATGAATTACATCAAGTTGTCCAAAGCATTCGTAGACGACTACCAGCTAATGCTCGCAATTTAGAAATCAAAGCAGTAGCAGCAGCACCACGAACAGTAAAACTTCAGGAAAATGGTCGAGTAAGAAGTGAACTCTCACCACCCAGAATCAAACCTCTCCTAAATCATTTAAAAATTCTTCTAACGGAACAAGGAGAGACACTTTTAGCACTGAACTCACTTCGCCAAGCTGACCTTTTCTATCAAGCCATAAAGCTTGGTCGCTTAAAACGAGGTCAGGCTGCCGCCCAAAGTCTGATTGGGAAATTTGCCGCCCTCAAAGCATCTGGGGTTGCTGTCAACCCTCTAATCATGCTCGATCTTGCTGGTGGACTGGCTTGCGATACCGCTCTTGTCGTCCAACTGAGCAACTTATATGGCCTAAACATGAGAGGTTATGCAGCAAGAAGGCTGTTAAAACGCTTGTCCCTATATAACTCTTTTATTGGTGGAGTACAGCTTGGAGTCCAATTAGCTCTAGGGATTGTGCGGCAGCTTCTAATATTTGCAACTCCTTTTACTAGCGGGTTGAGCCTTGCTTCAGCTGCCCCAGTAGCTCTAGCGCAGGCTGCATTGGCGGTATATACAACAAAAATTACAGGACGACTAGCTGCAGAAGTGCTCTTCATGGGGAGTCAAGAGCTTGGCGGTCAGCCAAGTGCACTTTTAAATCGTTTGGTTAAAAAAGATCCCCAAATAAGAGTTTGGTTAGGAAGTTTGCCAGAAAAGAACACAAATAACACAATCAAGCTGCAAACACTCCTGCCGTGAGTCGCTTCCTAGGAACCATCGCCCTATTAGGAACTAGTGCAGATCCTCCCACATATGGGCATCAAGCTCTTTTAAAAGGATTGCTAAAAATTTTTCCAAAAGTTATCACGTGGGCTAGCGACAACCCAATGAAAAAACATGGTGCATCTCTTCAGAGTCGTCATGCACTACTAAATGCACTGGTCAATGAGATAGCTAATCCCAATCTTCAACTTAATCAAGATCTGAGCAGTCCTAGGACAATAAAAACTCTAGACAAAGCCTCTAAAATATGGCCAACAAATGAATTAGTTTTTGTTATAGGAAGTGATCTTGTAGGTCAAATCTCTTCCTGGGAAAATCCAAAAGCTTTAATGCAAAAGGCTCGCATTGGAATTGCGCCAAGAGAAGGGTGGCCTATTCAAACAGAGCACCTCAAAAGTTTGAAATCTCTTGGTGGAAGAGTTGATTTATTACCTTTACAAATTCCTGCTGCTGCAAGTTCACAGGTACGTCTGAATCCAACAACCTCTCAGATACCAGACACAGTTTTATCTATGGTCTTAGAGCAAAATCTCTATGGTCTCCGCAGTAAACAATGAGACTTGCTCTCGCTCAAATCAACCCTTTAATAGGAGACCTCAAAGGGAATTCACAAATCATATTGGAAGCATGCCGTAAGGCAGCTTCAGAAGATGCCGACCTTTTACTGACACCAGAACTATCTCTCTGGGGCTATCCACCGAAAGATCTACTTCTAAATACTCTTCTATTTGAAGAGCAACGCAACATTCTTGATGAACTCACCAGATCTATAGCTTTAGAAGCTAAAGGGTTACGTGCGGTAATAGGAATAGCAGAGCCTACTCAAGATATACACCTGCCAACACTTTTTAATTCAATAGTCTTAGTAGAAAGCTCTGGTTGGAAGGTAATAGCCCGCAAACAATTGCTTCCCACATATGATGTCTTTGACGAAAAGCGATACTTCCGTCCTGGTGAAGGTCTAGGAGCTTTAAATCTAGAAATCAATCAAAGAATCTGGAATATTGGAATAACAATTTGTGAAGACCTTTGGGTTGATGAAAAGCTTCAAGGTCAACGAGTCCTAGGACCAGACCCTATAGCAGAGCTAGAGTCACAAAAGATTGATTTACTAATTAATCTTTCGGCTTCACCCTTTAGCCACAATAAAACATATCTACGTCAAAGTTTAGCTTCAAAAGCTGTAGAAAGATTGCAATGTCCAGTTATCTATCTAAACCAAGTAGGGGGGAATGATGAGCTTGTTTTTGATGGTGCAAGCTTTGTACTTAATGCAAAAGGTGAGTTAGTTCTTACACTACCAATTTGCAAAAAGAGTTTAGTGATATGGAGTCCAACAAGTCAAGAAAAGTCAGGAATAGAAAGAGCTTCTAGTAAACAAGAAGAGCTTTTTCAAGCACTTGTTTTAGGTGTTAAAGATTATGCCAAAAAGTGCGGTTTTGATTCAGCCATAGTTGGTTTAAGTGGTGGAATTGACTCTTCTCTAGTCACAATTATTGCAACAGCTGCTTTAGGTTCTAAAAATGTCACCGCAGTACTTATGCCCTCTCCCTGGAGCTCAATTGGCTCCATTCAGGATTCTTTGGGACTAGCTAATCGCCTTGGTATTTGCACAAAGACCTTGCCAATTAACTCTCTAATGCAAACTTATGACGCGACCCTAAAGGATCCCTTAGGCCAATTACCTGAAGGAATAACAGCAGAAAACTTGCAATCTAGAATTCGAGGAACTTTACTCATGGCCTTAGCGAACCAAAAAGGACATCTACTGCTTTCTACTGGAAATAAGTCTGAATTAGCGATTGGTTATTGCACTCTCTATGGAGATATGAACGGAGGACTATCAGTTATCGGAGATCTATATAAAACTTGTGTATTTGATCTATGTAAATGGCTGGATAGTAAAGCCGCTTCTCCTTGCAAGTCAGCCTTAGGTCTTCCAAGTCATACAGAGCTTGTAGGAGAAACTATTCTGAAAAAGCCACCTAGTGCAGAACTACGTCCTGGACAACTTGATAGTGATTCAATACCTGCCTATGAAATTCTTGATCCAATTCTTAAAGGCTTTGTGGAAGATCGCAAATCTTCGCAAGAGCTAATTAATTCAGGACATTGCGCAAAGTTTATCAATCAAATAGAAAAGTTACTGAAAAAAGCAGAATTCAAAAGACGCCAAGCCCCACCTTCACTAAAAGTCAGCAATCAAGCCTTCGGCAGCGGCTGGCGATTACCAATAGCAGCCAAATGATCAAAACAAATACTGGCAGCCCTTGCATTACTTGTGCAACCTAAGAGAAGTTACAGCCGTCCATGCCGTCTTCAATCCTCTCGGCTCCGATGGCCAGCATCGGAGTTCCAAAAGAAATCAAAGCAGATGAGCTCAGAGTCGCTCTTACCCCAGATGGAGCAAAAGAGTTAGTAACTCAAGGCTTAGAAGTCCGAGTACAGGCAGGTGCTGGAGATGGAGCCGGTATTAGAGATGAGGCTTTTGCAAATGCTGGCGCAAAAATAGTGACTAGAGATGAGGCCTGGGCTGCACATCTAGTGGTGAAAGTGAAAGAGCCGCAGCAGGAAGAATTTGAATTACTCAGAAAAGACATGGTTTTATTTACTTACTTACATCTTGCGGCCTACCCCAAGGTTAGTGAGGCCTTAATAACTGCTGGGACCACCGGAATCGGCTATGAAACTGTCCAAATGGAAAATGGCAGCTTACCTTTACTTGCGCCTATGAGTGAAATTGCTGGTCGCCTAGCAGCACAAGTAGGTGCACATTTATTAGAACGTCCTCATGGTGGAAGTGGTGTTCTTATAGGAGGTTGTACTGGAGTTCGGCCCGCAAGGGTAATTGTTCTAGGAGCAGGTACCGTGGGCTGGAATGCAGCAAGGCTTGCTGCTGCAATGGATGCGGAAGTAATGCTCTTGGATCGATCCCCAGAAAGATTGCGCAACTTAGAAGCAGACAGAAGAGGGCGATTAATGAGTGTTGTAAGCAATCGTGCCCTCCTAGAAAGACTTATTCCAACTGCAGATCTTCTTATAGGTGCCGTACTAACGCCAGGAGGGCGCTCACCCACACTCGTTAGCGAGCAAATGGTGAAGCAAATGAAGCCAAATTCAGTGATAGTTGATGTTGCAATAGATCAAGGAGGTTGCGTAGCCACCAGCATTGAAACCACCCACACCAATCCAACTGTGAACATTCATGGTGTACAACACTACGCAGTAGGGAATATGCCTGGTGCTGTACCTTTTACGTCCACTGAAGCACTTGTCAGTGTCACTCTTCCATACATACTCGGCATGGCAGGTCGTGGATTAGAAGAAGCTATCACTGAACGACCCGAACTCCTGTCAGGACTGAATACAATAGGCAGTTCTGTTTGCCACCCTGGCGTTGCAAAAGCTTTAGGAATAACTCCACGACATCCGATGGCTTGCTTACGCTAAAATTGAGCACCCTCTAAATTGTTAGCAATATTGCAGAAAAAGTTATTTAACTCGCACAAAAAGCATCGATAAATAAGCTTATCAATTCTTCTAAGAGATATGTGAGATTGGCCTACACACAGATTCAATATTTATCCCTTCCCTCAAAAGAGTAATGAACCCTGCGGCCTCACAATAACTATTGGCATGAAGTACAACTCTTTTGTTATTAGAAAGAGAATCTTTGTCAAGCCCCAAAGCTTTTGCAGTAACACGAAGAACATTTGAGTTTGATACAACTATTAAAGGGACATTTCTTTCCAAACAAGATAAGACAGCCGCGCCTCCTAAGGCTCCGTCAGGAGCAACCAAAGCTCCCAATTGATCAACATGTAAAGACCCTTGAATCTGACAATCCTCCACGCCATTCGCTCTCTTCACTTGAACAAGGTCAGGTGCCTTATCCAAGCCTACTAAGACACAAGGAAGAAAAGTATGACCTAGCTCCTCGCCTGCAGCTCGTGGATCCAATCCTGCATCAAGTGGCAAGGCAGACAATGCGGGTGCATGCGCACAAGGTAAGTAAAGATGTTTCACGAGCAAGTGACTTATAACTGCCTCAGCACCTGCAAGGACATCAACCCCATTCCCCTTTCGGTAACTATCTAATACTGCACTCCCAAGATCATCTGGAAACCTCGTCACTACAGCTATTGCTGTTGATCCAGCCTTTTTGAGTTTCTCACCAGCTTCCAGCAAAGCATCTACTTGAGCAAGGAAACCCCAACTCGACCCACTACGTCCTTCATGAAAGCTGATGTCTAAAGGTACTTCTGTAGTCACAACAGGTCCAATATTTAATCCCAAACTTGCTTTACAAGCTTCTGCCACCTGTAAATGCCTCAGTCTCAATTCTGTTTCTATACCTGCATCCAAAAGCAAACCAATTCTTTGTTGTCTCACTGATCGCAACACAATTTCGCCTGTGGCGAACCCATCCAATCCGAATCCTTCTACATATTTAATGCGTGGGTCACTCCAATAAAGGGCAGCTCCATTCATTACATTTGGATGTGTAATCAAACAACCTGAAGCACCTGCCAATAATCGAGCAGAAGGAATAGCATCTCCTGCGTACCCTCCTACCGAGCAACCAATACCAGTAGGGATGACTAGAAGTGTGGGCAGTTCAATAGCCAAAAATAAAAAACAAAATGAAAGGTTTAGGACTCATCAACCCAAATCTAAAGGCTCAAGATTCATTACTATTGCCTCAACTCGTAGCTTTTTTAGAGAATCAGGAGAGTGAGTAGATTCAATTGAAGTAATAGCCCATCTCAAAGGATCTCCAAACTCGCTTAACCGCATAAAAATCCAAGACCTGAGATCTTCAAGAGAAACTTCATCAGGCCATTTCAAATCAAGCTCAACTACCTGCAATTTCACTTCTGGTATTTAACATCTTATAACTAATTTATAATCCATAATTTAAGCAAAAACTACATATATATAGATTTTAAAATATAAAAATTAACATCTAAGTTTTTAATGCTATTAACCCCTAAAGATATTCACAATTCGAACAATTAACTACGCGCAGGCGCCACCAACAACTTCCAAAATCTCCTGTGTAATAGCTGCCTGACGGGCCTTATTATAGTCAAGGGTAAGGGTTTTCGCTAATTCTTTTGCGTTATCACTTGCATTATTCATGGCTGTCATTCTACTTGCCAATTCAGAAGCAGCTGATTCTTGCAACGCACGAAGTAGTTGGTTCTGCAAGTAAAGAGGCAAGAGTGAATTGAGAAGTTGTTCAGGGCTTTGTTCAAAAACAATGTCAGAAGGAAGGGCAGGCTGCTCATTCGCAGGACCAACATCCTTCTCAATAGTTAAACGACTATCTTTCGTGGTCAACCTAAAAATCTCATCATCAGCTTCTGCAATCCCTTGTGGATCTAAAGGTAGCAAAGTCTGTACTACTGGATTACAGCTAACGAGATTAATAAATTTGGTATAGATAACCTCAACTCTATCTGTACTCTCTGAAAGGAACTCAGCCAAAATCTCACTAGTAATTAACTCTGCATCTTGAGCTGTGGGAACTTGTTCAAGTTCCTTAAAGGTTGCACGTATTGTAAATTGATTGGAGCGATTCTGGAAATAAGTAATAGCCTTACGACCAATTAGTACAAGATCTGGACTAAATCCTTGACCTTTTAATTCGGCATAACGCTGCTCAGTGCGTTTGATGATATTGGAGTTGTACCCACCACACAAACCTCGATCGCCTGTCACAGCAAGAAGAGTAATTGAGCGAACATCACGAGTTTTAAGCAAAGGTGCATCAGCCGCTTCAAACCTCATGCGAGATTGAATGTTTTCAAGCACTCGTGCTAAACGATCGGCAAAGGGACGACTACGAAGCACCTGTTCCTGAGCTCTGCGGACTTTTGCAGCTGCGACTAGTCGCATAGCCTCAGTGATCTTTCTTGTGTTTTTGACAGAAACAATCCTGTCTCTAATGTCCTTAAGGTTGGCCATAAATAAGATTCTCCGAAATAATCTCTAGAGTCAAGCTGACGCCAACATCGAGGATTTAACCTCGTTAATAGCATCTTTGAGCATGGACTCAGAATCTTCACTGAGTACCTTTTCTGAAAGTACCTTACTTATGTAATCGGCTTTATTAGTCTTTAAGTAATCCCTCAATTCACGTGCAAATTGAGTTACTTGTTCCTCAGGGACTTCATCAATAAGCCCTTTAACACCTGCATAAACAATTGCGACCTGCTCAGCAAGGTTAAGAGGTGCAAACTGAGGCTGTTTAAGTAACTCTCTGAGACGCTTCCCCCTTCCAAGTTGTTTTTGAGTAGCCTCATCAAGATCAGAGGCAAACTGAGAAAATGCAGCAAGTTCATCAAATTGCGCAAGTTCAAGCTTCAAAGTACCTGCAATTTTCTTAATAGCCTTTGTTTGAGCTGCACCGCCTACTCGACTAACTGAAATTCCAACATTAATAGCCGGTCGCAATCCTGAGTTAAATAGGTCTGAACTCAAAAAGATCTGACCATCAGTAATAGAAATTACATTTGTTGGGATATAGGCCGAAACATCTCCTGCCTGA
This sequence comes from Prochlorococcus sp. MIT 1307, assembly GCF_034092395.1. Taxonomy (NCBI): domain Bacteria; kingdom Bacillati; phylum Cyanobacteriota; class Cyanophyceae; order Synechococcales; family Prochlorococcaceae; genus Prochlorococcus; species Prochlorococcus sp. MIT 1307. Next base: position 1,637,407 of record NZ_CP139301.1, on the reverse strand, counting down.
GTTTCAATAATTGGAAGCGCAGTCATTGAGCCCTTACCCATTGAATCAGAAAGTTTTGCAGCTCTTTCAAGCAAACGACTATGACAATAGAAAACATCCCCGGGATAAGCCTCACGGCCTGGTGGGCGACGCAAAAGCAAAGACATCTGACGGTAAGCCTGTGCTTGCTTAGTTAAATCGTCATAAATAACCAAAGTTGCCTTGCCTTTGTACATGAAGTATTCAGCAATAGCTGCCCCGGTATAAGGAGCCAAATATTGCAATGCCGCAGCGTCAGAAGCACTTGCATTAACAACAACTGTGTATTCCAATGCCCCCTTTTCACGAAGGACTTCAACAACATTTGCCACAGAAGCAGACTTTTGACCAATAGCTACATATACACAAACAACATCTTCTCCCTTTTGATTAATGATGGTATCTATAGCGATTGCAGTCTTACCAGTTTGGCGGTCCCCAATAATCAATTCGCGTTGACCTCGCCCAATCGGGATCATCGCGTCTATGGAAGTAATACCTGTCTGCATAGGTTCGTGAACAGACTTTCTTTTAATAATTCCTGGAGCTATTGCCTCAATAAGACGGGAGTCATTAGTAGCTATTTCACCATTGCCATCAACCGGTTGACCAAGAGGGCTAACTACACGACCCAACATTGATTCTCCAACTGGTACTGATGCAATCTTCCCAGTAGCCTTAACGGTACTTCCTTCCTGAATGCCGATACCCTCACCCATTAAGACAACGCCAACGTTGTCATCTTCGAGATTTAAAGCAATACCTTCAGTACCATCCTCAAATTCAACCAGCTCTCCTGCCATGACCTTCTCAAGGCCATAGACTCTGGCGATACCGTCACCAATTTGAAGAACAGTTCCGACATTGCTGACGGATACTGACTTATCGTAATCAGCGATCTGCTGTTTGAGTATCGAACTGATCTCGTCGGGACGTATGGAAACCATGAGAGAAGGTAAGGAAGAGGAGGAGAAAAGGAAGAGAAAGCGTTAGAGAACTTAGACGAGCTAACTAACTTTCGCCAGAGCAAGCCCTAAACGACGAACTTGACCAGACAGGCTTGCGTCTATGACTTTTGAGCCGACACTAACTACGAAGCCACCAATCAAACCTGGATCAATCTTAATATTGAGCTCAAGATTATCTGTTCCAGCTACAGATTGAATCTTCTTGAGAAGATCAGCCTGTTGATCTTCATCAAGTGCAGATGCAGAGGTGACTGTAGCCAATGCAATATTGCGTTGTTCACGATAGAGCTCAAGCATCCTTTCAAGGACAGAATCCAAGAGCCCTATGCGCTGGCGATCAGCTAGCAACTTAAGGAGGTTAAGAAAAGACGGAGTTACTTGTTTAGCAAAAAGCTTTTCAAGCGCTGCTTTTTTGGCATCTACCTCCAATACTGGCGAAGCCATAGCTTCGCCAAATTCAGGGCAATCATTCCAAAGAATTAATACAGCCTTAGCCTGATCTACAACCTGATCAACCTCCTTGCGACTTGATGCCACTTGAAGGAAAGCTTCCGCGTATGGAGTTGTGATGGTGTTGAGAAGAGGCATCAGTCTTTACTCATATTTTTGATTGATTGATTTAGAAAATTTGTCTGAGCTCTTTCATCAAGCTTTGCAGGAAGGGTTGCCAAGGCTTTTTCAATAGCCAGACGAGCTGCTTCTCGTCTTAATTGGGCTGTCACTCTTGAGGCCTCTGCATTTAGATCAGAAGCAGCACCTTGCTTTATGCGAGCCATTTCTTCAACAGTTCTCTTTTCTGTTTCTAAACGAATTGCTTCTGCTCTTGTCTTTCCATCATTTCTGATTTTGGTGGCTTTCTGTTCAGCAGAAGATAGCTCTTCTTTTGCTTGAGATAGTGCAGTGGATGCCTCATCAAGACGATCTTCAGCGTCTTTTAAATCAGACAGAATTGCTGAGCGGCGGCGCTCAAGCATTCCTCCGAGAAAATTCGGAAGGAATTTATAAAGTCCAAAAATGACGACTGCCAAATTGATGATATTTGTCTCAAACACATTGAGGTTGAGACCAAAACCTTCAGAAGCGAAGAGTAATGAAGAAGTCATTTTGATGCCAATAGTCGTTCGACAATTAAATTGCCCAGATTGTCGGCATCAGCCTTCAACTGAGTAAGCGCAATGTCCCTTTGAGAGTCAATCTCGCGCCTTGCTTTTTCCCTAGAGGCGTTGGCTTCGTTAGTCGCCAAAGACAAAGCTTCCCTATAAAGCTTGTCAGAATCCTGCTCTGCATCATTAATGACTTTTTGAGCAGCTTGACGAGCTTCTTTAAGCTGATCCCTGAGCTCAGATTCAAGTCTTTGAACCTCAGCAAGTTTTTGCTTAGCCTCAGCTCGACTAGTGGTTATATAACCTTCTCTTTCCTCAACCACCCGTCCTACGGGCTTAAAGAAAAGAGCGTTAAGTATGAAAGTAAGGAGTACCACCTGAGCCGCCATAAGGGGAAGAGTGGCATCGAAGTCAAAAAGACCTCCTTCAGTAGCACCGAACAGTAACGAGCTGGTCATGTAACAAAGGCGCGAGCTTTTAAAGCAAGCATCAAGGTGGGCAAAGAGCTAAAAGCCAAGGAATAGAAGTCTGCTTAAGGCAGGAATCTGACAAAATCCAAACAAGAGAATTTGAGGTGGTCAGATTCCTAACCTCACAAGCTTTTCGATTAGCCCGCGAAAGGGTTAGCGAAAAGAAGCACCAAAGCGACCACAAGGCCATAAATGGTGAGAGATTCCATGAAAGCGAAGGATAGAAGCAAGGTGCCTCTGATTTTGCCTTCAGCTTCAGGCTGACGAGCAATACCCTCAACTGCACCCTGTGCAGCGCTGCCCTGACCAATGCCGGGGCCGATAGCGCCAAGGCCAACAGCTAGGCCAGCGGCTACAACGGAAGCTGCGGTGGTAATGGAATCCATGATTGAGGTAAAAATGTGAAGCGCCTTATGAGCGCGAATAGTAGGGACCGGGAGTTTATACCTGCGGCATGGACATCTCAAAACTATTGAGATGGGCCCGGATGTATACGGACCTTACCGCAAGGGATTTGCAAGAAATTAATTAAGAGCTGGAAATAAAAATGTATTAATGATGCTCCTCAACAGCTTCACCGATGTAATAGGCGGCAAGAGTTGCAAAGATCAATGCTTGAATTGCACTCGTAAACAGGCCAAGGAACATTACTGGAACTGGGAGCACCAAAGGGACCAAAAACACAAGAACTGCTACTACCAATTCGTCTGCAAGGATGTTCCCAAACAAACGAAAAGACAGAGATAGAGGCTTGGTGAAATCCTCGACGATCTTGAAGGGGAGCATTATCGGGGTTGGGTGCACGTAATACTCGAAATACCGCAATCCTTTATTGCTTAAGCCTGCGTAGAAATAGGAGAGAGAAACCAACAGTGCCAAAGCAACAGTTGTATTTATATCTGCGGTGGGTGCTCCAAGTTCTCCGCTTGGAAGATGAATCAATCTCCAAGGCACCAAAGCCCCACCCCAGTTACTAACAAAAATAAACAAGAAAAGAGTACCTATAAAAGGCATCCAATCGCGGTAAACCTTTTCACCAATTTGCGTTCTCGCTAAGTCACGGATGTAATCCCATAGGAACTCAAGAAGGTTTTGAACCCCTTTCGGGTCCCGTTCCATCTTTTTAGTTCCTGCAACGACAAGAGCAAGCAATGCGCCTATCACGATCCAGGAAGTTAAAAAAACCTGACCGTGAATTCTTAGGCTCCCAAGCTGCCAGTAGAGGTGTTGACCAACCTCTAATTCAGCAAAAGGTAGAAACAGTAGATAGGAACCCATTCGGCGTGAAGTCGGTGTCGCATATACGACAGGAGTATAAGGTTGCCTAAATAAAGGCTGTTTTAATTAATCAGCTACAAGAATCTGATCGAGACTCAAGCAAAATCTGAAAAATTAGTGAGGGTTTGTAGAGAAGAAAACCCAATAATGCAGGTAATAACTCGAGCTGAGACAGTTTTGAAACTGCTAGCACAAGCACTACAGGAACAACCAACTGAATCTTGCTTACAGACTTTGAACTCTTCCCAAGCTTTCCAATACTGCGAGCAAGTAGACGCAGATAAAGGATTCCTGACAAGGCACCTATTAGCAAACTAATAGATACATGGAGGTCAAAGAGTAAAGCTGTAATCGAAACTGCAAATGCAGAAACAATCAAAGCAGCCCTGAATATGCGCTGCTGTAGCAGCACATATTCGTCAGACGAATCTTGTAAAGGCTCATCTGACGGGCCAAGACTCAGATTGCTCTCGGTACTTTTACCAGAATCCTGTGATTTTCCCAGCATTAAGTCACCTCCCTTAGGGGGATCATTTTTAAGCTGGAGCAGCGGGAATGCCAGCAAGGGGCTCCGAGGCTCTCTACGTAAAGGCCCGCGGAATCTATCATGCAGGTGAAATTAAATCGGATAAAGCAATAGCAATTGCCTTTTCTGAAGATCCCTTGCTATAGAGGCAGTCAAAGATTTATCCCAATTCAAAGGCAAAAAATTCATGGGCTTCCCTGGATGATTCTTTATTGCCTTCAAAAGTTGGAGGCAATCGTCATTGATTTCAAGTCGGTTCATTTCCGAATCATAAAAAGTGGTTGTGCTAGGCCACCCCAAAATGCGGCGACTGACCACTCCGGTTGTCGCTAATAAATCATTATCATTTTTCCATTCATACTTTGGTAATTCACCTTTAGAAAGAAAAAATTCAAAATGACTAATATCTTGATCTAAGTTTTCTACTAAATGAAGTTGTTGTAATTTTGGTAATATTTTTGCTCTCTTTAACAGTTCTCCATTCAAGAAGCGTTCCAAAGACCAAACATTTGGATTAGAAAAACCTATAAATTCAAGGTCTGAATTATCGATTAATTCCCAAAGCCTATGAAGATTGAAAGTCATTTCTCTTGGGTGTAAATACATATCAGCAAAATTGACATCAGAGGTACATTCAAATGCCCATCTCTCTTCGTAATTTCTTCTCAAAGAATTATTTGGGGGGAGATTTCTAATCAAGTCTCGTGCCAGTTGCAGTCCAAATTCTGTATCCAATACTCCTAAAGTCTTAAGTGCTTTCCGAACATGAGTTATCTCACTTCGACCTCCCTCTGCATATAGAAATAAGTGCAAAATACCTCCTTCTTTCAAAAGTGAACCTAATTCATTTAATCCAGATAGGGGGTCTTGAAGATGGTGCAAAACTCCTACTGAATTTATATAGTCAAATGGTCCTTCACCCTTCAAATCAAAAAGGCTCCTATTTTCAAAGCGTAAACTGACTTGCTTATCTCCGCCAGAGCGCCTTAATCTCTCAATTGCGACTTTGAGAGCAACATTGGAAATATCTACAGCAAGAATTTGTGAACCTGGATTGAGATAAGCGAGATAATCTGTACTTACTCCACTCCCACAACCTGCATCAAGAATTTTCTTAATCCCAGAAGAACTATATTTGAAAGGAAGAGCACCCGTACAAAATGAATACACATCATTGAAAGACCATCGCCAATTAAACCCTTGCGGCGGCTCATCTTTCAAAGTTTCGTCAGGATAAGGGTGTCGATCATAAAAAGCACTAACAAGTGATGACTCATTATCACTAGCTAGTTGATTAAGAAATGGCATCTGCAGTGAGAGGCTATGTAGAAATCAATAAAAGAAAATTGAAATAACTGAATTAGTTTGAAAAAAGCAAAAAATTGGTGGTGGTGTTCTAAACGTCTTTTTATTGTTCATCACTTGGCAAAGAGCTTCTAAGTAGGCTCAATAGGAAAGATTCATCTAAGCATCTCCCTTCGGCAAAAAGCCTTAATGCCAATTCAGAAGCGCTATAAAACGAAAGGGAAAGGTAATCCCACCTTGTTCGAGAACGGCGAAAGAGTACCAATTTGGCAAAAGCTACTTCCACTTCCTTGGTCAGTCTGGCCAGCTGAAGCAAGACTGCTAATTACCCTTATAGCTTTTTGGAGCTTGGCAGGGCTTTTTATTCTTGGCTCAGCGAGTTGGTGGGTTGCCAGCCGAGAGATGGGCGATGGCACGTACTACATCAAAAGACAACTTCTTTGGCTAATAACAAGTTGGAGTCTTCTTTATATCATCATTTCTACCAATCTACGAAGATGGCTAAAACTTGCAGGACCATCTCTTTTCATATCAATCATTCTATTAATTGCAACTTACTTTGTAGGTACAACTATCAACGGATCTACCAGATGGTTATTAATTGGCCCAATACAAATACAACCATCAGAATTAATGAAGCCCTTTTTAATTCTTCAAGCTGCGAACCTCTTTGCTCAGTGGAAGCGCTTAAACAGAGATCAACAGTTCTTTTGGTTAAGTATTTTTGGGTCTCTTTTATTACTAATACTTATTCAACCCAATCTCAGTACTGCTGCACTTATAGGTATCCTGCTTTGGTTAATAGCTTTAGCAGCAGGAATTAGATTTAGAAGTCTTTTTGGGGTGGCTTTTATAGGAGGAATCTTAGGAACTACAAGTATCTTATTTAAGGAATATCAACGCATTAGAGTCATATCATTCCTTGATCCTTGGCAAGACCCTCAAGGGACTGGATATCAACTAGTGCAAAGTCTCTTGGCTATAGGGTCTGGAGGATGGTTTGGGGAGGGCTACGGATTATCAACACAAAAACTGCAGTACTTGCCTTTTAGAAGTACAGACTTTATTTTTGCTGTTTTTGCTGAAGAATTCGGTTTTTTAGGCTCGATGATGCTATTGCTATTTTTAATGTTAATAGCATTCCTAGGGTTACGAGTAGCCCTTCGCTGCAACACAAATCAAACAAAACTAGTTGCAATGGGATGTAGCACAATTCTTGTCGGCCAATCATTGATGAATATTGCAGTTGCCTCAGGAGTAATGCCAACCACAGGATTGCCATTACCAATGATCAGTTATGGAGGAAGTTCTCTTTTGTCAAGCCTATTAATCGGAGGTCTACTTATCCGTTGTTCAATAGAATCAACTGGATTAATTGGAGGTCCTAATTTAAAGAAAAAACTTAAGTAGAATTGATGTAGGACTGTATATGACCAGGTAAAGCCAATTACTTCTCTAGATCTGACATTATCCGATCTAGCCCGCGCGAGCGAGCACATAATGAGCCAGGGTCTGCTCGATCCAGGCCCACAAACATTATTCTTTGTTTTTTTGGGGGGCCTACTTACAAGTCTCGGGCCATGCTCTCTTTCATTGCTCCCGATAACAGTCGCTTTTTTAGCAGGGTATAAAAACAATCAAAAGCCCATCCAAAGTAGTTTCATTTTCTGCAGTGGCATAGTTTTTTCATTAATTTTCTTAGGAAGTCTTAGCGGACTTGTAGGGAAGGTTTACGGCCAAATACCTTTAATAATTCCAAAGTTAGTAGCTCTTTTAGCAGTACTAATGGGGCTAAACCTTCTTGGAATTGTCAAACTTCCGTTACCAAATGGGCCGGACCCAGAAACTTGGCAAAAAAAAGTTCCTAGTCCATTAGCACCAGTTGCGGCAGGCTTAGCATTTGGCCTGGCATCATCTCCTTGCACAACTCCTGTATTGGCAGTGTTACTAGGGTGGATTGCCCAAAGAGGAAGTCCTCTAATAGGTATAACACTACTGGCCTTTTTTGGATTAGGACAAACCCTCCCCCTCTTTATCGCTGGAAGTGCAGCAGCAAGCATTCCCAACCTTTTAGCCCTTCGACCTTTAGGACAGTGGATCCCTCCATTAAGTGGAACCATCTTATTAACTGCAGGTCTATTAACCCTTCTGGCAAATTGGATCTAACACATGCAGGTTTTACGAAAAATCATTGCCTGGGCCTCCAGTCTCAAGGTTGCAATCTTCTTATTGCTTGTCATTGCACTAGCAAGCGCAATCGGCACAGCGATACCTCAAGAAGAACCAATTGGAAACTATCTGGAAGTTTATGGTAAACATCCCTGGCTAGGTTTCATTAATGGAAAGACTCTAATCAGACTGCAGTTCAATCAGGTTTATTCCAGTAATTGGTTTTTAGCTCTACTTGGCTGGCTTGGACTATCACTAATGATTTGCAGTTGGCGAAGGCAATGGCCAATGGTTCAGGCCGCTCTTAATTGGATCGACTACAAAGATCCTCAACAATTAAGCAAGCTGGCAATTGCTGAAACAATTCCAACTGCTCAATCATCACAAGGGTTAAATCAACTTGCTGTACACCTTCAAAAAAAAGGATGGCAAGTCAAGCAAAAATCAGGAAGACTTGCTGCCAGAAAAGGAGCTCTAGGCCGCATTGGCCCCCCACTGATTCATCTAGGACTGATATTGATCTTGTTTGGAGCGTCATGGGGCGCTGTAAAAGGACAACGCGTTGAAAAGTTTCTCGCTCCTGGTAGATCTTTTCAGCTACTTAATCGCGAAGGAGTTAATCAATTAACACTAACCCTGAATACTTTCAAAATTGAACGTGATCCCGCTGGAAGAGTAGAGCAGTTTCGTTCTACTCTCGAACTAACCGATCAAAGGGAGGAGGATGGAGAGATAAGAGAAGTAAGTGTAAATCACCCGCTGCGTATAAAAGGAATGACGGTTTATCAAGCCGATTGGTCCCTTGCAGCAATCACACTACAACTGGGTAAAAGTCCAAAACTGCAACTACCTTTACAAGAGTTTCCTCAACTAGGAGAACAAGTTTGGGGATTGGTTATTCCAACTAATCAGAATGGGAAAGAGCCAATCTTGATGAGTGTTTCAAGCGAAGCAGGGCCTGTACAAGTATTTGACGAAGGGGGGCAACTCATTGCTGGTCTAAGACCTGGAGGAGATGCACAAGAGATAAAGGGGGTCCCTCTCCGTGTAGTGGATGTCATACCCGCAACAGGACTTTTATTGAAACGTGATCCAGGAGTGCCAGTTGTATATACAGGTTTTGCAATCACCTTACTTGGTGGTTTTCTAAGTATTCTTTCAACACGACAATTATGGGCAGTTTCAGAACCAGAAAACGAATATATACACGTTGGAGGGTTAAGCAATCGAAACTTATCAGGGCTAGCGAATGAAATGCCAGAGCTTTTGGCCACCATCTCAAACAATGAACTTAATGAGGCTGCCTTTCGCCGTGCTTAACACGAACCACCATGTGAACATTTCCACGAGGGTTGAAATCTGCTTCTAGCTGCATCCAAGAGGGATTGCATACTTTGACTAAATCATCCAGGATCTCATTAGCGACCTGTTCATGAGAAATCTTGCGATCGCGATAGCTATTTATATACAGCTTGATAGCTTTTAATTCCAAAACCTTTTTATCTGGTTGATAAAGCAATCGCAATACAGCGAAATCTGGATATCCAGAAAAAGGGCATAGGCATGTAAATTCCGGTAACTCTATGGAAATTTCATAAGGGCGGCCTTCATTTGGATTATCAAAACAAATCAACTCACCCTGAGCGATAGCTCGTTCGCCATAAAGTGGAGTTATGTTTTTTGAATCAAGGGGAATCACCTGAAAATCTCCTTTAATAAAGAATTGACAAAGCGTTTTTAAATTATTGAAGGAATTAGAGAGGTTCCTTCAATATAAAGATGTCACTTACTTGCCCCCATAGAAATTATGTGAAAGAAGCTTTTTTAAGAAGTCAGAAGTATTACTAATTGGATATCAAACGCGCAATCCGTAGCAACAAGCACAATTTAGTCTCGCCTTACCCCCCCTAATAGTAGGCAGTGAGCTCCTTTTATATGGATATTTGGCTGATCGACACCGAAGAAGGAACTCAGCTTCGTCCTGAAAGCGTGCATGGCATGCTCTGGTTGCAAACCCATTTTGAAGATGAGCATTGGGAAGCACTATCCTCAAAAAAAGTTCGGCTGACTACAGAAGATGCCAAAGCCCTTTCATCTGATGCAGAAGAAGCAGGTTTAAGAATTAATCATGTTCCTTCACTATCAATCACACGTAAATTCTAAGAAAGGTAATTTATCTCTCAAATTAGCTATTGAAAATCATGAAAAAAGTTGAAGCTATTATCCGCCCATTCAAACTTGAAGATGTAAAGCTTGCTCTGGTCAAAGCAGGCATAGTTGGAATGACAGTTACTGAAGTACGTGGTTTTGGGCGCCAAAAAGGCCAAGTAGAACGCTATAGAGGCTCAGAATTCACAGTTGAGTTCCTTCAAAAACTCAAGGTTGAGGTAGTTGTTGATGATGCAAGTGTTGACGCTGTTTTAAAAGCAATTGCTGAAGCTGCGAAAACCGGAGAGATTGGAGATGGCAAGATTTTCATCTCTGCAGTGGACTCAGTGCTACGGATTCGCACAGGAGATAAAGATGAAACAGCTCTTTAGTTTGAAAGCAAAGTGTTTTTGACAAGACTCTCAATATTTGGCAACTTCCGGCCTTCACTAATACCTAACCACAACAGATATTCATGATTACCAGCAGGTCCCGTAATTGGTGAAGCAACAATGCCTTTTGGCTCCCATCGCAGTTCACCAGCGCTTCTTATAACCGAATGCAATGCATCAACATGTGCAGCAGGATTGCGTACTACCCCGCCTTTACCAACTCGTTCACGGCCAACCTCAAACTGTGGCTTAACTAAAACCACTGCTTCTGCATTGTCTGGCTGAAGCAAAGATCTAATAGCAGGCAAAACGATCTTTAATGAAATGAACGACAAATCAGCTACAGCAAAGCTTGGCCATGGATCATTGGGTCCATACAGTTCCTCATGAGTAAGTGTTCGAAGATTAGTGCGCTCCTTCAATACAACTCTTTGATCTGTGCGAAGGCGCCAAGCAACTTGCCCATAACCAACATCAATGCCATAAACCCGAGCAGCACCATTTTGCAAAAGGCAGTCTGTAAAACCACCGGTGGAAATGCCTCCATCCAGACAAACTTTCCGATCTACTGTCAATGAAAACGACTTAAAAGCTTGAGTCAACTTCTCACCACCTCTGGATACAAATCTGGGGGATTCTTTAATAAGAAGCTCAAGATCAGCAGAAACTTGTTGTCCAGGCTTATCTAGTAATTTCCCACTATGATCACGAACTTTTCCAGCCCTGATTAATTGTTGGGCCTTTTGACGAGAAGTAGCCAAGCCTTTCGTCAGGAGGTGCAGATCAAGTCGGAGTTTTCGGGGCATTTAGTCATAAAAGCAGACAGGAAACCGAATAAAAACCACTGAAGTTATTCAATTTGACAAATAACCCGAGACAATCTTTCCACCTACCGGAAAAGGAAGTGTCTGACCAATTCACAAAGTCAGCCAAAAAACGCAATCACAGATGCAATCGACTGCATCTGTTACCAACCCTAAAAAAGGCAAATGTGCTTGACCTCCTTGCCCCAGGGAGCTTTGCAAAACTAGAAAATCAGCCTAATGATTTACCTCCATTCCAAGTAATCAATTGCAAAGGGGGCCGCTGTTGGGTTAGGCAACAATCTTGGGGTCGACACGTTCAATGGGAAGTTGAACATTGCCGACTTAAGTCAGCTTGAGCTTTAGGTCCTAAGTTCATAACTTCTAGTAAATTTGCGATCCGTTGATCGAACGTTACACACTGCCCGAAATGGGCAACATTTGGACCGACAAAGCCAAGTATCAAAGTTGGTTAGATGTCGAAATAGCAGCTTGCGAAGCCAATTGCCAACTTGGTCGTCTTCCAGAGGATGTGATGCGGCAAATACGTGAGAAAGCAACTTTCGATCCAGAACGAATTCTTGAGATCGAGGCAGAAGTAAGGCATGACGTTATTGCTTTTCTTACAAACGTCAATGAATCTGTAGGTGATGCTGGAAGGTACATCCACGTTGGGATGACCAGTAGTGACGTATTAGATACGGGGCTTGCCTTGCAACTAAAGGCCTCAGTAAAGCTTCTCCAAAAGGAAACAAAAGAATTAGAGGAAGCAATACGGAACTTAGCTAAAGCGCATAAGACAACTGTCATGATTGGGCGCTCACATGCAATTCATGGCGAACCGATCACCTTTGGCTTTAAGTTGGCTGGCTGGCTGGCAGAAACCAATAGAAATAGTGAAAGATTGATACGACTGGAAAAGGATATTGCTGTAGGCCAAGTAAGTGGTGCTATGGGAACATATGCAAATACCGACCCAGAAGTAGAAAAACTAACTTGTGAAAGCCTTGGTCTCACACCTGATGTAGCAAGTACCCAGGTAATTTCTCGTGACAGGCATGCGGATTACATTCAAACAATTGCACTGATAGGGGCATCATTAGATCGCTTTGCTACAGAAATTAGGAACCTTCAGCGAACTGACGTCCTTGAAGTCGAAGAAAGTTTTGCGAAAGGTCAAAAAGGGAGTTCAGCCATGCCTCATAAACGCAACCCAATTCGTAGTGAACGAATAAGCGGATTGGCCAGAGTTCTCCGTAGCTATGTCATTGCAGCTCTAGAGAACATAGCTTTGTGGCATGAAAGAGACATCAGTCATAGTTCAACCGAACGAATGATGTTCCCAGACTCCTCTGTTACTCTCCATTTCATGCTTAGAGAAATGACTGAGGTGATTAAGGGGCTAGGTGTTTATCCAACCAACATGCTCCGGAATATGAATATCTATGGAGGTGTTGTTTTTAGCCAAAGGGTACTCCTAGCTCTTGTTGAAAGCGGCATGAGTAGAGAAGAAGCCTATAAAGTCGTTCAGAAGCATTCTCACTCAGCCTGGAATCAAGAAGGAGGGGACTTCAAAGCAAATCTTGAATCTGACCATGAAGTAATAAAACGCTTAACAACTAATGGACTAGAGAGCTGTTTCAACACTGATATCCATCAGGCAAACTTAGATGTGATCTGGAAACGTCTTGGGATCTAAAAAATGATCTAACGGTCACCACAATTGCATTAATTTCTTTTAGTGATACATCGTGAAAGACTACAAGCTATTCGCTAATGAATTATTAGGACCTTTCATTGTTCCTACACAGCTTACTTGAGTACTTTATTGGACCTAGTACACACCAACTACTACCACCAAAAAATAGATGTCTAAACAGTTACGAATAGAACAAGACAGTATGGGGGCCATTGAAGTTCCTGCTGAGGCACTTTGGGGAGCTCAAACTCAAAGATCCCTCCTGAATTTCTCCATTAGCGATGATCGCATGCCTATGGAAATGATTTATGCATTAGCCACAATCAAAAAAGCTGCTGCGACTGTTAATCACCGTTTAGGTGTACTTGATACAAAAAAGCGAGACTTGATAATACAAGCATCGAACGAAATCGCAAAAGGACTACATGACGACCAATTCCCATTAAGAGTCTGGCAAACCGGGAGCGGTACCCAGACGAACATGAATGTAAACGAAGTCATTAGCAACATCGCATCACAATCAATTGGAGAACCATTAGGCAGTCATAGACCTATTCATCCAAATGATCATGTGAATCAATCACAATCAACTAATGACACCTTCCCGGCTGCAATCCATATAGCAACTGTTGAAGGGATTACCAAAAAACTCCTACCTCAATTAGCCAATTTAACAAAAGTCCTTGGACAAAAAAGCCTTGAATGGAAAGGAATAATCAAAATTGGAAGAACTCATTTACAGGACGCTGTTCCAATCACTCTTGGCCAAGAAGTTTCTGCCTGGCAAGAACAGTTGTCAACAGCTTATTCCCGCATAGAAGCAGCATTAAAAGAGTTATATTCATTGCCATTAGGAGGCACAGCAGTAGGAACAGGACTTAATGCTCCGCCCCAATTCGACTTGGAAATTGTTGCAGAAATCTCAGATTTAACTGGCCTCCCATTCAATCCAGCCTCTAACAAGTTCGCCTTAATGGCGAGTCATGATGGCTTAGTGAATACAATGTCTCAACTCAAGTTGTTGGCTGTAACTCTACTAAAAATTGTCAATGATATCCGCCTCTTGTCTTGTGGACCAAGAGCAGGGATAGCCGAGCTGAACCTACCTGCAAATGAACCTGGCAGCTCAATAATGCCTGGGAAGATTAACCCTACCCAATGTGAGGCAATGTCAATGATATGTACTCAAGTAATAGGTCTAGATGTAGCTGTTGCTATGGCTGGCAGTGGTGGTCATCTGCAAATGAATGCCTATAAACCATTGATTGCTTTTAACCTATTACATAGCATAGAAATGCTTCACGACTCTTCAAAAAGTTGCAGATCAGCAATGATAGAAGGCATGCAGCCCAATTATTCAAAAATTCAAGAAGATTTAGACCAATCACTAATGTTGGTTACAGCATTAACTCCTGCAATTGGCTACAAAAAGGCAAGTGAAATTGCCCAATATGCTCATCAAAAAAGAATTAGCCTACGAGACGCGGCAATAAAGCTTGACTATATAAATGAAGTCGATTTCGATCGTCTTGTCGATCCTACATCTATGATCTTTCCCCATGTCTAGCAATTAACTATTTCTTCTCTACTCCTGAAACCCTTTCAGTCGCAGGGTTAAGTCTTTGCTCTTGAATTGACGATGTCTTCAATATATCTTCTGCTTCACAAACTGGAAAGCGATTAATAGCTTGAAATGCCAAGCGAGCATTACTGCGTAATCGCTCACTAATCGCCTCGCAATAGGGAACTTGTGACAGTAGATCAATTGTTCTTCTCATGATTCTTACTACATCACCTTCATCCAGAGAAGTATTCGAAATAAGTTCAGCCCATGATGTTCCTCTTGCCCAAGCCTCGACTAGCCCCATTAGCTCGAGCTCCCACCAAATCGGAACAACTACTTTAGAGCGATTTTGAGCAAGTGATAACTCCCGCCTGATACCTAAAAGGTCATTTAATACCTCATCAGCTATAGGTGAATTAGTAAAGCCGCTCCAAAGATCAGGACGATTTACTTCAGTACTAATTGCCTCAATAACTGCTGCCAACACCGGAGGATCCAAGTCATCCAAATGGCCACTAATCAATGCTAACCCGAGCCAAAGTTCGTTATCTCCACGCAGTGAAGCAACTGTTCTTCCTATTTCGGTCGGGAGAAGATCATCTAGGCATCCAAAATGTCTCAAAATTTCGATTAAGGCTAAAAAGGTTTCCCAGTGACTGTTCGCCCGATGATGAAGCAATTGCTGACGTTCCCTAATCTCAAGTTCTAACTCTTCCATACGTCGACGATGTTTCTTGAGCTTTTTGCGATCACCCCATTGATGTACTGGTTGTTTTTCTAAGTCTTCTTCTAAGGTCTTGACCAATTTTGCTTGAGCCAGAACCTCACCAGCAAGATCATATTGAGGAGTCCTCATTTCATGCCGTGTAGCGATATGGGCAATAGCCAAAGCTAAAGCCTTGCTCTGCTCGTCCCCATGACGCAACTCCCCAATTTTCTTAATTGAAGGCTCATTTATACCGGTAAGAACCATGCAACTCAACTCAGCATGCAAACTAACCACCGCCTGACACGGAACCAAAAGCCAAATATTCTGATCAGTAAGACAAAGCAGTAAAGGGAATTGCCCTGGCCCATCTAACTTGTCAAAAATCACAGCAGGTGTAATGCGTCCATGCAGTTGAGGTGCTTTTAAACTCACCAAAGTCCCAACACTTGCAAACTGCAAAGCCATAGTGAGCTCATTTGCCAAAGTTTCGGCAGCTTGTTGTTGGAGAATCCGCAATAATCTTCTTTCTTCCTTAAGACGTCCTCGGCGTTTCTCATAATCTTCAAAATCTTCCCAAGAGACATCGCCAGCCACTCCCTGCAAAGTACCCAATTGATGTCTTAGTTGTTCAAGTAAGTCTTCCTCTTCAACAAGGTCTAAGCTGGCCAAATAACGTCCAAAACTACGCTCTACAAGCTGTTTAGCCTTATCAAGTTCATATCGCTGCAAAAGATTCAAAACCATTCCATAGCTTGGTGTGAACTGACTAACCAAAGGTTCAGCCGAACTTGTAGCTAGTTGTCCTGCCTCTCTTACTCCTTCAAAACGACTCTGGACTGTGACCACATAGCCCTGAGAGTCGAGTCCTCTACGGCCTGCTCTACCTGCCATCTGCAAGAACTCACTGCCCATCAAGGACCTATGTCCACGCTCAGTCCGTTTAGATAGCGTAGAAATAACTGTACTGCGAGCAGGCATATTGATACCTGCAGCCAAAGTCTCAGTTGCAAATACCACCTTCACCAAACCATCTTGAAATAAGCTCTCAATTAATTCCTTCCAGGCTGGTAATACTCCAGCATGATGTGCAGCAATTCCTCGCAACAACGCATCAGAGTGAATTCCACTACGAACAGCCTCAGAATTTGTTGCGGTATATTCAAAAAGACGGTTTTGAATCAAACTCTGCTCTTTAGGTGTAACCAAACAGAGTGATCCAAGATCCTTTACAGCCTTATCACAGCCACGTCGACTAAAAATAAAATAAATAGCAGGAAGCATATCTCGATCTGCCATTTGAGAAACCACAAAACTGGCAGGTGGAGATTCTGGTTGAGGCGGTTTAGAAGGTCGACCCTTACGCTTATAGCCCTTAGGCGCACGCCAAACTTTGCAATTAGGGTGTAATCCATTCCCCGCATCATTCAATAACGGGTGAAGACCTTTAGCACTGCAAAAGTTATAGAGAAGTGGTACTGGACGGAATTTACTGCTCACTAAATGGGTAGGACCATGGACCTGTTGAATCCAATCAGTTAGTTGACAAGCATTGGCTATTGTTGCTGACAGAGCAACTATTTGAACGGATGAAGGGCAATGAATAATTGATTCCTCCCAGACAGTGCCACGCTGAGAATCATTCATGTAATGACACTCATCTAGAACGACTGCCTCTACTTCTGCGAGAGGGTCCTCTTGCTCATCAACTTCCGCATAAAGCATATTCCGAAAGATCTCAGTAGTCATCACGACTATTGAAGCTTCTCTGTTTACACTTAAATCACCAGTCATTAACCCAACGTTTTCGGGGCCAAACTGTTTACGAAAATCTCGAAGTTTCTGATTCGATAATGCCTTCAACGGAGTTGTATAAAAAACCTTTTGTCTATGAGCAATCGCTCGATAAATCGCATATTCCCCCACTAATGTCTTTCCAGAACCAGTGGGAGCACTCACAACAACTGAATGACCCTGACTTAGAGCATCGATGGCTTCAATTTGAAAAGCATCCAATGCGAAAGGAAAGATCACTGAAGGATCTAATTGAGCATTGGAGAGATCTGAGGCAGTCGTAAGGTTCGCCGATTAACTCATTCACTAAATCCTATAGAACCTTGCAATACATCTCATGAAATATCTTCACTAGTAGAAAGATCACTTGAATTAACGCCCACACTAAAAAATGGAAATTATTCCCCTGGCAAGACGTCGCAAGCTCAGAACATGGAGTCATGGCAAAGGCCCTAGTGAATTGAAAGTTCATAGAAGGTCCGGAAAAGCCATTTCACTATTAGACCTTGCAAGTAATGACTACTTAGGACTGAGCAGACACCCTGACGTCATAGAAGCCGCGAGAACAAGTATCGATGCTGATGGTGTAGGTGCTGGAGCATCACCACTAGTTACTGGGCATCGGCCAATTCATCAAGAATTAGAGGAAGCCCTTGCTGATTGGCTCAGTCAAGAAAGTGTTTTACTTTTTCCTAGTGGATTTCAAGCAAATCTTGCGGCAGTAATTGCAATAACCGATAGACATACCACTGTCCTAGCCGACCGGCTTATTCATCATTCCCTTTTGTTAGGAGTCAAAGCCAGTGGTGCCAAACTAAAAAGATTTGCTCACAATGATCTTAATGATTTAGAGAAACATTTAAAAATCTGTAGAAATCATCAAACCAATAAATCACCACTAGTACTTACTGAAAGCCTTTTCAGCATGGAAGGCACAAGCCCAGCAATCAAAGAAATAGCAGAACTATGTGACAAATATGGAGCACAACTCATAGTTGATGAAGCGCATTCGCTTGGGACTATGGGAATCCAAGGTAAAGGACTGTGTTATGAACTAGCTGTGCAAACAACCATTTTGAGCGGAACATTTGGCAAAGCATTTGGCAGTGGGGGTGCCTTCTTAGCGGGGAGCAAAAAATTGAAGGAACAACTACTCCAAACAAGCGGGGCCTTTAAATACAGCACAGCCCTTGCACCACCACTAGCTGCAGCAGCATTGGCATCACTAAAATTAATTAAAAAAAACCCTACTTGGGGAGAGAAGCTACAACAACGTGCAGAGAAATGGCGCTCTAGACTTTCAATTGAAGGTTGGAGTCGCCCTCTAGGTAATGGTCCGATACTTCCTCTAATAATCGGCAGTGACGAAAAAACTCTTTTTTATCAACATCAACTAGAAAAGTCAGGCCTACTAAGTGTGGCAATTCGTCCCCCTACAGTCCCTGAAAGGACTTCCCGTCTTCGAATAGCACTACGTCAAAACTTACCAAAAGGGACACTAAAACGACTAATCAACGCCTTAAAGGCACAATGAAACAAGTAATAGCCATGCACGGATGGAGTGGCGACAGTAACACTTGGCAATTATGGATTGATCAATTTCAAAAAACCAAATGGATATGGCAAAGCGCAGAGCGAGGGTATGGAACAATTCCACCCTGTAGTCCAGATTGGCAAGAATCTTCTGACCCGGCTTCCCAGCGGCGGGTGGTCATAGCGCATTCTCTTGGCCTACATCTAATCAAAAGTCAAGTTTTGAGCAAAGCCACAGATATCGTTTTACTGGGAAGTTTCAGTCGTTTCATGCCTACTGGAATCGAACGCCGTTATCTAAACGCTGCTCTGCAAAGCATGAAAAAACACATCGGGACAACAAAAGAGAAAACAATGCTAAATAATTTTCTTCGAAAAGCTTGTGAACCAGAAAAAATGTGTGAGTACCCACCAGGACCAATAGATAAAGGTCTGTCCTTAGAAGGGCGCAAGCAACTGAAAGCCGATCTTGAATTACTTATCCAAACTCATGAGCTACCAACAAGTTTGAGCCCGCAAGCGAGAGTATTGGTTGTTCAAGGAGCGGAAGACGCCATAGTGGTTCCTTCTTCTCGGAATTTGTTAATAGAGGACTTGAAAAAACATCTTGATACTGGCCCAACCCATTGGTTGATTCCTGGGGCCAGTCACTTACTTCTAATTCCAGGATTAATAAATCGCGTAGAAAATTGGTTAAATACTTCGCCATGACCAGCAATTGGCCAAAAATCATTCTCAATAATTTTGGGGAAGCCGCTCCTCACTACAACGCAGAAGCAGAGCTACAAAGCACCTTCGCGTGGCGCCTGGCAAAAGAATGTTCAAAAGAATCAATTCCCCAAGGCATTTGGGTGGATCTTGGAGCAGGTACAGGACTACTTGCGGAAGCATTGGAAGCACTTAACCCAAATAAATCTGTAATTAGAGTTGATGGAAGCCCGCAAATGCTCGCTCAAAATCGATCCACAAGCCAAACACAACTCTGTGACTTAAATATTGGCCTACCAACTTGGCCCCACAAACCTGCCTTACTTGCTTCAAACTTTGCACTGCATTGGCTCAATCAACCTGCAAATCGAATCGCAGAGTGGTTTACTGCATTAACACCTGGAGGTTGGCTAGCAATAGCACTACCTGTTCATGGAAGCTTCGAAGAATGGCATGTTGCCTCAAGGAACAGTGGGGTTCGTTGCACAGCACTTCATCTGCCTTCGACAGAAGCCCTTCTACAGGGCTTAAGTATGAAGAATGTACGCTATCAAGAATTGCAAAGTTTCACACAAACAGCTTCTAAAGTCAGCTCTCTTTTAAAGCCAATGATAAACATTGGAGCGCACTCAACTCCAAAGCTTGGTCTTAGTGTTGGAGATTGGCGAAGATTGCAACGATCCTGGCCCTACTGCACAGAGAATGGAGCAGTAAGACTCACTTGGCTCATTCAATTACTATTAGTCCAGCGATGAATTCATCACCTTCTGGTTTGATTGTATGTGGAACAGACACAGATATAGGTAAAACCATCGTTAGCGCTTTACTAGTCCAAGGCCTGGATGCAATTTATTGGAAACCAATACAAAGTGGTTTAGAGCATGGAGGCGATACAGGCCAAGTCTCCAAACTTCTAAACCTTCCAAAGGAGCGGTGGATAAGAGAAGCATATAGATTCCACGCACCTGTCTCTCCTCATTGGGCAGCAGAACAAGAAAATCAATTCATAGACCCTGAAAAATTGCAACTACCTTTAGTCAAAAAAACTCTAGTAATAGAAACTGCTGGAGGATTGCTAGTGCCCCTCACTAGGCAATTTCTACAAATTGATCAACTCCTCTCTTGGAAGCTACCTGTTCTCCTAGTAGCAAAATCTGGATTAGGAACTCTCAATCACACTTTACTCAGCATTGAAGCCCTGAGAAGTAGAAATATCCCTCTACTAGGACTGATACTTAATGGGCCACATCATGCAGACAACCCGAAAACACTAGAGCAAATTGGAAATGTTCAGATAATTGGACAGCTCCCTACCTTGATGGAAATCAATGCCAAAACACTTGCTGAGGAATGGGAAAAGCAAAATCTTGGCCCAATCTTCAAACAACTACTCGCATGAGGCATTCTAAGCTAAACCACTAAAACATGAGCAATAAATCTCAGCAATGGAATCCTCATCTTTGGCCTCCATTCACTCAAGTTTCCACATCAACTCCTCCACAAAGGGTAATCTCTGGAGATGGAGCTTTATTGCTACGTGATGGCGCTCCACCCCTGATTGATGCCATAAGTAGTTGGTGGGTCACTCTTCATGGCCATACTCATCCTTATATTTCATCTGCCATCTCAAAGCAAACTGAAGAGTTAGAGCAAGTTATATTTGCTGATTTCACCCACCCACAAGCTGAAAAGCTAGCTGCGAGACTAAGCCATGTCACAGGTCTTGAACGCTTATTCTTTTCAGATAATGGCTCAACTGCAGTAGAGGTTGCTTTAAAGATCGCATGTCAATGGTGGAAGAACAGGTGTGAACCTAGACATCAACTAATCGCTTTTCAAGGGGCCTACCACGGCGATACTTTCGGAGCAATGGCGCTAGGAGAACGAACTCTCTTTAATGCACCGTTTGAAGATATGCTATTCCCTGTAAGGAGGCTCCCTTGGCCTGACACCTGGTGGGGAGATGACAATCTAGAAAAAAAAGAGAAGGTTGTCTTATCAGAACTGGAACAAAGCCTCGAAACACCAACAGCTGCTGTAATCCTTGAACCTCTTGTTCAAGGGGCAGGAGGGATGTCAATGGTGAGGCCCGAGTTTCTTCAAAAAGTCGAGAAACGGATTCAAGAAGCAGGCGCACTCCTTATTGCCGATGAAGTTCTGACCGGGTTCGGACGATGTGGCAGCCTCTTTGCATTTCAAAGAGCTGGCATAAAACCAAATCTGATTGCTCTTTCAAAAGGATTAACTGGAGGCTTTCTTCCTATGGGCGTAACAATGGCAAGTGAAGAAATATTTTCTGCGTTCATAGGAGAGGCGCCCCATTTGACTCTTTGGCATGGGCATAGCTTTACTGGGAACCCCCTCGGTTGTGCAGCAGCAAACGCAAGTTTGGATCTATTAGAAGCAAATCCTGAGCAATATCAAAAATTTGAATCAAGGCACATAGCACATTTACATATAATTGCGAAGCATCCAAGAGTAAAAAGAATAAGAGTTACTGGGACAATTGCAGCCTTTGATCTTGATGTTGAGGGACCTTCAGGCTATCTAAATACTGCAGGAAAAACTATTAAAGCCATCGCAATGCAAAATGGTGTATTTCTGAGGCCTTTGGGGAATGTGGTTTACTTACTACCTCCACTCTGCCTTAATAATTCACAACTAGAACAATGCTATTCAGCTATTGAGAAAGGTTTGGATATGCTTTAAAAGTCTCTTTAATAGAAGACAAGTTCATTTATGGGCCCTCAGTTATAGCAATTTGAACATCTTGCCGAGATAAGCCGTAAGGGAACGAACAGGAACTTGATTTACCATTCTGCTCCCAAGTAACCTTCAGTTCGTCCTGCTCAATTTTTATTTCAGCTGACCAGTTGGGCATTAGTAAAGTCCAGATACAAAGATCTTCTTTACTCTTTTTTGCTCCTAACTCATGAAGCCAAAGTTCTAATGCAGCTAAAGAGTGTTGATTCAAAGGTGTTTGAACTGGAGGCAACAGAGCCATTGCTGTTACGTTGAAAAATAATGTTGTGAGGTGTCTGACTAACTGTTAGCCAACTTGGTCGAACTTGCAATTCCCTGCCCTGAACGAATGCAAACCCTAATGCAAGCAACACACTAATCAAAAACGCTACTACCAATAATAGAAGTGAGAGCAATTCACCTCCAGACAGCGTCCGACGTACCTCCTTTGTAATGAGTTGTTTCGAGAACTTTTCTGGAGTAACTAATGACTTATGAGAATGCATCGTCTCATTCCAGTTGACTTCATTAAAACTTTTGTCGTAACTTAACCTTCGAATAGGATCTGAAAGTAATTCATAAGCTTCGCACACCTGCCGAAATTTCCGCGCAGCTTCATCAGGTGGCAAAACAGTGGTATCAGGATGCAATGCTTTAGTCAAATGGCGAAATGCTTTGTGAAGAGTTTCCCCGTCCACAGATTGAGCAACACCCAACACTTCATAGTGGCTTTTACGCAAGGTCAATTGATCAACAATCCATTATTCAAAAGGTCTTTGAAGTTCATCTGTGTTGCACAATTTTAGAAAAAGCAGCCACTTTTTACATGTCTATTAAAGACTGCTTCAACAAGCCCAGTCCAGCATTATGGGAAAAGTTGCTCTGGCATCCATCTTCAACACAACTTGAACAATTTTGTACTCTTCAGAATCTGCTCAGTCATTTCAACAAAGAAGTTAATTTAACAAGACTTTTAAATGGTGAGGATTATTGGATCGGGCATGTTTTTGACAGCTTATGGCCTATGCAAACGTTGCTAAGTGAGCCCCAAAAAGTACTGAATTGCATTGACGTTGGAACAGGATGTGGATTTCCTGGTTGGGCAGTTGCCATAGCTCTACCAAAGGCACACATCACACTGGTAGATGCAACCAAGAAAAAAACTACAATCCTCCAAAAGATCTCAGTAGAGCTTGACCTAAATTCGCGAATCAATATCCTTACTGACCGTATAGAAAATACAGGTCAGAATATGTCTTATAGAGGAGTGTTTGATCTGGCAATGGCTCGTGCCGTTGCGGATGCACCTATCGCAGCAGAGTATTTAATTCCACTCCTGAAACAAAAAGGCGAAGCCTTTTTGTTTCGAGGGAAGTGGAGCAAGATTGATGAAAAAAACCTCAACAAAGCATTGTTTTTACTTAAAGCGAGAATAAAAACAGTTGAAAGTGTGGAGCTCCCAGCGAAGAGAGGGAAAAGGCACTTGATAAAACTTCAGGCAAAGTTTCCTTGTCCAGAGAGCTATCCAAGACCAATTGGGATACCAGAAAAAAAGCCCTTAGGAATTTAAGTGGAAGAAAGTCTTTCCTGCCCACTACCACCTACACGATTTCGTAGCTTGCGAAGCAAACTAGGTATCTGATTACACCAAGGACTTTTTGCAAGAACTCTTCTTAATGCCTCCTCACTAATATCTCGATCAAGGCAATCAGCATTCTCTCCGGGAAACCAATGGCTCCCATTACCAAGAAGGCCATAACGGGCTTTTGCAAAACTGTCCATATCCCAAGCTTCCACAAGATTGTATAACCAAAGCAAAATAGGGATATTGATACGTCCTGGTGTTTCTTTCCAACTTGGCAATCCAATATGCCATGAAGACAGCCAAGACTCTCCAAGAATAATGCGAGCCTCGTTGTATAAGCTCTCTTCAATTCTAGGCACATATTCACCCGCTCTATTTAGTAGCTCTATCGCCTTAAGATGATGATCTAAGTCTTCGGGTTTTGCTGCACCCACACTAATAGTGTGCACTCTCGAATCCTTTAAGCAAAAAAGATCATTAAAAACAATTGGATGCAATGGTGCGCACAAATCTAAAAGCTTTGGTGAAGGTGTATGCAAATGTCCTCCTTTATCAGTGGGGCTGATAATGAAAACCCCAAGGTCTAATTTCGCTGCAGCATCTAAGGCAGGGTCATTGTCCTGACGAATGAAATACCAATGAAGATTCACATAATCGAATTCATCAGAATTAATCGCCTCCACAATTAATTGTTTTGAACCATGTGTAGAAAACCCAACATGGCCCACTCGGCCTAGATCTTGCCAGCGCCTTACGACTTCTAGACAACCTCCAGGTCGAAAAGTTTGAACCAAATGCTCACTAAGGTTTATTCCATGAATGGCCAAGAGGTCTAATTTCTCACAACCTAGTCTTTGAAAACTTAACTCAAGTTCTGCCTCAAATTTCTTAGAGTCCTCTCTAGGTGGAACTTTTGTCTGCAATATTCGATTTCTATCAGGCAGAGTTTTCAACCCCCAACCAAGCTGAAGCTCTGAACTGCCATAGTGCCTTGCAGTCTCGACATGAGTGAGTCCACAATCCTTCGCTTTACTCAGAGTTCTTTCTAATTGCTGTTGACTTTCAGGGGTAATTTCATCTGGCTGCAGTTCACTCCAACTTTGCTGAAAGCGCATACCTCCAAGCGATAACACTGGCATTTCAATACCTGTACGGCCAAAACGTCGAAGAGGCATTGAGGGTGAAGGTGCATCAGACAAGACCTTATAAATCACTTCACTCGACGTTGATTCCTCCTAGAAACTTGTGGAAGTTTCCCTAAATCTTGCAGGTCCAATGCATCTAAACGAGCACGGAGATCGTCCAGCTGCTCAAAGGGAACCCAATGAATACAATTCACAGGGCAAGTCCCAATTGCTTCCTGAATGAGTTCAGTGCTATCCCCATCTTGTCTAATTGCTCTTGAGCGACCCAGATCCGGCTCAATAACAAAGGTATTTGTCGCAACATGGGCGCAATAACGACAACCAATACAAATGGACTCATCTACCCAAACAGCTTGTTCACGAAGTTGCCCCCCTAGACATGGTTCTTTGCCATTGGGCTCAATAAAAACTTGAGCTCTGGCCTTAAAAGCTACTGAAGGATCAATGCTCAATGGATTAGTTAATCAAGGGTCCCAACGTGTAACGACCAATTCAATAGAACCATCCAAATTTCTTTTCTCTTCGGCAACTTGATAACCCTCCTCCACAGTTGCAGTTAACACTGTATTAAGGGCATATCTCTGCGTGAGTTGCGCCAAAAAACGTTCTATAGGAACTTGCTGCTTCCAAAGGTCCAAATCAGTCACTAATTCATAAGTTTTAGTTGCCTCATTCCAACGAAAACCAATATCTCCCCCCTGGGTCATAGTGACTGCTACTTCTGCTTTTACAGTTTGTCCTCTATAACCTCGAACCATCCTCTCTCCTTCTAGAGGGCAAAGCCCCAAATCAAGCAGTGCCTGAAGAAGCGGTGTCTTCTTACGCAGTTGTGTTTTAACAGTGCTGAAGTGTGACATCAGAGAAATTGTTCTGTTGAAATTGTCTCAACTTGAATCTCATCATTGAGATAAGACTCAGAAGTAGGTTCTCGGTGTTGAACAACACCTAAAGCCTCTTCAAGTTTTTCAGTCAATTGCTGACATGCATTACCAGCAACGCCTTCTACAGTCTCTTGAACCAGTCCATCTTGACTAATCTTGAACCGAAGAGTGCGTTGAGGCATCAACCTAGTTGTTGAAGTAAACGATGATATAGAAAAAAATCCTCCTTCGACATACAGTTGTTACAAGGATGGGGTTTTAAAACAAATCTAAAAATCTCAAGCTAGGTAACCTTGATCTCTTAAGCGTTTAAGCCTCTGCTCCAGAGGGGGGTTATCAATCTGCTCAAGAGCAGTGCGAGCCTCATACCTGACTGAAGGTTCAGAATCATTAAGTAAAACATTTAACAAAGTCTCCTCTATTTGATCTCTTGGAAGGGTCTCTAAACTTTCATAAAGCCGGCCAAGAGCCCAAATACAATTACTGCGAACTAAAGGTTCATTATCGATTTCCAAACTGGTGAGTAACTGATTAGCAGCAATAGAGGCCTTTTTAGGTGAATTAGCACCTGCTTCGGCTAATGAACCTGAAGCCCATAGCCGAACAGCAGCTACATCATTCTGCAAAGAATGAATTAAAGGTTTCAACACAGGTGCATCAGAATAATTTCCCAAACTCCAAGCAGTGGCCTTACGGACGTAAGCATTACTATCTGTTCGCAATAACTTGAGAAGAATTTTTACAGCACGAGGGCAAGGATTCCTTCCAAGTGCATAGACGGCACTCATCCTTTCTACAGGGCAAGGTTCTTGCAAAAGAGGTACCAACAATGGCAATGCTCTTGGATCCCTGTGCTCACAAAACACTCTTAGCCCCTGTAAACGTTCCTCATGTCCTTGTTTCAACCAATGCAACCCAAGCTCACACTCTTTCGCAACATTTAGAGCATCTGAATCAAAACCTTCAAGATCAATCTCATCTAATGGATCTCCAACCAGTTCAGCCTCTAGCTCTCTTGCTAGCAAATCAGGATCTATCGCAAGGCTTGCTAGCCCCTCATCTACTGGGTGTCCTTGCGCATCATTCATAAACAGATCCTAAACATAATTAAGCCCGATTCAATTCATTGGAGCTGGTGCAAGCATGTCACCAGGCAGCCAGATACGTGCACTGACAGCCAAGAAAGCAACTCCAAACAGAGCAACTATGAGAATTGGGAAAAGAGTGGAACGCAAGAAGCCCAAGATTTAAATAAATTTTCAATTACTCTGATCTTATTCATAGAATCAAGAAGAAATGGAAATATCAAACAACTTTTTCTTACTCAAAATACATAAGCTAACCACAGCAATTACAAGCCCTATCCAACCCCCTCTTTCCTGATGAAGAAGAAAAGCACCGCTACCTAATAACCCCCCAAAAAGCACAGCAGAAGCAAGGATGAAGCGCAACAACAATGCCCCCATAGGATCTACTGGTTGAACCCCAAGTCGAACACGTAAAGCTCGCCATCCTGGTCCTGGAGGACGTACCCGCATTACAAATCGCTCTAGCACCTCTTGAGATTCAGAAGGAGTTAACGCCAAAACAAACAACCAAACAACTCCAGTCAGAACTGTCGTCACCAATAACTTCAAACCATAATCATCAATGCGAATAATTGGGATGACAGATGTTGTGACTCCAATAAAAAAGCCACAAACCATTGCAGCCAACTCAGCGGCTGCATTAATCCTCCACCAAAACCACCGCAGAACAAGAACAACACCTGGTCCTGTTCCTATCGCTATCACTAAACGAAAAACTGTACCGATGCTGTCACTAATAAGAGCAGTGAAGACCCCAAAAAGTAGTAACAACACGCATGCAAGTTGACCTACAAAAAGTAATTCTCCTTTGTTAGCAGAAGGTCGAAAAAATCTTTGATATAGATCATGAGTCAGATAACTAGAACCCCAATTAAGTGAGGTACTGACAGTACTCATAAATGCTGCCACTAATGAAACAACAACAACACCTAGTGCTATTGGAGGTAGATATCTAACAGCTAATATGGGGTAACTAAGCTCCCAGTCCTCTTGAGAAGGGAGAAGGACAAGGGCCGAGAGTGCAACTAATATCCATAACCAACTTCGTATGAGGTAATTCACTACTAAAAAAACCCAACCTGCCAACTTTGCTTGCCTTTCATCACGAGTAGCAAGCATTCGCTGAATAAATTCCCCCCCCCCATCACTACGTCGAAAACTCCACCACTGCAATGTCAGAAATGAGATAAAAGTGGTGAAACTAATGCCTGCACCACCAATCCACTCAAAGCCATCTTTCTTAAAGCTCCACGGGAAGAGTGATAACAACTCAGGACGTCCTAATTCATCAATCTTGTCAAGCAAAAGGCTCATTCCACCTCCAGCAGAGACAACAGCAATAGCAACCGCTATTGCACCTAACAGAGCTAAAGCTAATTGAACTAGATCATTAACAACCACAGCCCATAGACCACCAACAACTGTATAAATGACCATAAAAACAGCTACGACTGTTAATAGAAGCAAAGTGTCACTAATCCAACCAAATACAAGATGGCCATCAACAATACCTAAAGCCTCAGCAACCTTACGCATTGCCAAAAAAGCATAGCCAATACCAATACAATTCACGGGCACTGCCAATAGAAATGCCTTAATACCTCGAAGCCAAGCAGCTGTTGCTCCTCCATAGCGCAGCTCAGTAAATGCAGCATCAGTTAAGACACCACTTCTTCTCCACATAGGAGCAAAAACAACCGTCATCGCAACATGAGCAAAGCCAAAGCTCCACCACTCCCAATTGCCAGCGAGTCCTCTAGTTGCGACTATTCCCGCAACATATAAAGGTGTGTCTATTGAGAATGTGGTTGCAGCCATCGAGGCCCCAGCCAGCCAGCCACTAAGGCGACGTCCTGCAACAAAGTAATCCTCATCATTCCTATTTCGATGTGCCAACAAAAGTCCAAGTACTAAAGAAAGCAACAAATAACTTATAAGAATGAACCAATCAATAACTGCCATATACCTAAGAGCTGCTATACAAAGTTCCCCCAGTTAAACCCCTTCAACAAGTATCTGCATGCTGACGACGCAACTGGCCACATGCTGCACTCTGATCAAGACCCCTACTGACACGGATACTTGCAGCTACTCCTCTTGTCTCTAATACATTTTGAAAGGCCTTAACCCTATTAAATGATGGGCGCTTGAATAGCTCTCCTTCAATAGGGTTGTAGGCAATAAGGTTGACATGACTCTGGAATCCTCCGACAAGATCTGCCAGTTGCTCGGCGTGCTCCAGTTGATCATTTAACTCCCCTAAAAGTATGTACTCAAAACTGACTCGTCTACCTGTAAGAGAAACATAATACCTACAATCTTGTAGCAATGAGTTAATCGGATAAGCTCTAGCTGTAGGAATTAATTTCTCCCTTAATTTTTGATTAGGGGCATGTAAGCTGACTGCCAAGGTGAACTGAGCACGCCCAAGACGTTCTATCGCCCTCTCAGCCAGTTGATGAAGAGAATTTGGGACACCAACAGTGCTTACAGTGATGCGACGTTGGCCAATGCCCAAATCATTATTAAAGCAGCGAATTGCCGAGAGCACAGCATCAGAGTTCATTAAAGGTTCACCCATACCCATAAAAACAACATGCGATGGGCGTCTAGCCATCACCTCTCGCACACTGAGAACCTGATCTACAATCTCATTGGTTGCCAAGGAGCGTTGAAAGCCACCCTTTCCCGTCGCACAAAATTGACATCCCATAGCACATCCAATCTGACTTGAAACGCAAACTGTTAGACGATGTTCAGTGGGAATGGCCACTGTCTCTAAATTATCGCCGTCAGTAGTGCCAAGCAAAAGCTTTGTCGTTTCATCAGAAGCAACAACTCGTTTAATTTCTTGCAGCCTTCCAACTATTACACCCCTCTCATGAAGATATCTTCTCCATACTTTTGGCAGCACAGTTATTGCATCGATATTTCTAGCCCCCTTTGAATAAAGCCAATCATGGATTTGGCGGCCACGAAACGCTGGCTGCCCTAATTCAACGGCAAAAGCCTCGAGTTGATTAACACTGAGACCAAGCAATACAACATTATCGCCTCCCAATGGCGAATTATTCACCAGACCAAGACACCATGTCCAAGCGTCATCTCCAATATTATCAATGCAATAAAAGCAATCATGGCAAGCCTTCCATTTAAATTCTCGATATGAGTATGAAACCCATAGCGTGGCAATCTCCTTTTGGGGACGATTTTGGGCTCAAGCATATAAATAAGCCTCAAAAAAAACCATTAGATGATAAACGCAAAGGTTTCGACTGACGCAGCATTTTCTACTCATCAGAAAGCAATCCCTCCTCCTGAAGACCTTCAAGTGCTGCTGGATCTGGCATCATTTGATCTTCTGGAAGTTCATCTTCACCAGTTGGGCGGGCAAAGGCCGCAAAATTACTCACAGAAGGGTCAATCCCATGTCGGCTCCTAGTGGCTTCAAGATCCTCAGCACTAGGATCATCCAAAACCGCAGTTGAACTAGCTGCAACAACAGGTGAAGCAGGCATCTCCACCGTGTAATCCGGGCGCAAGTTCTGCATACGTCTATACCCTGCTGGATCTTCCGCCAAGATGTCTGGATGAGGTCCTGCTTCTGCACGCAGTTCTTCCACAAAGCCACTGAAACCCGTTCCAGCAGGAATGAGGCGGCCAATAATTACATTCTCTTTGAGTCCACGTAGCCAATCAGATTTACCTTCAATAGCTGCTTCAGTTAGAACCCGTGTTGTTTCCTGGAAGGAAGCTGCAGAAATAAAACTATCGGTATTCAAGGATGCCTTAGTAATTCCAAGCAACACAGGTGTAAATTCCGCCGGAGCACCGCCTGTTATCGACATAGCTTGATTAGTGTCCTCCACCTGTCGAAGCTCAATCAATTCTCCCGGCAAAAGAGTTGTGTCTCCAGCATCCTCAATGCGAACCTTACTCGTCATCTGGCGAACGATTACCTCGATATGTTTGTCGTGAATAGAAACACCCTGAGACTTATAGACATTTTGAACTTCCGTTACCAAGCGATGTTGCAGCTTCGCTATAGCCTCCTGGGCAGCTTCCATCAATGGTTTCCTATCACGCAAATCAGAAAAGAAACAATCCAATAACTCATGTGGATTGATGGGACCATCAGTTAGCAATTCGCCAGCCATGACCTGTTGGGAATTACTGACCATTGCATTTCTACCAAGAAGAATTGGATATTCGGAAATTGAATCATCACTTTCAATAACAGTGACAGTTATAGATTCACCATCCTCTTCTTGCTTGATATCAACAACACCTGGCTTCTTCGCAAGAATAGCTGAATCTCGTGGGCGACGAGCTTCGAGTAACTCCTCGATTCTTGGTAGACCTTGAACAATATCGCCGGTCTTCTGTCTTTCAAAAACCAACAAAGCTAAGCCATCGCCTCTTTGGACTAAATCTCCATCACGAACATGCAACACTGAATCAGGAGAAACCATATAAGGCCTCCCAAGACGAAGAGTTATTTGCTTACTCGTAACAGACTCGACTTCACCACAACAATTAGCCCGCTCATCTTTTGCAAGAAACTCACCATCCACAAAGCGCTGACCTACTTCAACAACAGGAGTGCCCTTCGTAGTCAAAGTAATTGTATCTTCTGCTCGTTCCACTATGAGGCGGCGAATAGGGTCTCCTTCTCGCACATCCGGCAATTGTGCAATGCCTTCCTGCTTACAAAGGATTTGTGTAGTCGCAACGACATCTCCCGCCTTTACTTCCTGTCTATCCTCTATCTGTAGTTCAGTGTGGGTTGATCCATGGCTGGAATCTGACATGGTGTCACGACGAACAAGAATGCTCTCAAGAATTACCAATCGCAACCTTTCAATGGTTTTAGCCCGTTTATCTTGAACGGCCTCCACGTCAACGGTCATTTGAGGCGTAGTTTCAAATGTTTCAAGGTTTAGCTGAGTTTTCAGTAACTCCACACCCTCCACAGATTTAATAAGTTCGCCATCCTTAAAAGACAGTCGCTGAGTAGCCTTTAGCCCCAAATGAGGACCTTTAGGTTGCTTTACATGAGAAAGCTCAGGCAACTGAGCCTCATTAGGAATGGTGTATTCCTCGACTGGCCTCAGTAAGAGGCCCTTGCCCTCTGGAGTGTCAACCGTCTGAACAAAAACTATTGCATCAGTCTTAATTCCCTTGGCAATTGTCTCCCCAGGGTTAATCATCTGACCCTCACCATCAAAACGCTCTAGCGCTTTAGCCTCATTACAAAGATGAAAGCTTCCACTACGAACAATAATTTCACGCAAAATATCATTCTTCTGAGTAACAGTAACTATGCCTGCTGTCTGACTAAAAATATCTTTTACTACCTCAGTCCCTGCTTCTATCCATTGTCGATCTTTAATCATTAAAAGAGAGATGTCCTTGTTGATTTCATGAGTCTCTTGCGGAATCCAAAGCAAAGTGCCACCTTTACTTACTTCATAACCATTTTTAGCTGAGCGAGCTTTCTTAATAGAAAGACCAGGAGCAAATTTTGCTAAGCCACCAGTCTTAGTACGGAAACGATCATCAGCGAGCTCAGCTACAACTTCACCATGACCAATCTTGCTACCAGGAATTGTATTTAATCGATAATGGGTGCCATCTTTCGCCTCTAGGTGCCATATCTCCCCTGAATGCGTTGACTCCCCAAGCAACTTAAAGTCTTTTAGAGTCATAGAAGTGGTAACAATTTGCACTTCTCTGGAATCTCCAATGGAGTCACGCAAACGAACCTCCCCACCAAATTCACTTGCTTGACTAGCCTCTGCCAAAACCTGACCCTCTGTAACCTTGACGTTGCCTTTGACTACAGGTTGGGCATTGGGAGGAAGGTTATACACATCACCAGCAAGCACCCACATACGACCCAAGCGTTGCGCCTTAAGAGTGATATTCCCTTGCCTATCAGTTACCTCCTTGGGCTGAATAGCAGTCTCATATCTAACTTGTCCTGCTAAATCACAAATAACATCCTTAGTAGCTTTTTCAACGCTTTTCTTCACTGCACCTGCAGAAATCTGTGCAACAGTTACATCCGATTCAATCTCTTGTCCATCTTCAACAAACAACAAAGAGCCATTTGTTATCTCAATCTTTTGTCCCCTCGCCTTTCCTGAGGGCTTGACACTTAAAGTGAAATTCACCTCAGCTTGCTGGGCTTCAACTCCATGAGGAGTCCGATATCCTCGTACACGAGCTTTGGGGCCAAACTCCACTTTCCCCGCAACAGTAGATCTGACCACTCCAGTCTCAGCAGTAGATACACCCCCCGTATGGAAGGTCCTCATAGTGAGTTGAGTACCAGGTTCACCAATTGACTGCGCGGCAATGATGCCTACTGCTTCGCCTAAATCAACTAATTCGTTATGTGCCAAAGCCCATCCATAACACTTTCTACAAACTGAACGAGTGGCTTCACATGTGAGTGGAGAGCGAACCATTACTCCAGTTGTATTAGCCTTTTCCAGACGAGCAGAAAGAGGTGGATCGATTGCCGTATCACGTTCCGCTAAAACTTCTCCATCAGATCCCAAAATTTGTTCTGCAGTAAGTCGACCTACAAGACGATTCCCAAATTTCCCATCTTCAGCTTTAACCAAAATGGCTCTAGTTGTTCCACAATCTTCCTCTCGAACAATGACATCTTGAGCAACATCCACAAGTCGACGAGTTAGATAGCCTGAGTCGGCAGTGCGCAGGGCTGTATCGACCAAACCTTTTCGAGCACCATAAGAAGAAATCACATATTCAGTAACTGTTAAACCTTCTCTAAAGTTTGTACGTATAGGGAGATCAATAATCTCACCCTGAGGATTTGCCATCAGACCTCGCATGCCAACAAGCTGACGAACTTGAGACATATTCCCTCTTGCGCCTGAATTAGCCATCATCCAAACAGAATTCAGAGGGTCGTTCTGATTGAAGTTCTTCTTGACAGCATCCACCAAGCGCTCATTGGTTTCAGTCCATGTATCAATGACCTTGGTATGTCTTTCGACCTCAGTTATCTCTCCAAGGCGATAGCACTCCTCAGTAGCAGTAATTTGCTCTTCGGCTTGACCTAACAGATCTTGTTTTGCTTCAGGAACCTTTAAATCTTCAACTGAAATAGACACAGCTGCCTGTGTCGCATACCTAAATCCAAGATCTTTAAGGTTGTCAGCCATTGCTGCAGTAGCAGCAGTGCCGTGATGCTTATAAGCCCAGGCAACTAGTTGTTTAAGCCCTTTCTTATCAACTACTCGATTGCGGAAAGGTGGTGGAGTCTTTGCAAGAGCTGGAGAAGCGCTTACCTGAACTGACTTCTTCGATCCTCGAGAACCCTTCTTGGTGCCCCTAGTGGACTTAGTAGCAGATTTTTTTCTGGATTTAGGTGAAGAGGAAGTCATTAAATTGATAAGCGCTGAACTTGTGAATAAAGGATGTGAGAGTTTTTTCTTACAAAACTCAGGCTGCAGCTACTGCATCGATAATGGTGTAGTTCATGACAACACGCCCAACAGTGGTGAGTATGTAGCGACTTATTAGGGCACCGTCTTCATCTAAACGGTCTCGTCGATAAGTCCACTGTTCAAAGCGAGTTCCGTCTTCAAGAGTATTCGCAAGAATGGGCTTATCGATCTCATCATCATCTTCAACCTCACCGTTAAATCGAACCCAAACCCAATCATGCAAATTAATCCTCTTATCTTCAAAAGCATGAATAACATCTTCAAGCCCTGAAAAAGTACTGGAGCGATCTCCAAACTCCGGCTTCGAAGCATCTGGCTGTAAAGCTGTTAGATAGTAAGAGCCAAGAACCATATCTTGAGATGGCGTAACAATTGGATCTCCAGTTGCGGGTGAGAGGATGTTATTACTAGCCAACATCAACATACGTGCCTCTGTCTGAGATTCAATAGCTAATGGGACGTGAACCGCCATCTGATCTCCATCAAAATCAGCATTGAATGCTGGACAGACCAAAGGATGTAGTTGTATTGCACGACCAGCTACAAGCTTTGGCTCAAAAGCTTGAATACCCAGGCGATGCAAAGTAGGGGCTCTATTAAGCAAAATCGGATGTCCCTCTATCACCTCCTGCAAGACCTGCATAACCTCATCATCAGCACGATTTATCAACTTCTTAGCTGCTTTGATGTTATTAACAATGTTCTGACGAATCAGCCTATGAATCACAAAAGGCTGAAATAATTCGATTGCCATTTCCTTAGGCAATCCACATTGATGCATTTTTAATTTGGGGCCAACAACGATTACTGATCTACCGGAATAATCAACTCGTTTACCAAGAAGGTTTTGGCGGAAGCGTCCTTGTTTTCCCTCAATAATGTCACTCAGAGACTTAAGCGGTCGACTATTTGCACCAACTACAGTTCTTCCTCGTCGTCCATTATCTATCAGTGCATCAACAGCTTCCTGAAGCATACGCTTTTCATTTCGAACGATAATTTCAGGTGCAAGAATTTCCTGTAAACGTGCTAAACGATTATTGCGATTAATAACCCTTCGATAGAGATCATTTAAATCAGAAGTAGCAAAGCGACCTCCATCTAATTGAACCATTGGTCGTAAATCTGGAGGTATAACAGGAATCGCATCTAAAACCATCCAATCAGGACTTGCATTAGTTGCAATAAAATTATCTATTACCCTTAAACGCTTAATAAGCTTTGCTCGTTTTTGACCCTTACTATTAGCTATTTCTTCTCGCAATTGTTCTGCCACTTGAGACAATTCTAGATCTTCTAAAAGTTGCTTTAATGCCTCTGCACCTATACCAACTACTGGTTCATTTTCAATTGTAGAGTCTTCCGCATAGATTTCATCTTCTATTTCTAGCCATTCGTCTTCAGTCAGTAATTGTTTATACTTAAGGTCTTTATGATCACCTGGGTCCAATACTACATAACAGTTAAAATAAACAATTTGCTCAACATCCCTTAATGGCATATCTAATAAAATAGCCACATAACTAGGTATACCCTTCAAATACCAAACATGTGAGACAGGTGCAGCTAATTTGATAAAGCCCATTCTGTGTCTACGGACTCTGCTTTCCGTGACTTCAACACCACACCTCTCGCAAACAATGCCACGGTGTCTAACTCTTTTATATTTTCCACAATGACATTCCCAATCCTTTGAAGGGCCAAAAATCTTCTCACAAAAAAGGCCATCCATCTCAGGCTTTAATGTGCGGTAATTAATTGTCTCTGGCTTAGTAACTTCTCCAACAACTTGACCATTTGGAAGAGTACGTTGCCCCCATTCCATAACCCTATCGGGAGAAGCGAGTGTGATTTTGACGTAGTCAAAATGGTTCTCAGTGCGTAGATTACTGTTAGTCATGAACAAGTAGCAAGAAAATTAAGGGCGAAGAAAGTAATTAATAGGCTGAATTAATCTTCGTCGTAATCTGAGACTCCTAGTGATTCGTAAGTGGGTCTACTTGGGGTACTTCGTCGAGGATTTACATCCTGCATCAAGTCAACCTCTTTGCCTTCATCGGTATAAACAGCTATATCAAGTCCCAAAGATTGAAGCTCTCTCATTAAGACCTTGAATGATTCAGGAGTGCCAGGTCTTGGAATCGGCTTCCCTTTAACAATTGCATTTAAAGCCTCATTGCGACCTTGCATATCATCTGATTTAACCGTTAAAAGCTCCTGCAATGTATAAGCAGCGCCATAAGCCTCAAGAGCCCAAACCTCCATCTCACCTAAGCGCTGACCACCTTGCTGAGCTTTGCCTCCAAGAGGTTGCTGAGTGACCAAAGAATAAGGGCCAGTTGAGCGTGCATGAATTTTGTCATCGACCAGGTGGACTAATTTAAGTATCTGGGCATATCCAACTGTTACTGGCTGATCAAAAGGCTCACCTGAGCGGCCATCAATCAATTGCAATTTTCCAGGACTGTCTGGGTTATATACCCATTCCTTTCCTGGTTGTTTTGCAGCCTTTTGCAAATAGGCCTCAACAGTTTGCTGTGACTTTTCAGCACCGTACATTTCATCAAATGGAACAACCTTGACACGGCAATCCAAATTTGCCGCTGCCCAGCCCATCAAACATTCAAATACCTGTCCAACGTTCATACGACTCGGAACACCAAGTGGATTTAAAACAATGTCTACAGGAGTGCCATCAGGCAAATATGGCATATCTTCTCTAGGTAAAATGCGGCTAATAATTCCTTTATTCCCATGGCGACCAGCCATTTTGTCGCCTACTTGGATTTTTCGTCGTTGAGCCACATAAACTCTTACCACCATATTTGCGCCTGGAGGTAATTCATCTCCTTGCTCCCTTGTATAAATACGAACATCAACAACACGGCCTCTTTCAGTACTAGGAACCCTCAATGAGTTGTCACGTACATCACGTGCTTTTTCACCAAAAATTGCTCTTAAAAGTTTTTCTTCGGGCGGTTGGTCTGATTCTCCCTTAGGAGTAACTTTCCCAACAAGAATATCTCCACTCTCTACAAAAGCACCTGTTCGAATAATACCCATTTCATCTAAATTTCCTAAATTTTCTTCGGCAACATTAGGAATTTCTCTCGTAATTTCTTCTGGCCCTAATTTTGTTTGTCGTGCTTCGATCTCATACTTTTCTATATGGACAGAAGTATAAAGATCATCCTTAACTAAACGCTCGCTAACAAGAATTGCATCTTCATAGTTATAACCTTCCCACGGCATATATGCGACTAAAACATTTTGACCTAATGCAATTTCTCCACCTTCGCAAGCTGATCCATCTGCCAGAACTTGACCAATTATTACGGGGTCTCCTTGCCTAACAATAGGTCTTTGATTAAGGCATGTGTCTTGATTAGACCGCTGATACTTCTGAAGATAGTGTGTATGATCATCGCCATCTTCGTCACGCACAACAATAGCTGTAGCATCTACAAATGTGACCGTTCCGTTTACTCTGGAAATAGGTACCATGCCAGAATCTCTTGCAACTTGAGTTTCAAGTCCTGTTCCAACCAATGGGCGTTCAGGCCGCAAAAGTGGAACAGCTTGTCGCTGCATATTTGATCCCATAAGTGCTCTATTCGCATCGTCATGTTCTAGAAAAGGTATTAATGAAGTCGCTACTGAAATAACCTGAACAGGGGATAACTGGACATAATCGACTTGTTCTGGAGGAACTTTTTCAAAATCTTGGCGGTATCTAACTGGTATCAATTCTGCAAGAATTTTCCCTTCACTATCTGTTGCCACATCACCAGGCGCCACCCTGCATTCGTCTTCCAAGTCTGCTGAAAGATAAATCGGATCACCTTGCTTAATTACTCGTCCATTTTCAACTTTCCAGAATGGAGTTTCGATAAATCCATATTGATTAACTCTTGCATGAGTAGCAAGTGAGTTAATCAAGCCAGCATTAGGCCCTTCTGGTGTTTCTATTGGGCATAATCTTCCATAATGAGAAGGGTGAATATCGCGAACCGCAAAACCTGCACGCTCTCTTGTTAGACCACCTGGGCCCAATGCAGAGATACGACGTTTATGGGTCAATTCTGCCAAAGGATTAGTTTGATCCATAAATTGGCTCAGTTGACTTGAACCAAAAAATTCTTTAATCGCCGCAACAAGGGGCTTGGGGTTAACTAATTGAGCAGGAGTTAGTGAATCTGTCTCACCAACTGTCATTCGTTCTTTAATGATTCTTTCTAAGCGATTTAATCCGACACGTACTTGATTCTGAAGAAGTTCTCCGACTGATCTAACTCGACGGTTACCCAAATGATCAATATCATCAAGGCTAGCGCCACCTACATCTAGCTCTAGATTTATTAAGTAATCAAGTGTTGATAAAACATCTTCATGAGTCAATGTTCTGACTGTATTCGGAATAGTTAAACGTAGTTTCTTATTTATCTTGTAACGTCCTACCCTCCCTAGGTCATAACGCTTTGGATCAAAAAATCTAGTTTGCAAGAGTTGTTGGCCACCACTTACCGAAGGTGGTTCACCAGGTCTTAACTTTTTATATAATTCCAACAGAGCCTGATCTTCTGAACTAATTCCTTCTTCATTAGCAGCTTCAATGGACTTTTTATAATATTCGGGATGACGTAATTTATCCACCACGTCATTGTCTGAAAGGCCCATAGCCCTCATCAATACATGTGCATTGATTTTTCGTGTCTTGTCAACACGTACATGCAATAAATCATTTTTATCAGTTTCAAATTTGAGCCAAGCTCCTCTATTTGGTATTACACTTGCGTTATAAGTTCGTCTTCCATTTTTATCTTGTTCATCTTTAAAGTAAACACCAGGGCTACGAACTATCTGATTAACAATTACCCGCTCAGCGCCATTAATAATAAAAGTTCCACGCTCAGTCATTAATGGCAATTCACCAATAAAAACTTCTTGTTCCTTTATTTCGCCTGTTTCCTTATTAAGAAGTCTACAAGTTACATACATCTGAGAAGCAAAGGTTGCATCCCTTCTTTTTGCCTCTTCAACATCATGTCGAGGACGCTTAAGGCGGTATTCACTTCCTACAAAATGTAGCTCTAGCTTCCCCGTATAATCAGTGATCGGTGAAAAACTCTCCAGCTCCTCTATTAATCCTTTCTCTAGAAACCATTTAAAGCTTGCTCTCTGCACCTCAACCAAATCTGGCAGGTAAGTAGCTGTCTTAGCGACCTGAAGCGAGCTTCTGCTCATGCGAAAACCTGCAGTTGAAGAAGTTAGTAATTGAAAGCCTGAACTTGCGACTTTGAAATACAAACCGAATTAATAGAACCAAAGACAGCGGCAAAGACCCCCTATTCAGGACCTTTGCCGCTCTAAAAGGCTCAATGAAATCGGGTCAGAAAAGCTGACGTCGTCAATGCACGTGAAGGGGGAGGAATGGACTACTCTTCAGGCGGCGAGACGAAACAAAGCCCGTCGCACCCAGGCAATCATTAATTCTACACTTTAAGGGCCAAAAACTCGAAGCTTGCCAGCAAATCATGGCAAGGCAAATAATCTTCTCGCATTTTCCGTAGTGCTATTCGCTACTGAAGAAAAAGTCTGACCTCGAAGCTCAGCTATTCGAGAAGCTACTGCTGCTACGTATGCAGGTTCATTGCGTTTCCCTCTATTAGGGACAGGAGCAAGAAAAGGGCAATCAGTTTCGACTAAAAGCCGATCTTCAGGCACCTCGCAAGCACATTGATGTATCGATTCAGCTTTAGCGAACGTCACAGTCCCACTAAAACTGATGTAGAAACCAAGCTCAAGAAATTGTTCCATTTCTTCCTTGTTGCCTCCCCAACAATGCATAACACCTCTCGGACACCGCCCGAGGGTTTGGAGCTGCTGAAGTTCTTGCAGCATCTGACTGGCGGCCTCGCGACAATGAATAATTACAGGTAGATCCAATTCAACAGCAAGTTCAAGCTGTGGCCTCAGGACATCTAGCTGCTCGTCAAGATTTGAATCTCTAAAAAGGTCAAGACCAAGTTCTCCTATAGCTAAGACTCGAGAATCACTTAATGCTGAAGTGCGCAATACCTCAAGAGTTCCCTCTTTCCAGTGTTTTGTATCTAATGGATGGACACCCACGGAATATCGCAACTCTGAGAAACGATCTGCTAATGCGCGAATAGCTGGTATTTCAGAAGGTTCAACACAAGCATGAAGCAAACTCCTGACCCCTGCTTGTCTCCAACGAGCCGCCACTTCATCTAAATCGTCCTCAAAGCTAGGAAAAACGATATGACAATGACTATCTATCAGCGAGTAAGAAGTCACCTTCAGAAGAATATTTATTTAAGACTATTTTGCAAGCACAATAGGATTTGTAGTTGAATATAAAGAAGTTAAGTAAGGTTTTAAATTAAATTTTAGGTAGTCACAACTGGGTCAATTGCTTTTTTAACAGCCGAGCTAAGGCGAGATTTTTGATTAGCGCCAGTATTACGATGCAAAACTCCACGCTTTACAGCTTTATCAATTTTACTGAAAGCTTCACCCATGCTTTGCTGAATATTTGCTTTGGCCTCTTCTCCAGAGTCTGGGCTATAAGCGCCGCAAGCACTTAAACAACGCTTGATTAATGTGCGCATAGAAGACTTATAGGATTTGTTCTGTAATCGATTGCGATCGGCAATCTGAATGCGCTTCTTGGATGACTTGTTATTTGCCACTGAGGCTTAAACTATTTGAGAGAGACTTCACACTACCGCAGCACCGCTTCAATAGGGACTTTGAACCAACTACAAGACAACTAAGTAGGGCAGGCTATAGCTTAAATAAAGAATTAAAAGCAACCGTGGCTGAACCTAGCCATTTCGATTCAACTTCAAACAGGCCATTAATGCGATGTATTGATGGTCTGTTTGAAGCTTACAAAGCATTAGATCGAATATCTGAGCGCACTTCAGGGGCTGAACAAGATAAAGCAAGGTGCACTGTAGAAAACATCTTGAAAGAGGTTAAAGAAAATGGAGACGCAGCTCTTTATCGCTATACAGAGCTCTTTGACGGCTTCAAGCCAAATCCACTTGAAATAAGTCCAGATATATTGCAACAGGCTTGGGAAGAGACTCCACCGAAGCTTCAAACAGCCCTACAACTAGCGCACCGTCGTATAAAAGATTTCCATCAACATCAACGCCCAGCTGATTTATCAATCAAGGGTGTTCATGGGGAAACACTGGGTCGGAGGTGGAGGCCAGTTCAGCACGCAGGTATTTATATTCCAGGAGGCAGAGCCTCATATCCAAGCACGGTCCTAATGAATGCCGTTCCTGCACAAGTTGCAGGAGTCGAGCAAGTGACAATGGTCTCGCCAGGCGGGAAAAACGGGAAAATCAATACAGTCGTTCTGGCCGCAGCTCATCTTGCAGGTATCAACAAAGTATTTCGTATTGGAGGAGCTCAATCAATTGGCGCACTTGCCTTTGGGACAGAAACCATTGAGCCAGTTGATGTAATAACTGGGCCTGGAAATATTTATGTCACCTTGGCTAAAAAATCCGTCTATGGAAAAGTTGGGATTGACTCTTTGGCTGGGCCAAGTGAAGTTTTAATTATTGCTGACCATACAGCTCAAATTGAACAAATTGCAGCTGACCTACTTGCTCAAGCTGAACATGATCCACTAGCAGCATCAATTTTACTAACTACTGAATCAAACATTGCAGCAGCTATACCACGTGAGCTAAAGCGACAACTCAAAAATCATCCCCGCGCTAAAATATGCCAATCATCACTTGCGAATTGGGGCCTAATAGTTATATGTGAGGATCTAAAATCGTGCATAGAATTAAGCAATAAATTCGCTCCAGAACATCTTGAATTACTAATTGAAAATCCCCATTCACTTGTTGAAAAATCAACTAATGCAGGCGCAATCTTTATAGGCAATTGGACACCCGAAGCTATTGGAGATTATTTAGCAGGACCTAATCACACACTCCCAACCTCTGGAACCGCAAGATTTAGCGGGGCCCTTGGAGTAGAAACCTTTATGAAAAATACATCTCTAATTGAATTCACACAAAATGCTTTTGACCACACATCTGATGCTGTTATGGAATTAGCTAAAAGTGAAGGTCTCCACAGCCATAGTGAATCTATAAGAATTCGGAAAACCCTTTAATGAAGGTTAATTAACCAAGTTTTTCTAGATTACGAACACCTGGCACACCATTAGTTATCTCACCCACTAAAACCTCATCGGCCATATTTACAAAAAGGCCATTTTCCAAAACCCCTGGAATATTATTTATTTCGCTCTCAAGCTCCTCAGGGTTTTGAATGCCACCCTCAAAACTTACATCTAAAACAAGATTCCCTTGATCGGTGATCACTGGCCCAGCTTTACACTTAGCCATACGCAAATCAGCAATTCCATTCAATTTGGCCAAATTGTTTTGCACCTGTCGCCAAGCAGAGGGCAAAACCTCCACAGGTAACTTAAATGAGAGGTTTAAACATTCAACAAGTTTGGTTGAATCTACGACTATCACAAAGCGTTCTGCTAAAGAGGCAACAAGCTTTTCCTGCACATGACAAGCTCCCCCACCCTTGATCAGCTGAAAGTGGGAGTCAACTTCATCTGCACCATCTATAGCTAGATCTATATGGTCTACGGCAGAAAGAGTTCGCAAAGGTATTCCTAACTTCGCAGCCAAGACTTCTCCCTGGAAAGAGGTTGTAACTCCAATAATGTCAGTCAACTCACCTTCAGCCAACTTCGTCCCTATAGCCTGAATCATCAAAGCAGCAGTAGAACCTGAGCCCAGTCCTAAAACCATGCCATCTTTTATTTCCTCAACAGCTGCTTGAGCAACTGCATATTTCATCTGGGTTTGTAGGTCCAACATCATTTATGAATAAACCGCGCGACAGTAGCAAAGTTTCAACTCAATCCAGGTAATGGAGAAGGTTTGATCGAAAGACTGAGCTCAATGTTATTACGCATAACCCTCAAAGATAAAGGTACGCCTATCTCTGACTTATCCACTTGCTCCAGTAAAGATTGAGGGTCAGCAATATCAATTTCATCTGCGGCAATAACAAGGTCACCCCTTCTCAAGCCTGCTTTTTCTGCAGGGCTATCAGGCAAGACAGACTGAACTAAAGCTCCTGACCGTTCAGGAAGCTCAACTAAGGCATTTGGATCACGATTATGCTCTTTGGCTATACGAGCTGTAAGCGATATCAATTGAACCCCCAAATAGGGATGCACAACTTTCCCTGTAGCCAAGAGCTGATCAGAAACCCCTCTTGCCAGATTGATAGGAATTGCAAAGCCCAACCCTGCCCCTGGACCAGATCTAACCAAAGTATTAATCCCAATTACTTCTCCTAAACCATTCACTAATGGTCCTCCTGAATTCCCAGGGTTTATAGCTGCATCAGTCTGAATTAAATCAAGCCGTTTATCTGAAAAGCCCAAGCTACTTATATTCCTATGCAAACTACTAACAATCCCTAAGGTAACTGTGCGCTCTAACCCATAGGGAGTCCCCAAAGCAATTGCCCAGTCACCAACTTCGAGCGCATCAGAATCACCAAGGGGAGCAGCATTTGGCCTAATGCCATCAGACAAACGAATAATGGCAAGGTCCGTCACAGGATCCGTGCCAATCACTCTTCCATCGAACTCTTCTCCATCAGCAAGTGTGACACTGACTTCATCTACCCTTTCAACAACATGAGCATTTGTAAGTACTAATCCATTGTCATCAATCAAGACACCAGATCCCTGTCCTCTTTCCCGCTCGGGACCAAAAGAAGGATCTCCCAATAAGTCCCGAAGTAAAGGATCAATCAAACTTGGGTCAAAAGGCTGGTGTTCAACTGTTCGCTCGGTATCTATACGAACCACAGAAGGAGCAACTCGCTGGACTGCTTCAGCAACAAAACTATGAGTTTCTTTTCCTTCTAATTGAGGGATGTCCAAAGCAGATCCTTGTTCCACCCAAAAGACAGAAATAGAGAAAACTGCCGCTAATAAAAAAAGCAAAGAACTTAATAGGATTCTTCTGCGCAATGGGAATAAGCCCCTGTATAAATTTATTCTTCCCAGGCTATTGCAAAACCACAAAAAACCGACACAACAAAGGGCCATAGAGGCGAATATTTGGTTCCATTTCATACCGCAATATGTTGAATTGGTAATTGCCTAAAGAGATCTGTAAATTGCTTGAGGAGCAGCTGGCCATGCAATCACGTAGAATTAAAACAACCTGACGGTTACCTCCCTAAATGGAGGCAGGTAAAATCTGCAACCGATCGGGCTAGCAGTCCGATCAAAATCCTGCCCCTTGCCTCACCCCATCCTCACGGACTTGGAGACTATCGCGTCCAGTACTGCCGCTGAGAACGGCTTTGATCTGTGTGGCGTAAAGGTCTTTACTCATCTCAAGCCCATGACAATGCAGGTGCAAATCCGCCACATAGGAGGAGGCGATGTTTCTCTCGAGGAATGTGCAAGTTTTAGTGCTCCTATGGGC
This sequence comes from Prochlorococcus sp. MIT 1307, assembly GCF_034092395.1. Lineage (NCBI taxonomy): Bacteria > Bacillati > Cyanobacteriota > Cyanophyceae > Synechococcales > Prochlorococcaceae > Prochlorococcus > Prochlorococcus sp. MIT 1307. Next base: position 1,592,766 of record NZ_CP139301.1, on the reverse strand, counting down.
GAAGCCATAGAAACTTCTCAACTACTTAATGAAGCTTATGTCCTTGAAATCAGCAGCCCAGGAATCGACGACCAGCTAGTAAATGATCGAGATTTTCAAACATTTCGAGGTTTTCCAATAGAAGTGGCCTATCGCAATGATCAAGGTTCAGAACTCCGCCAAGCAGGTTTACTTCACAAAAGATCCACTGATCATGTGCATCTGAATATCAAAGGGAAAATTAACCGAATTCTTCGCAAAGATGTGATTGCAGTCCACTTAACAAGGCTTAAAGGATAAATCAAACAGGCATTCCTTTCCCCTTAAAAACTTCTTTCCCTTTTCCCATCTTCGATGGCTCTAGTTTTACTCCCCGGTCTGAATAACCTGATAGAAGATATCAGTGAGGAGAAAAAGCTCCCCTCGCAAGTCGTAGAAGCTGCACTTCGAGAAGCTTTGCTGAAAGGATATGAAAGGTATAGAAGAACACTGTATTTGGGTATTAGTGAAGATCCATTTGAAGAAGAATACTTCAGTAATTTTGATGTGGGCTTAGATCTTGAAGAAGAAGGATATCGAGTTCTAGCGAGCAAAATCATCGTCGAAGAAGTTGAAAGTGAAGATCATCAAATTGCATTGGCTGAAGTAATGCAAGTAGCCGAAGATGCACAAGTTGGAGACACAGTAGTTCTCGATGTCACTCCGGAAAAAGAAGACTTTGGGAGAATGGCAGCTGCTACTACAAAGCAAGTCCTCGCTCAAAAGCTTCGAGATCAACAACGGAGAATGATACAAGAGGAGTTTGCTGATCTTGAAGATCCAGTCCTTACCGCGAGAGTAATTCGCTTCGAACGTCAATCAGTAATCATGGCTGTAAGCTCCGGCTTAGGGCGTCCGGAAGTTGAAGCAGAACTACCCCGTCGAGATCAACTGCCAAATGACAACTATCGAGCCAACGCAACCTTTAAGGTTTTCCTTAAGGAAGTAAGTGAAGTTCCTAGACGCGGGCCACAACTTTTTGTAAGCCGTTCTAATGCTGGCCTAGTGGTTTATCTATTTGAAAATGAAGTACCTGAGATCCAAGAAGGGTCCGTTCGAATTGTTGCTGTAGCTCGTGAAGCTAATCCTCCTTCCCGTTCCGTAGGACCTCGCACAAAAGTGGCAGTTGACAGCATAGAAAGGGAAGTTGACCCTGTTGGGGCCTGCATCGGTGCCCGCGGTTCCCGCATCCAACAAGTAGTAAATGAACTCCGCGGAGAAAAAATAGACGTAATTCGATGGTCTCAGGATCCTGTTCAATACATTTGCAACTCCCTGAGTCCTGCCAGGGTAGAAATGGTCAGATTGGTCGATCCCGAAGGGCAACATGCTCATGTGCTTGTACCGCCAGACCAACTAAGTCTTGCAATTGGTCGTGAAGGACAAAATGTACGATTAGCTGCTCGGCTAACAGGCTGGAAAATAGACATCAAAAATTCACAAGAATATGATCAAGAAACTGAAGATTCTGCAGTCGCTGAATTAATTGCACAAAGAGAAGAAGAAGAAGCATTACAACGCGAGGCAGAAGAACGACTAGCCGCAGAGCAAGCAACCAGAGCCGAAGAAGACGCTCGTTTAAGAGAGCTTTATCCTCTCCCTGAAGATGAGGAAGAATATGGACAAGAACAGACCCAAGACATTCAAAATGGAGCTGAGGATTTGATAGTTACTGAAAACGAACCTATAAGCGAAGATATAAAAGATGAAGCTAATGAATCTTCAGATGAAGAGGATGGAGCCCGGTGAGCCAACGTCCCGTCCTGCGTCGCTGTGTTGCCTGTCGAAAACTGCTAGATCGCAAGCAGCTTTTGAAAGTCACAAAAGACTATCAGGATGGCATAGTTCTCGACGGAGGGATGGGACGATCAGCCTATCTTTGTCCGACTGAGACTTGCTTTAAAGAGTCCTATCGACGCAAACGTCTTCAAAAGGCTCTGCGTTGTCAGGTGCCAGCAAGCATTGTGGAGATGCTGCAAAAGCGGCTAAATCACTGCATTGATGCAGACATTGAGGCAATATGAACTATGGCTCCACGATAAGTGAAGTCCCACGGCAAACGTTGCACCGAACGATCGGAGAACTTAATGACCAGCAGCGGCAAAATCAGAATTTACGAGCTTTCCAGGGACTTGGGCCTGGAGAATAAGGATGTGCTCGATGCCGCTCACAAGCTTTCTATTGCAGCAAAGAGCCATAGCAGTTCTATCAGCGATGCAGAAGCAAAGAGAATCCGTGGGCATTTGTTAGCAGCAAAAAATGTTGGCTCGAGTAAGGCGCCAACCAAACAAAAGCCTCAATCTGAAAAGGTAATCCTTTCGGTCAAGAAAGCTTCCGACAAGCCCACTAAAGAGCAACTAGGAGATAGGAGAAGGATAGAAAAACAAACTCCAGAAATCCCCAAGAAACCCACCTCTCCACTAAAACCAGTACTTCCTAAGAAAGCTGATAAACAATCAGCTTCAACTAGCCCCCATTCACCAACACGACCTAAAGCCCTAGACATACCCAAACCTGCAAAAAGCACTCCAGCAACGACGCAACACTCTCCAAAAGCACCTGCTACCCGTCCCTCTCCTCCAACTAGACCATTAGCACCAACCTCAAGAGAAACAAACAAACCCTCTGCAAAACCCTCTGCACCAATTCGACCAGGTTTAGGAAATAAAAATCAAAACACCAATCGCCCCTCTTCTCCTAGCAACCCAAATCCAACAAGAGTTTCAGCTCCTAGACCCAAGATCGTTTCTAGGCCTCAACCAACACAAAGTGGCAATCGAGCCGCACCGCCAACCAAACCATCACCTCCTGCACAACGGCCAACATCAAAGCCAGAATTAGTTGGACGTCCAAAACCAAAACAGCCTGTAGCCCCCCCTAGCCGCCCAACTCCTCCTCCTCAAAGACGTCCTGGAGTGAGTCCAAGACCAATAGGGGGAGCCAGTCAAAGAAATAATTCACCTCAAAGGGGCGGCAACTCTCAGCGACCCAATCCACCTACTAGACAAGGCATAAGTCGCCCAGGTCAACCCAGGTCGACTGGAAATCCTGTTGAACTAGTAGGTAAACCTATTAGACGTGATAGGGGAGGAAATAGCGCATCATCTAGGGATAACAATACGAATAGCCGCCAAAGCCCAACCCCTAGATCAAACATGCCACAAGGCATGAGGAAGCCAGTTGCCCCTGGTGAGCTAATGCAGCTCCAAAAACCTACTGGACGTCCAGGAGTACCTTCTCCGAGACGTCCCGATGGATCAACTGTGGGGCCTAAAGGCTCAACATCAGACGGACCCAATCAACCAGTAAATCGTCCAACCCCTGCACCTGCTCCTAAAAGGCCAACTCATAGACCAGGCCCTGGAGGAGCAGGTGCGGCAAGAAGAACAGGTAAGCCAGACTGGGATGACAGTGCAAAACTCGAAGCTCTACGCAGCAAATCTCCCCAAAAACAACGTCAAAAAGTTCATATTATTGGCGAAAACGACGACGCACTTACAACAGAAACTAGTGGCTTTGCTGGCGAACAACAAGCTGTAGTACTTTCAGCAAGCCTAGCCCGCCCAGCCAAACAAAAAACCACTCAAAAAGCTTCCGCCAAGCCAATGGCGGCAATGCGAAAACGAAAGAAAGAAACTACTCGTCAAAGACAACGGCGGCGTGCAATGGAGCTTCGAGCAGCAAGAGAAGCTAAGCAAGTCAGGCCTGAAATGATCATTGTCCCCGAGGCAAATCTTACGGTACAAGAACTAGCTGACATGCTCAGCGTAGAAAGTTCAGAAATCATCAAATCATTGTTCTTCAAAGGAATAACGGCAACTGTTACTCAGTCACTGGACCTCTCAACAATTGAAACTGTCGCAGAAGAGTTTGGTGTACCGGTACTACAAGACGATGTTGAAGAAGCCGCAAAGAAAACATCCGAAATCATCGAGGAAACAGATCTCGCTCATCTAATCAGAAGGCCTCCCGTCGTTACAGTTATGGGTCATGTCGACCATGGAAAAACAAGTCTTTTAGATGCCATCAGGAAAGCAAGAGTCGCAGCTGGAGAAGCCGGTGGAATTACACAACACATTGGTGCATACCAAGTTGAAATCAAACATGAAGGAGAGCCACGCAAGCTCACTTTCCTTGATACTCCAGGCCATGAGGCGTTTACAGCAATGCGAGCAAGAGGAACAAAAGTAACAGACGTAGCAGTACTAGTTGTCGCTGCAGATGATGGAGTTCGCCCTCAAACATTAGAAGCAATTAGTCATGCCCGTGCAGCCGAAGTCCCCATAGTTGTTGCGATTAACAAAATTGATAAAGAGGGAGCTTCTTCTGACCGAGTAAAGCAAGAACTCTCCGAACACGAACTTCTATCTGAAGAATGGGGAGGAGATGTAGTTATGGTCCCTGTAAGTGCAATTAAAGGAGAAAACATAGATAAATTACTAGAAATGATTTTGTTGGTTACGGAAGTTGAGGATCTTCAAGCCAATCCTGATCGCCTCGCAAAAGGAACAGTTATCGAGGCACACCTTGATAAAGCTAAAGGCCCCGTCGCAACATTATTAATTCAAAATGGCACCCTAAGATCAGGAGATGTAATCACAGCTGGTGCAGTACTTGGGAAAGTCAGGGCTATGGTTGATGAACATGGCGGAAGGCTAAAAGAAAGTGGTCCTTCTAGTGCTGTGGAAGCACTTGGTTTTAACGAAGTTCCAACTGCAGGAGATGAGTTCGAAGTTTATCCAGATGAGAAGTCTGCAAGAGCAGTTGTAGGTGAGCGTGCCTCTGATGCACGTGCGACCCGACTAGCCCAACAAATGGCTTCTAGGCGTGTCTCACTTTCTGCTATGTCCAATCAAGCCAGTGAAGGTGAGCTGAAGGAACTAAATCTAATCTTAAAAGCTGATGTTCAAGGTAGTGTCGAAGCTATTTTGGGTTCTCTAGAGCAACTACCCAAGGACGAAGTCCAAGTCAGAGTACTACTTTCAGCGCCAGGAGAAATCACCGAAACTGATATCGATTTAGCAGCAGCATCAGGAGCAGTTGTTGTTGGTTTCAATACTTCAATGGCGTCTGGAGCAAAGCGTGCAGCTGATGCAACAGGTGTAGATGTTAGGGATTACGAAGTCATATACAAGCTGCTTGAAGATATTCAAGCAGCGATGGAAGGACTTCTTGAGCCAGAAATGATAGAAGAATCGCTAGGCAATGCAGAAGTACGAGCTATTTTTACTATCGGAAAAAGTTCAGTTGCTGGTTGCTATATAACCAATGGAAAATTACAACGTAATTGCAGAGTAAGAGTCAAGAGAAACAATCAAATTGTCTTTGAAGGAGATCTTGACTCTCTAAGGCGCAATAAAGATGATGTAAAAGAAGTGGCAACTGGTTTCGAATGCGGAATAGGTTGTGATCGCTTCTCAAGCTGGCAAGAAGGCGATAATGTTGAAGCTTATAAATACGTCACCCAGAAGAGAAAACTAACTACCTAAAAACTACAAATAGACAACTAATTATTTCCACGTAAATAATTAGTACAACCATAAGCATCAGAAAAGTATTGACATCAATGATTAAATACTTCTTTTTGTTTAATTACTACTAGGCCGGTCTAAATACAACAAGCCACTAAAAAGCAAAAGAGCACATATCTGAATTCCCGCATCACTCAAGAGAACAGTCTGGCCAGATAATGCCCTAAAAGTCATAACAAAAATACCAATACATGAAGAGCCCAAAAGAGCAAGCCATATTCCTCTTCTAAGACCTCGAAACGGAGTCCTTGATTCTTTAAGAAGTTTATCTCGAAGTTCATTGTTCAACTTAGAGGAGGAGCCAGAATTCTCAGTCAATCGATCAAAAGCAAAAGGAACTTACCAATAATGTTAAGTTCCTTTTGCTGCCGGTGTAGCTCAGAGGTAGAGCAACTGATTCGTAATCAGTAGGTCGCAGGTTCAAATCCAGTCACCGGCTTTCTAAGGCGCTTTACTCAAGGAAGAATAAATGTACCCATGACAAGCAAAAAACTATTTCCATCTATATAAAAAAGCCCCCTCAAAAGAGGGGGCTTTTAGCTCAGTCAAACCAAGCTTTTTCTAAGTAACCAATAATTTTACTTAGGCTCAACCAATTGCAGGAGCAACAAGTGCCACAGATGTGGTCTCAGCAGCTGCAAGGTCAAGTGGGAAGTTATGAGCATTACGCTCATGCATTACTTCCATACCAAGGTTGGCGCGGTTCAGAACGTCTCCCCAAGTTGGAACTACTTTTCCTTGAGCGTCAAGAATTGACTGGTTGAAGTTGAAACCATTCAAATTGAATGCCATGGTGCAAATGCCCATGGAAGTCAACCAAATGCAGACAACTGGGAAAATAGCCAAGAAGAAGTGAAGACTGCGACTATTATTGAAACTGGCGTACTGGAAGATCAAGCGACCAAAATAACCGTGAGCAGCCACGATGTTATAAGTCTCTTCCTCTTGGCCAAACTTATAGCCATAGTTCTGTGACTCATTCTCTGTGGTTTCGCGAATCAGAGATGAAGTAACAAGTGAACCATGCATAGCGGAGAACAAACTACCGCCAAACATTCCTGCTACACCTGCCATATGGAAAGGATGCATCAAGATATTGTGCTCAGCCTGGAACACAAACATGAAGTTAAAGGTTCCTGAAATACCAAGGGGCATGCCGTCAGAGAGTGAACCTTGTCCGAAGGGATAAATAAGGAACACTGCAAAAGCAGCTGATACAGGAGCCGAATAAGCAACGCAAATCCAAGGGCGCATACCCAAACGGTATGAAAGCTCCCACTGACGTCCCATCCAACCGCAAATTCCAATCAAGAAGTGGAAAACAATCAGTTGATAAGGGCCGCCGTTATAAAGCCATTCGTCTATGGATGCAGCTTCCCATATGGGATAAAAGTGCATACCAATAGCATTACTGGAAGGAACAACAGCTCCAGAAATAATGTTGTTGCCATACATCAGAGAACCTGCAACAGGTTCACGGATACCGTCGATATCAACCGGCGGTGCAGCAATGAAGGCAATAATGAAGCAAATGGTTGCCGACAGCAAGCAAGGAATCATCAATACTCCAAACCAACCGACATAAAGACGATTGTTGGTAGATGTGACCCACTCACAGAACTGAGGCCAACCTTTTAGCAGCGCAGAACGCTGCTGCTGAAGGGTGGTCATGAGGACGTGATAGAAGTCCCAAAGGGACGTTAGATAAGAACGGGCATTACCCGTCGATTGGATTTTAAAGGAAAATGATCCATTCTGTGGAAGAGAATTGAAAAGGTTTTGTAAATGAAAACAACTCTCTTTTCAATCTGGAGAAATTTGACCAAAAACTTTCGAGAAAGCTTTACTTCACTTCATTCTCTTCCCCAAATTGGAAGGGATTTTTCGGAAAATATTTTGTAGAAAAGTTTAAATCAATCAAATCTCATATCTCATATCAAGCAAATAGAATGGCAATCAAAAAGGGCTAGCAGTAGTTCCCCAATTGTTAGTGTCTTTTTCATTTGCAGCCTCTTACAAGAAAGCTAGGCATTACTAGATGAGTTCTGCTTCAACTATTGATTCGAATCTCATAAAGGCATCTGTCCATAAGCCAGACGCCGATAGGGTCCTATTAATTCGATTGCCTTGCAATCCTATTTTCCCTATAGGACCTATTTACCTTGCTGATCATTTACACAAGTCTTTTCCTGAAATAGATCAAAAAATCCTAGACCTAGCAGCAATACCAAGCCTGGATGTAGAAAGAGTTTTACTAGCGGTAATAGATGATTTTCGTCCTTCCTTACTGGTTTTTTCTTGGAGAGATATCCAAATATATGCACCAGTAGATGGAAGAGGAGGAAATCCTCTTCAGAATTCATTTGAAGTTTTTTATGCACGTAACCCTCTGAAAAGGCTAAGGGGAGCCTTTGGGGGAGTGAGATTAATGGCTAGCCATTACGGAGAATTACGTCGCAACCAACATCTAATAAGAAAAGGATTGCGATATGCACTTCGTCATAACAAAAATGCTCAAGCAGTCTTAGGGGGAGGCGCTGTCAGTGTTTTTTATGAGCAACTTGGAAAGACCCTGCCAAAAGGAACAATCATTTCTGTAGGAGAGGGAGAACCTTTATTAGAAAAATTACTGCGTAGAGAATCAATTAAAGGAGAAAGGTGTTTTGTTGTAGGTGAGGAAATAAGGCAAGGTCTTATTCATGAACAGCCTATTAGTCTTCCTAAAACAGCATGTAACTATGAATATATTCGTTCAATTTGGCCTCAACTTGATTGGTATCTTGAAGGAGGAGATTTCTACGTAGGTGTCCAAACAAAAAGAGGATGTCCTCACAATTGTTGTTATTGCGTTTACACAGTAGTTGAAGGAAAGAAAGTTCGAATAAATCCAATCGAGGAAGTAGTTTGCGAAATGCGGCAATTATATGAATTAGGAGTAAGAAGTTTTTGGTTTACTGATGCACAATTTATCCCAGCTCGTCAATATATCAAAGATGCGAAGGAACTCCTAAAAAGCATTCAAGATGCAGGGCTTAAAGATATACATTGGGCCGCTTATATCCGTGCAGATAATCTCGATTATGAATTGGCCGAATTGATGGTTGCAACTGGGATGAGCTACTTTGAAATCGGAATCACATCAGGGTCACAAGAGCTTGTCAGAAAAATGCGCATGGGATACAACTTGCGAACAGTTCTAGAGAACTGCAAAATGCTTGCCAAAGCAGGCTTTAAAGATAAGGTTTCTGTAAATTACTCATTCAATGTTATTGATGAGCGACCTGAAACTATTAGTCAAACAGTTGCTTATCACAAAGAGCTGGAGCGTATTTTTGGAGCCGACAAAGTTGACCCAGCAATCTTCTTCATTGGACTTCAACCTCACACACATCTAGAACAATATGGATTTGAACAAGGTCTAATTAAGCCTGGTTATAATCCTATGAGCATGATGCCTTGGACAGCAAGGAAACTACTCTGGAATCCAGAGCCAATGGGTAAAACTTTTGGAAGGATATGTTTAGAAGCCTTCGATAAAGACCCAACAAATTTTGGGAAAACTGTAATGGCATTACTGGAAAGAGATTATGGTGAGTCGCCATTAGAGGATGCCTTACGAGCACCTCTTAAAGGGCGACCAGCAATGGCGAGTGCAGTGCGCTGACGAAAAAGAATCATTATCAAAGCAAAAATAGCTATTAATCCTCCAAGAGGATTAATAGCTGCCCCCCCTGGTCCAAATAACCAACCAGGAGTTTCGGGAGAAAACTCAACCAAGCCAGCAGAAACCAAAAACCATCCGCCCACCAAGCCACCATGCAGACCCATGCACCCCCACAAGGATCCATGATCAATCATTCGCATAAAGGCCAACAACAACCCTAAAAGAAATAATCCAAGCAGAAGGCCAAGTAATTCCCAAAAGGCAAGGCTAAATCTTGTATGCACAAGACTAAAAACTACAGCTTGAATGATCACTCCCCAACGAGTCCCAACTAATTGATTCATTTCCAAAAATAACCAACCCCGAAAAATAATTTCTTCAGCAAAGCCAACCACAAGACCTAGGAATAAAGCATTAACCAAAATGTCGCCATTTGAATAACCCAACCACTTGCCATAAGGTGAAAAAAGTAAAGGAGTTAAAACAAAAGCCAGTAATCCAAATGACTTAAAAAGGCCTCTAAGAAACAATTTCACTGATACTTTCCTTCCTAGTCCAACTAGACCAAGAGGAATGAAACAGTCATCATTGCCCCAACGTATTTTCGACCAGCTTGAAAGAAGTGATACAAAGAGAACAAAGCTAACAATAGTTCCCAAAAGAGAAATATCTTGCTTTTGTAGGTCAGGCCAAAGCAATGCTAAGGGTTTAACACTTAGCCATCCACAAATATAAACTAATGGCATTAATGTAATAGTAGGAACCCAACGACTTCGTTGGGTTATCCAATTACTCCAGAAAATAGCAATAAAAGAGATCAGGTTTCTTTTTCAATGGTACTTGTTAAACCCTTAGAGTTAAGAGTTTGGGAATAAAACTCAGCTGGCTCAATATCACAAATAATAACTAATCCAATTCCTGTATTATGAGTTTCAAGCATGACTGCTATTGCATCTTGTTCACTAAGTTGTGGAACAACTTGGCGTAACGTCTTCACGACATATTCCATAGTATTTACAGGGTCATTATGCAGCAAAACTTTATACCTAGGCGATAACTTACGAACTCTCTCTACTTTCTTTTCTACAACTGTTGTCCCACCAGGTCTGGCTATAGTTCCTAACACCAAGACAGACGATCTTTTACATAGTCCTAAGCTTGAAGAATAGGTCAGTTGGTCAATAAAGTGTTTCATTTTAAATTGACGATTCTTTGCATTGCTTCTTCAACATTCATACGGCTATTAAAGGCCGACAACCGAAAGTAACCCTCTCCAGATACTCCAAAACCACTCCCAGGAGTACCTACCACATTAGCTTTTTCAAGTAAAAAATCAAAGAAATTCCATGAATTCATTCCTTCTGGAACCTTGATCCATACATAAGGGGCATGTTCCCCTCCATAAACTGTAAAGCCTGCTCCAATTAATGAGCGTCTAATTATTGCTGCATTTTCCATATAAAAACCAACAAGAGATTTTATTTGCAGCTGACCTTGCTCTGAATAAACAGCTTCTGCTCCTCTTTGAACAATATAACTAACTCCATTAAATTTAGTGCTCTGTCGACGATTCCACAGGCTCCAAAGTTCTACTGGATTACTATTATTATCTTTACCTTTCAAGGTTTTAGGAATGACTGTGAAAGCACAACGAGTTCCTGTAAACCCTGCATTTTTAGAAAAGGACCGAAATTCAATTGCGCAATTGCGTGCACCATCAATTTCATATATCGAATGAGGTAAAGATTCATCTTGAATAAAAGACTCATAGGCAGCATCAAAAAGAATTAATGCGTCATGCTTTTGAGCATAAGCAACCCATTCAGCCAACTGTTCCTTAGACGCAACTGCACCAGTAGGGTTATTAGGGAAGCAAAGATAAATTAGATCCACTGCTCCAACAGGGATCTGAGCCTGAAAATTATTATTTTCATTTATTGGTAAGTAAGTAAGGCCTTGATACTGTCCGACATCTAATGCGTCGCCTGTTCTACCTGACATGACATTGCTATCCACATAAACGGGATAAACAGGGTCGGTAACAGCAATTCGATTAGCTTCTCCAAGAATATCAAGAATGTTACTGCTATCACACTTGGAGCCATCAGAAATAAAGATCTCATCTGCACTTACCTGACAAGAACGTTCTTGATAATCCCATTTCGCAATCTTTTCTCGAAGCCACAAATATCCTTGTTCGGGGCCATAACCATGAAAGCCAGATTCTGTCCCCATTTCATCAATGGCTATTTTCATAGCATCTCTACAAACTAACGGAAGAGGTTCTGTGACATCCCCGATGCCCAACCGAATTAAATTGGCCTTTGGATGAGCCAAGCTAAAGGCTTTAACTCTTCTAGCAATCTCAGGAAAGAGATAGCCGGCTTTAAGTTTGAGGTAATTGGAATTGACCAGAACCACGTAGCAAATGCATTAGTCCTTCGCATCTTGCTATGAAAAGCGTCACTCTGTGGAGTACTTCCATACGATGTATTTCAGAGAGGACTTTTTTCGGCCATGCTTATTGCCTCAAACAAGTCTCTAAATCAATGTCTGCAACTAGAGCCAATTGATTTTAAAAAATTGGTGGATGTTGAAATCGCGAAACCTGCAAGATATATGGGTCATGAATTAGGAGTTAAAGAACGTGACTGGGACAGCGCAAAGGTGAGATGGGCACTAACTTACCCAGATCTTTACGAAATAGGAATAAGCAATTCTGGGCATATAATTCTGTATTCAATTTTAAATACAGTCCCCGGCCAACTCTGTGACCGGGCATATATGCCTGCAATTGATCTATCTAGACGACTAAGAGAACGCTCTATATCTTTATTTGCAGTAGAAAGTCGAAGACCACTTTATGCATTCGACATACTTGGCTTCAGTCTCAGTTATGAGTTAATTGCAACCAACATTTTAGACATGTTGGATTTATCAGCTATACCTTTGTACGCAGCAGATCGTACCGATCTACCTATAGATCACCCAAACTCGCCACCACTCATATTTGCTGGTGGTCCAACAGCTACAAGCAATCCTGAACCCTACGCAAAGTTCTTCGATTTTATTGCGCTTGGCGATGGAGAAGAGCTATTGCCAGAAATTGGTCTTGTAGTGGCCGAATCCAAAAAAAACAAACTTTCCCGTCATGCATTACTTCTAGATCTCTCTGAAATTCCAGGGGTTTATGTACCTTCTCTATACAAAGATGGGACAAATTCATGCTCACTTTCCCCTATTGAACCATCAATACAGAAAAGAGTAATAAGACGAGTAGCAACACCAATGCCCCAATATGCAATAGGTTTAGTCCCATATATCGAAACAGTTCATGATCGACTGACTGTAGAAATACGCAGAGGTTGTACACGTGGGTGCCGTTTTTGCCAGCCAGGGATGCTGACAAGACCGGCAAGAGATGTTGATCCAAAAGAAGTCATCAATGCAGTTGAAGCGGGTATGAAAGAAACTGGGTATAGCGACTTTTCCTTACTCTCCCTTAGTTGCAGTGATTATTTAGCCTTACCTGCAGTAGGAGTGGAGCTTCGAAAAAGGCTTTCAGACCAAAACATCTCATTGCAATTACCAAGCCAACGAATAGATCGATTTAATGACGATATTGCTCACATCCTTGGTGGGAACAGGAAAGCAGGACTGACCTTTGCCCCAGAAGCTGGCACTCAAAGATTAAGAGACGTAGTCAACAAAGGACTTACCGATGCTGATCTTCTGAAAGGAATTCGCACTGCTATGGAAAGCGGATACCGAAAGGTAAAGCTCTACTTCATGCTTGGACTCCCTAGTGAAACCTCTGAAGACGTTTTAGGAATTGCCTCAACCTGTCAAATGCTTCAAGAAAAATGTCTTGACTTAGGCAGATTAAAATTGCACTTAACCATTAGCAATTTCACTCCAAAGCCTCATACTCCATTTCAATGGCACAGTGTTTCTAAAGCACAATTAGAGCGCAAGCAAGAACTACTGAAGGATCAATTACTTTCTCTTAAAAACATCAAAGCAAACTTCACTGATATACGACTATCTGCAATGGAAGACTTCATTGGCCGAGGAGATAGACGGCTATCAGATGTCATAGAAAAAGCTTGGAGAGAAGGTGCTGGAATGGACGCATGGTACGAATCTTTGGATCGTACTTATGAAGCATGGCGAAAAGCTATTGCGCATGCTGGGCTCGAAGGTAAGTACAGAAAATTTGAAATAGGGGAATGGGATTCTGTAGAAGCTTTGAGAGGCAATGAACTAATCAAATTTTGTACCAAACCACTACCTTGGGATCACATTGATACAGGCATAGACAAGAGTTGGTTAGCAGAAGACCTTCAAAGAGCTCTAGATGAAAAAATAGTCCCAGATTGTTCATTTGATAGCTGCAGCAAATGTGGAGTTTGCGGTCCTGAGCTAGGGCATAACGTAATTGTTCCAGCCCCAAAAGTCCCGGCACAGGTACCTCAACAATCACCTCCAACACAGCGACTCTGTCGAATTCGATTCCAATTTTCTAAGCGAAATCCTATAGAACTCCTAAGTCATCTGGATATTTTGCGCCTATTTGAAAGAGCTCTTCGACGAAGCCAGTTACCAGTGAGTTATAGCGGTGGGTTTCATCCCCTTCCACGATTACAAATTGCTCTTGCTTTACCGCTAGGAGTTGAAGCCTTAGGAGAATGGGTAGATATTGATTTCTTCCAGCCAGTTGAGGCCGAAATCGTCAGGCAAAAGCTACAAAAAAACCTTCCACAAGGCCTCAATCTAATTAATGCAAAAATTAAACCTATAAGTAAAACCAGTCTTGCACAAGAAATAGCTGCTTCGATTTGGAGTTTTAACCTAACAGTGATTTCAAAATGTAATCCAACTCAAGCCGAGTGGAAGGCAGCAATTAACTCACTTTTAATGGCAAAGGAATTAATTTGGAATGATACGGACAAAAAAGGAAGGCCCAGGAAACGAAACTGTCGTCCAGAACTATCTTCCTTGGGAATGGATATCAATAGAAATAAAGGAGAAGCATTAATCGCACTTAAAGGAGTCCGAATGCAACTCAATGCAGTTATAGATAAACAAGGAAGGAGTATTAAGCCTATACAAATCAAACACTGGGTAGAGGAATCCCTTGGTCTCCCACTGGAAATATCCAACGTGCAAAGAGATGAAATCCAGTTACTTAAATGCTAGGGTCATATATAGACGCAAAGGATACGGCAGCTTTTGTCGCAAGTGCGTCCAGGCCTTATTTAACCCCAATTTTGAGGAAATCGAGGCCTGTTGCCCCTCACAGATTCCAGTTCGTTAGTTACGAATAAGCAAGCCCCTACTCCCAAGGGGTAATTGCTCCTTTCATTTCTGCAATCGACCTTTGGTCGTTAACCATTCATTTTTCAAAACTTCGCAGAGTTACTGCAAGTTTGCAATCGTTTCTGAGCCAAGTAGGGCTCCTACTTTCTTCTAATATATGCCCCAGCAAATTGTCATCGCAGAGCAGTTGCGTATAGCAGCAGTGCTCACAGATGAGCGAGTAGATGAATTAATCGTCGCCCAAGGTCGCTACCAAATTGGAGATGTCTATCTAGGGACGGTTGAAAACGTTCTCCCTGGAATAGATGCAGCTTTTGTAAATATCGGAGAAAGTGAAAAGAATGGATTTATTCATGTCACGGATTTAGGCCCCTTAAGGCTTAAAAAAGGGCAAGCAGGAATTACTGAACTGCTAGAGCCTCGGCAGCCTGTATTAGTGCAGGTAATGAAGGAACCAACAGGAACCAAAGGTCCCAGACTCACAGGGAACCTGTCTCTACCAGGTCGTTACTTAGTACTTCAACCTCATAATCAAGGAGTCAATATCTCTCGACGAATAAGCTCTGAGGGAGAGCGAAATCGACTTAGAGCTCTTGGAGTCTTAATTAAGCCACCTGGCAATGGCCTTTTAATTCGTACTGAAGCAGAAGGTGTCACCGAAGAATTATTAATCGATGACCTTGAAAGTCTTCTTCAACAGTGGGAAGCTATCCAACAAGCCTCTGAAAGCTACCCACCACCAGTACTACTAAATCGAGACGAAGATTTCATTAATCGCATACTCAGAGATCATATAGGTCCTGATTTAATACGAGTTGTAGTTGATCAAGCTAAGGCCGTTGATCGTGTCAGTAGTTTTCTAGCTCAAGATAGTCCTAATGTATTAGTTGAATCTCATAGCGGTGCAAATAGTTTACTTGATCAATTCAGAATAAACACAGCAATTAATGATGCGCTAAAACCAAGAGTGGATCTTCCTTCAGGTGGTTATATCATTATCGAGCCAACTGAAGCTCTCACAGTTATCGATGTCAATTCAGGCTCTTTTACACGGTCAGCAAATGCTCGAGAAACTGTCTTATGGACGAATTGTGAAGCAGCAATCGAGATCGCTAGGCAATTAAAGCTTCGCAATATCGGGGGGGTAATCATTATCGATTTCATAGATATGGAGTCAAGAAGAGATCAATTACAGTTACTAGAATATTTCACTTCAGCAGTCCGAAATGACTCTTCGCGTCCACAAATTGCACAGCTTACTGAATTAGGACTTGTTGAACTAACTAGAAAGCGCCAAGGCCAAAATATTTATGAGTTATTTGGGAAGACATGCCAAAACTGTGGTGGTCTTGGACACATCGCTTCCTTGCCTGGCATTGACTTACTACAACCTCTAGCCACAGCTAGTGGTTTAGTGAGATCTACTAGTACTACCAAATCAACTGAACAAATTTCATTAGAGAGCAACAATCTTCCTCGAAAACGGTTAGGAAAAAACCGTAGCAATGAAGTCAACTCACTCTCAGTTCAAGGCGGGGCCCAAAGACTCCAAGAAACTTCAACGGAAACAACTTCTTCAGAAGTCTCAAGTCATAGGCAAGAGCCAGAACTCATTGGCGTCCAAATGAGTTCTGAACAGGAAGAAGTTTTTAGTTATTTGGGGTTAAATCCTGTTCTCTTGCTGGAACCTACACCAACCAATGACAACTTGTTAGTACGCATAGTTAGACCTGGAGAAGAAGTAGAAAAAGTTTTAGAAGAGTCCCAAAATCAAATGGCTGCAACAGCGCAACGTCGCCGGAAAAGAGGCAGAAGTGGCAATGGGAATACCAATCGAGTAATTACCCGAGGCACTATTGACCATCAATCATCAATTGGTGGAGAAGAAATCACTCCCACCATTTCTCAAGAGACACAAAAAGAGGCTATAAGTATCCCGACCACTTCAACTGAAGAAAATGACCAATTAACAACCCCTGAATTTTCAGAATCTGATCCTTCCGCACAAATAGAAAAAGAAGTCGAAGATCCTCGTCGTCGTAGGAGACGTTCGTCTGCTACCAACGAAAATGGTTCTTAATGAAAGCCAAATCGTAGGAGTAGATGAAGTTGGCAGAGGGGCTTTATTTGGGCCAGTCTTTGCAGGTGCAGTTGGTCTAAATAATGAGCTTGCTCGACAAACTTTGCTAAACGCTGGTTTAAAAGACAGCAAAGCCTTAACAGCAAAGAAAAGAGCAATGCTTGTTCCTCTTATTAAACAAAACGCTAAGCACTGGGCTCTAGGTCAATCATCTGCTAAAGAAATCGACTCAATTGGTATCAGGAAAGCCACTGAGCTAGCAATGCTAAGAGCCCTCCAAAAACTTAACCATCCAATCAGTCTGCTTTTAGTTGATGGAGTGCTGCCCCTCAGGCTGTGGTATGGACCTCAAAAAACATTGGTACACGGAGATAGTAAATCTGCTGAAATTGCAGCAGCAAGTGTTCTAGCCAAAGAAGGACGTGATGAAGTTATTAAACGCTTAGCAACGCGATACCCCGCATATGGTCTTAAAACAAATGTAGGTTACGGAACCCAATTGCACAGAAAGGTACTTCTAACTCTAGGCCCAACCTCTTTGCATCGTAAGTCGTTTCTAACCAAACTAAGTCTTTAATTTGTCTAAAAAACAAATTTACTCTTCACACCAATTCCTAAAATCATCAACTAGTTGCTGCCTAACACGAGCCTTAATGCCAAGCAGAATAGTACTAAGAATGGATTGACCTGTACTTTCCAGCACTTGACCTGGAATCAATCTCAAAAGTGGAGGAGGACTAACTGTCACCCCCAGCAAGGCTTCGCCCTCAAGGCCTTGGGCAGTAGCCTCCAAAGTTGCATTTAGTGTTAAGACAAAGTCATCCACCAAGCCAAGTCCATCAAGCTGACTATCAGTAGCACTCATAGTGAGTGCGCCCTCACTATTCACGGCAGCTATTGATACAACTGGATTAACTTCCAACTGAAACACCTTAAAGCTGGTGACGTTATATCTATAACTTCCTGGGCCAAGCAGAGTAAGTTTTTTCGAATCCAACATGGCACCAACCACTCTCTCCTGTTGTAGGAGATATTCAGAGAGACGATCTGCGTTCCTCTTTATCGGGAGATCAAGTTTCTGCCGAGCTTCGAAAGCCAGAGGCATAATCGGCGAGTGACGCGCCATGATCCTATCGACCCTTCAGTGCTTTTTTTGTAATGCCGACTCGAGTGGCCTTTCTTGGACCTGAGGGGACCTACGCCGAAAAGGCCGCTTATAGCCTTATAAAGCTAGAAAAATTAGATAAGCCTGAGTTTGTTCCTTGTGTCGGGTTACGCTCAGTTATTGAACATGCTGCAAAGAAACTTTGTGATGTTGCAGTAGTTCCAATAGAAAACTCAGTAGAAGGTGGGGTGACTGCAACTCTTGATGCTCTCTGGAACTATCCAAATTTATTTATTCGGAGAGCATTAATACTTCCTATACGTCATTGCTTATTAAGTAGTGGATCAATAAATGAAATTTCTGAAGTTCTTTCTCATCCTCAAGCTCTTGCCCAATGCAGCGGGTGGTTGAATAAAAATCTCCCTAATGCACTTCAACTTCCAACAAACTCCACTGCTGAAGCAGTCCGAATGGTGAAAAATAGCAAATTTCGTGCGGCAATTGCCTCAAAGCCTGAAAAAAGCTTGAGAGACCTAAAAGAACTTGCTTACCCAATTAACGATGTTGCTGGGAACAGGACAAGATTTGTTTTACTGCAACATGTTGTTCCCCTCCAAAAGGGAAATATCGCTAGCCTCGCCTTTTCACTTAAAGCAAATGAACCTGGAGCACTATTAAAAGCTCTTTCTTATATTGCAAATCTAGGATTGAATATGAGCCGAATTGAATCCAGACCGTCTAAAAGAGAGCTAGGGGAATATGTTTTTTTTGTTGATCTAGAATTATCTAACTCTTCTGAAGGATCCCATCTTAAATTAATAAATACATTAGAACCTCTATGTGAACATCTAGTGAATTTTGGGGCTTACACAAGTACTGAAATAGATGTTAACTAACAACTAACTATCCACGAGAACGAAAAACACCAAATTGCATTAATCCATTAGCAAATGCCCATCGCATCAATACAATTGTTGGAATCTCTCTAAGTCCCTTGAGCAAAGCTCCTGGGCCAAGACTAAGAACAGCGCCAGGACGCCGAAAACCTTCCAAAATAGAATCTATCCAGGAAGGCAAAGTAAATTTTGTCCAGTCTTCGCTGTCAACAAAGCCACCAGAGAAACGACTATTTATCAAATTTTGACGGAACCCATGAATAGTTGCAAAATCAGGGTGAGCCCATTGATTAAGGAGTTGGCTCATAACAAACCTCTCGAAACCGCTCCTAATTCCAGTAACTGATTCTCTTGAGTTCCAATCTGCAACAGCCAAAACTCCACCAGGTCTAAGAACTCTTAGCATTTCATCTGCATAAAGCTGCTTGTCAGGCATATGAGGACCAGCTTCAACACTCCAAACACCATCAAAACTACTCTGATCAAACTTTAAATCGAGAGCATCCATTACCTCAAAATGGCACAGAAGATCCTTTGGTGTCAGCTCCTTTGCACGCTGAACTTGTGCATGGCTAATTGTTATTCCTATGACATCAAAACCGTACTCCCTAGACAAAATTCTTGAACTTCCGCCAATGCCACAGCCAACATCCAGAACTCTCGAACCAGGAGGGAGTTGATCCAAACCACTCCATCGCACTAAATGATGAACAAAGTCAATCTTTGCTAACCGAAAATCAATTCCCCTGCCTAAATCAGGGTAATAGCCAAGATGCACATGCTCACCCCACAATTGTTCTAAAAGCCGATCATTTGTCCAAGAATCATATGCATTAGCAACAGTGCTACTAGAGGTGTATCTTCTCACTTGAGTGCCCCAGGCCAACAAATAAAAGACCAATAGAACGATGAGAGAAGTGAATACCCAAAACGAAATACTCATCAATTATTGGCCTTATCAACATTAGGGAAGGTCTCTTTAAGAACTGAGCGAGCTGCAAGTTGTTTGCGAGTGTGATCTAACATTTCGAATTCACGTTGCAAACGATCAAAAGTATTATTTAATTCCAATAAATACTGTTGTTCCTTGGCTACAGGTCCTGCAAGATGAGCTGCAATCCAAAATGATAATTCCCTAGGCAAGTCGGGGAGATCTTCAGGTAATACTGTTTGCGAGTCTCGCAATTTGCCTGTTAGAGAAACAACATCTCCAAGAGCAGTCAAAACCGCATCCGAAAGCTTATTCAATTCATCAGAGTTTTTGACCTCTTCATCCTCGATCCAACTAACCATGGCAGTAGCAAAAGGAGCTTCTCTAATCACCTCAAGGATGCGGAATCTTTGCTGCCCCATTGTGATGATGTTGCTACGTCCATCTTCAGATGTATGACATTTGATAATTTCTGCACAACAACCTACGTCTGACATTGTCTTGTTCAGTGGGTCCCAGCGAACAACACCAAAACGGCTATCACTCTCCAACACACTCCTAAGCATAATTCTGTAGCGAGACTCAAATATATGCAGAGGTAAAACTTCTTGTGGAAAAAGGACTACATCAGGCAGGGGAAAAAGTGGTAACTCCCTGACAGCCAGGTCGGTCACTGGAAGCTTTCCAAACAGAACTAAATCCTAAGAGAATTTAGCTCCAATTGGTTGAAAAGAAGGTATTAGAGCTTAACTTCAATATCAACGCCACTTGGTAAATCTAACTTCATCAGTGCATCAATCGTCTTAGCAGAAGGGCTATAAATATCTATAAGCTTTCTATGAGTACGTGTTTCAAAATGCTCCCTTGAATCCTTGTCAACGTGAGGTGACCTCAAGACGCAATAAATTTTTCTTTTAGTAGGAAGAGGTATCGGACCAATTGCAGTGGCAGCAGTATTATCAGCAGTCTCTATAATTTTTTCACACGAAAGATCAAGCATTCGTCTATCGAAGGCTTTAAGGCGAATACGAATCTTTTGTTGAGCAATGGCAGCAGACATAAAAGTTTCCTGGGTAGTTGCCTTAAAGGGTTAAAAGATTGATTATCAAGGTTCGTTAGAAATTCAGTTAAGTGAATTTATCAAAACCAAAGGTTACACATTAGAGGATGACCAGTGAAAAATCTAGCCATCCTCAAGAAGGATCTACTCAATAATTCGAGAAACAACCCCTGCACCAATAGTGCGACCACCTTCTCTAATTGCGAAACGCATACCTTGCTCGATAGCTACTGGGCAAATTAATTCACCAGTCATCTTGATTCGATCACCTGGCATGACCATTTCAACATTGCTTCCATCGTCAGAAGTAAATGCAGTGATTTGCCCAGTTACATCAGTAGTGCGGATATAAAACTGTGGGCGATAACCTGCAAAGAATGGGGTATGCCTTCCACCCTCTTCCTTCTTAAGTACATAAACCTCACCTTCGAATTTGGTATGAGGAGTAATCGAACCTTTCTTAACTAGAACCATCCCACGTTCAATATCTTCCTTTTGTATTCCTCTAAGCAGCAGGCCAACGTTATCACCAGCCATACCCTCATCAAGAAGTTTACGGAACATCTCTACACCGGTAACAGTTGTGAGGCGAGTGTCTCGAATTCCTACTATTTCGATTTCTTCCCCGACTTTTACTTTTCCTCTTTCAATACGACCAGTTGCAACTGTTCCTCGGCCTGTAATGGAAAAAACATCCTCCACAGCTAACAGAAATGGCTTATCAACTTCTCTTTCAGGTTCGGGGATGGAATCATCCACAGCTTTCATTAATTCCTCAACTTTTGCTTCCCATTCAGCATCACCTTCAAGAGCCTTAAGGGCTGAAACCTGAATGACAGGAAGGTCGTCGCCAGGGAAGTCATAACTTGTGAGGAGCTCGCGTATCTCCATCTCAACAAGCTCAATCATTTCCTCGTCATCCACCATGTCGCATTTGTTAAGTGCCACTACCAATGAAGGGACACCAACTTGCTTAGCGAGCAGGATATGCTCTTTTGTCTGCGCCATGGCACCGTCTGTAGCTGCAACAACAATTATTGCTCCATCCATCTGAGCGGCCCCTGTGATCATATTTTTCACATAGTCCGCATGGCCAGGACAGTCGACATGGGCATAGTGACGTCCATCAGTCTCATATTCCACGTGAGCAGTATTAATTGTGATACCACGTTCACGCTCTTCAGGAGCACCGTCGATATCTCCATAATCTTGAGCTTTGGCTTGCCCCTTTTTGGCAAGCACATTTGTAATCGCTGCAGTTAGGGTTGTCTTCCCATGATCCACATGACCAATGGTGCCAATGTTTACGTGAGGCTTGTTCCTCTCAAATTTCTCGCGAGCCATTTTGTTAAAGAATCGGGGGGTAAATAAGGGACGTTCAGAGATCAGGAATTGCCCTGATTCTTGGAGATGATGGCTTCAGCCACATTACGGGGAACTTCCTCGTAATTGCTGAACTCCATTGAAAAGATACCCCGACCCTGGGTCATTGATCGGAGTGTAGTGGCGTAGCCAAACATTTCAGCCAGAGGCACTTTTGCATTCACTTTAGACAGTCCATCGTCAATGGACTGTCCTTCGACCTGACCACGTCGGGAGGAAAGGTCGCCAATGACAGAGCCAAGAAAATCCTCAGGCACCTCAACTTCAACCTTCATCATTGGCTCCAGCAGTACAGGTTTACACTTTTTGACGCCATCTTTGAAGGCCATTGATCCGGCAATTTTAAAAGCCATCTCAGATGAGTCAACATCGTGATAGGAACCATCAACAAGGGTTACCTTCACATCAATCAATGGATAACCAGCAATAACTCCAGACTCTGAGGTTTCCTTCATCCCAGAAGCGGCTGGTTTGATGTATTCCTTAGGAACAACTCCGCCCACAATTTTGTTAACGAACTCGAATCCTGAACCTGGCTCGCCTGGCTCAACTTCTACAACAACATGTCCATATTGACCTTTACCACCAGTTTGCCTTGCAAATTTACCTTCTCCAGATGCACTAGCACGAATAGTTTCCCGATAAGAAACCTGAGGAGCACCAATATTTGCTTCTACCTTGAACTCTCGCAACATACGATCTACCAGTATTTCAAGATGAAGTTCTCCCATTCCTGCAATAACCGTTTGATTGGTTTCAGGATCAGTAGCCACACGGAATGTGGGATCTTCCTCTGCTAAAGCCGTAAGTGCTTTAGAAAGTTTCTCCATATCACCCTTAGTCTTTGGCTCTACAGCGACTGAAATAACAGGTTCTGGGATAAAAAGCGTTTCAAGAACAATTGAATCATCTGTATCGCATAAGGTATCGCCAGTGGTGGTATTTTTCAGACCAAGGACTGCACCAAGATCACCTGCTCGAAGTTCATCAACTTCTTCACGGTCGTCAGCTTTAAGGATTATCAAACGGGAAATTCTCTCTTTCTCATCTTTAGTTGAATTAAGCACGTAGCTCCCTTTAGAAAGAACTCCTGAATACATCCGCACAAAAGTCAGCTTGCCATAAGGGTCTGACATAACTTTGAACGCTAAAGCGCTAAATGAAGCATTGTCATCAGAAGCACGTAATGCCTCATCCCCATTAGGAAGCAACCCCTGTATAGGAGGGACATCTACAGGGGCTGGTAGATAATCCACAACTGCATCAAGAAGCAATTGCACTCCTTTATTTTTGAAAGCTGACCCACAAAGCATTGGGACAAGACCATGCTTTAAAACTCCTTCCCGAATTCCTTTCTCAAGCTGATCTTGAGTCAGTTCCCCTTGATCCAGGAATGTCTCAATAAGAGTTTCATCTGTTTCCGCTACAGACTCCATCAACTTTGAGCGCCACTCAGCAGCAAGCTCTTCCATATCTGCAGGAATGTCCGTTTCTTCAATGTCCTTTCCAAGGTCATCTTTATAAATAAAGGCCTTATTCTTAACAAGGTCAACTATTCCCTTCAGATCATTTTCTGCTCCGATTGGTAACTGAATAGGAGCTGCATTTGCCTTTAAACGATCTTTAATCTGCCCATAAACTTTTAGGAAGTCCGCTCCAGTACGATCCATTTTATTAACAAAAACCATCCTCGGAACTGAGTAACGGTCAGCCTGTCTCCAAACAGTTTCTGATTGAGGTTGAACACCACCAACAGCGCAAAAAACAGCAATAACCCCATCCAGTACACGCATGGAGCGTTCAACCTCAATAGTGAAGTCAACGTGACCAGGAGTATCAATGATATTTATTCTGTGATCTAGCCAAGTTGTTGAGATCGCAGCAGCAGTAATTGTGATGCCGCGCTCTCTTTCCTGCGCCATCCAGTCAGTTACAGCTGCACCATCATGAACCTCCCCCATTTTGTGAACGACACCGGAATAAAACAAAATCCGCTCTGTGCAAGTTGTTTTGCCAGCGTCAATATGGGCTGCGATTCCAATATTTCTGACGCGTTCCAAGGGGAAGGCACGAGCCACGGGAAAATCTCCGGAATGGGGGGATAAAATGCGGGTGTGACTCTACAGGCCAGCCCCCTCGATTTTGATATCTCGATAATTGAAGTGCTTTATTAAAAATCAATAACGGTAATGAGCGAAGGCTTTATTCGCTTCAGCCATCTTATGAGTTTCCTCCCGTTTGCGAACAGCACTACCAGATTCGTTAGCTGCATCCATTAGTTCTGAAGCTAGCTTTTGGGCCATGCTGCGACCATTTCTTGACCTAGAGAAATTAACTAACCAACGAAGTGCCATGGCAGTGCCGCGCTCCTGACGTACTTCCATAGGAACTTGATAAGTAGCACCACCTTCACGCCGTGCTCGCACCTCCACAAGTGGAGTTGCATTTTTAATAGCTGTCTCAAATAGCTCAATAGGATCAGTCCCAGTGCGCTCATGAATCAATCCAAACGCCTCAGCCAAAATTCTTTGGGCTGTGGATTTCTTTCCATGTTTCATAAGTCTTGCGACCATCATTGTCGCAAGACGATTATTGAACTGAGGATCTGGAAGAACTGGGCGTTTTTCAGCAGCGTTACGACGAGACATAAAACGTCAAAATTGAATGAAATGAACTAGGAAAAAATTCAAAAACTTAAGTCGCCTGGATTGTTACTCCTTTGGCGCTTTAGCACCGTACTTTGATCGTGCCTGACGGCGGTCCTTTACTCCAGCGGTATCAAGTGTTCCTCGGATTATGTGATATCTGACACCAGGAAGATCTTTCACTCTGCCTCCTCGCAGCAAAACAACAGAGTGTTCCTGGAGATTGTGACCAATACCAGGGATGTAAGCAGTAACTTCAAAGCCTGAGGTCAAACGAACACGAGCTACCTTTCGGAGGGCTGAATTAGGCTTTTTAGGTGTGGATGTATAAACCCTCGTGCAAACTCCCCTCCTTTCAGGACAAGCTCGCAAGGCTGGTGATTTGGTCTTACGCGTAAGGCGCTGACGCTCAGTTCGAATTAACTGTTGAATGGTTGGCATCGACGTTCAACATATGGCCGGACTCCCGACCTATCTCCAGAATCCATAACATTACTTGTTCACCTGACCAAGTGCCTAATTAAGCAATTCAACTGAGCAAAAACTATTGATGTAAAGAAACAAAATTTTTTAAGAAGGGTGCCACTTCAAAGAAGTAATTCTTCAACTAAAAAAAATCACTCTTTTTAAGGATGACAAAGTCATTGCAAAGTGCAGCATGTCACCAACTTCAGCTATAGAAAGATTGAATCATCCATTGATTTCTAACAAATTACTTCTCTATCCCTATTCCTTTAAAGCACTCTCCTCCCTAGGATTCTGATTTGCCCTTTCCAAACTTTCCCATTCGCACCTGCACAGGGAAAGAGTTCGATTGAAGTTTATGTCCGATCTCCCGCGTAGCCCGAATTGGCCATACTGCGACAGCAGCTCACCTAATGCCTTATCTGGTGAAAAGGATGCCTGCGGTGTGGGCTTTTTAGCTCAAATAAATGGCCAAACCAGTCATTGGGTTCTTCAACAAGCACTTCGCGGACTTCAATGTATGGAGCATAGAGGTGGTTGTGGCGGCGATAGTGATTCTGGAGATGGAGCAGGACTACTTTGCGCAATCCCTTGGAACTATCTAAAAAGCGTTTGGCCTGAAGCAAACTGTGTAAGCAACTTCACTGGCTTAGGCATGATGTTCATGCCTCGTGAATCTGTACTTAGAAATAAAGCTCAGCTTCTATGTGAAGAAGAAGCAAAGATTCTGGGTCTACATTCGAAAGGATGGCGTGATGTTCCAATCAACAGTGCAGTACTAGGACCTCTTGCTCACAAAACAGCGCCATTTATTAAGCAGTGGCTCATAGAAAGTTCAGAAGATGGAAATAAATTAGAAGCCCAATTATTCAGACTTCGCAGACGCATAGGAGAGAGATCTAGACAAGAGTTACGAGAGCACTCCAATGATCTTTATATAGCCTCTTTAAGCAGCAGAACAGTTGTTTATAAAGGCATGGTGAGATCAGAAATACTTCCAGATTTTTATTCAGATTTAAGAGATAAGAGATTTGAAATTGCATTTGCTGTTTATCACAGACGTTTCAGCACTAACACGCTACCAAGGTGGCCACTTGCACAACCAATGCGATTACTTGGGCATAACGGGGAAATCAATACTCTTTTAGGAAACCTCAATTGGGCCAGAGCAACTGAAGTCAATCTTGATGAAGTATGGGGTGAAGCCGCAGCTGATTTGAAGCCAGTCGTAAACCCTGCCTTTAGTGATTCGGCCAACCTTGATGCAACATTAGAGCTACTAGTGCGTAGTGGGCGCCCTATTACAGATAGCTTGCTAAGTCTTGTACCTGAAGCATTTCGAGAGCAGCCTGAATTAAAAAAACAACCAGAAATTGAAGCTTTTTATGAATTTTCTGCATGTACACAAGAACCTTGGGATGGACCAGCATTATTAGTTTTTTCTGATGGCTGTTTTATTGGCGCAACACTTGATAGAAACGGGTTAAGACCTGCACGTTATTGCATCACAAAAGATGGCTTTGTGATCATGGGTTCTGAAACTGGTGTTGTAGACATTGAAGAGACTCAAATCATCGAAAAAGGGCGGCTAGGTCCTGGCCAAATGCTTGCAGTGGATCTTGAAAAGGGTCGTATTCTTCGGAACTGGGATGTAAAAAAAGAGGCTGCTAATCGTAATCCTTATGAAGCTTGGCTAACTCAAAACCGTAAAAATCTCCTCAAGGAACCTTGGTTAAAGCAAACTCAATTATCCAGCCTTGAACTACTACGACAACAAACCGCCTTTGGATTCTCTGCAGAAGATTTCGACTTAATTATCGATGCCATGGCTGGCGGGGCCAAAGAACCTACTTTCTGTATGGGGGATGATATCCCTCTTGCGGTGCTTTCAGATAAGCCTCACATCCTTTACGACTACTTCAAACAAAGATTTGCTCAAGTCACCAATCCCCCCATAGACCCATTGCGGGAAAAACTTGTAATGAGCCTAGAAATGCATCTAGGGAAACGAGGTTCCCCACTATTACCTAAGGCAAATGCAGCGTGTGTACTTCACCTAAAAACACCAATTCTTAATGAAACTGAGCTTGATCAAATAGGTCAACATGGGCTGCCAACAGTAACTCTTTCAACATTAATGCCTGTGGATAATGGTCCTTTAGGCCTAGCAAAAAACCTCAAGGCTTTATGTCTCAAGGCTGAAGAGGCTATATGCGAAGACAATCAAATCATTATTCTTTCTGATCGTGGTGTAAGCCCCAGTACTACCTTCATCCCACCTTTACTAGCGATTGGTGCGGTTCATCATCATTTACTTAAACAAAAGTTGAGACTCAATGCCTCAATAATTGTCGATACAGCTCAGTGCTGGAGTACACACCATGTAGCTTGCCTGATTGGCTATGGCGCAAGCGCAGTTTGCCCATGGCTAACTTGGGAAACTACCAGACATTGGTGGAAAAGTCCTAAAACTCAAAAGCTAATAGAAACAGGAAAACTAAACGATCTAAAGATCGACGAAGCACAAGCCAACTTACAAAAAGCTTTAGAAGATGGAGTGCGCAAGATACTTTCGAAAATTGGAATATCTTTGCTAGCTAGTTACCACGGTGCACAGATTTTTGAGGCAATCGGCATCGGTGCTGACTTAATTGATATAGCTTTCAAAGGAACTACCAGCAGAGTGGCAGGGTTAAGTCTCAAAGAATTAGCCAACGAAATGCTGAGCTTTCATAGCAAAGCCTTCCCTGAGTTAGATAGGAAAAAACTTGAATTTATGGGCTTTGTGCAATATAGAAATGGTGGTGAATTTCATCTCAATACACCTGAGATGTCTAAAGCACTCCACAAAGCAGTTAAAGCTGGTCCAAATTATGACCATTTCTCTACATATAAAACACTGCTCGAAAGCAGACCTTCAACATCCCTGCGCGATTTACTAACCTTTCGAAAAGCATTAAAGCCAATCCCATTAGATCAAGTTGAAAGTGTAGAAAACATTTGCAAGCGCTTTTGCACAGGAGGAATGAGCCTCGGTGCACTCTCAAGAGAAGCTCACGAAGTACTTGCCATAGCAATGAATCGTATTGGCGGAAAAAGTAATAGTGGCGAAGGAGGGGAAGATCCAGCAAGGTTCAAAGTTCTAAATGACGTAGATACAGAGAATTGCTCAGCAACTCTTCCAACCATTAAAGGGCTGCGGAATGGTGACACTGCTTGCTCTGCAATCAAACAAATTGCTTCGGGACGTTTTGGGGTAACTCCTGAATACTTAAGAAGTGGAAAGCAATTAGAGATCAAAGTTGCTCAAGGAGCCAAGCCTGGAGAAGGAGGTCAATTACCAGGAGCAAAAGTTGACCCTTACATAGCGAAATTACGTAATAGCAAAGCTGGCGTAGCTCTTATCTCACCACCACCACACCACGACATTTATTCGATAGAAGATTTAGCTCAATTAATTCATGACTTACATCAAGTACATCCATCAGCAAAGGTCAGTGTGAAGCTTGTAGCAGAAATTGGCATTGGAACAATTGCCGCAGGTGTCGCAAAAGCAAATGCTGATGTAATCCAAATTTCTGGGCATGATGGTGGAACAGGTGCATCACCTCTAAGTTCGATTAAACATGCAGGAGCACCTTGGGAGTTAGGCCTAAGAGAAGTACACCGTTCTTTACTGGAAAACGGCTTGCGTGATCGTGTTTTACTTAGAACAGATGGTGGATTAAAGACTGGCTGGGACGTTGTAATAGCTGCCTTACTGGGTGCTGAGGAATATGGCTTTGGATCAGTTGCCATGATTGCAGAAGGTTGCATCATGGCTCGTGTTTGTCACACCAACAAATGCCCTGTTGGAGTGGCAACTCAACAAGAAGCATTGCGCAAACGTTTCACTGGAGTTCCGGAAGATGTTGTTAACTTCTTCCTTTTTATAGCCGAGGAAGTTCGACAAATAATGAGCGTTCTAGGGGTTAGTCATCTAGAAGATCTCATTGGCCGAACAGACTTACTAGAAAGAAGAACAGTCCAGCTCTCAAAAACTAAGTCGCTGGATCTCTCATGCCTGCTGAATCCAATCAAAGAAGAGGAAGATAGAACATGGCTACGTCATAGTCCAAATGCGCATAGCAATGGTGAAGTTCTCGAAAACAGTCTGCTGAATGAGCCAGAACTAATAGAAGCAATGCAGAATCATGGCAAATTCACTAAAGCAATACCTATTGTCAATACTGATAGAAGTGTGTGTGCTCGTATTGCAGGAGAGCTTGCAGGCATACATGGCAACAAAGGATTCCATGGGCAGCTCAATCTGAATTTTGAAGGTGCGGCTGGCCAAAGTTTTGGGGCTTTTGTAATGCAAGGAATGAATATTCTTCTTACTGGTGAAGCAAATGACTATGTAGGCAAAGGGATTAATGGAGGTCGAATAACAATTATTCCACCATCAACAAATAAAAACGCAGGCAATCAGGTCATTCTTGGGAATACATGTCTTTATGGAGCCACTGGTGGTGAGCTGTTTGCTCTAGGAAAAGCTGGTGAACGTTTTGGTGTTCGCAATAGCGGAGTCAAAGCCGTTGTCGAAGGTGCTGGCGATCACTGTTGCGAATACATGACTGGAGGGGTTGTAATAGTTCTAGGTTCAACTGGTAGGAATGTAGGCGCAGGGATGACAGGAGGAGTCGCATTCCTACTTGATGAAAACAACCAAGTAGCTGATCGAGTTAACCAAGAAATTATTGGCACCTATGAGCTTTCGAATAAAACACAAGAAACTATTCTTAAGAACATGTTAGAAGCCCATTTTAAATACACAAAAAGCCAAAAGGCAGAGACAATTCTTTCTAACTGGTCCGAATGGAAAAAGAAGTTTAAGATCCTTATTCCTCCCAGCGAAAAAATCAAACTTGGCCTACAAAATATTGAGCAATTAATCACTTAAATTATGCCTTTATTTATAAAAACTGAAAAATTTACATCAGAAACTATGCAATTGCTACCAAGTCAACGAGAACATTACCTGAATGAGCATCGTTCTTGGGTTTCAAGCTTAAACCAGTCAGACAAAAAAGTTTCAAGTGGTTATTTAGTCAATGAAGAAAAATTGCCTGGCGGTGGAGGCTTAATGGTTATTAAGGCAAAATCATTCGCAGAAGCAAAGTCTCTGATTCAGCAAGATCCAATTATAGTTGCTGGCCTAGTCAATTGGAATCTTCAAGAATGGATTCCAGTTGTTGGAATGCTACTGGAATAAACTTAGCGTGGAAACTTTTCCATAAGTCTTCGAACCTCTCCAGCGTGATAACTGCTTCTTGTCAATGGTGAACTAACAACCTGAAGAAAGCCAAGTTTTTCTTCGCCATATTTTCTAAAAAAAGCAAATTCATCCGGTAATACAAAACGTTGTACCGGTAAATGCTTAGTTCCAGGGGATAAATATTGCCCAATAGTTATGATATCCACTTCTTTACTTCGAAGCTCAGAAAGAACCTGCAAAACTTCGTTTTTTGTTTCACCAAGGCCAACCATTAAGCCAGATTTAGTATAAACTTTTGGCCAAAGTTCTCGAACCTTCTTCAAGAGCTCTAAAGAACGTTCATATAAACCCTGTGGTCGAACCTTCTTATAAAGTCTAGGAACAGTTTCAATATTATGGTTTAGAACATTTGGCGCTGCATTCATGACACTCGTTAGTGCATCCCAATTGCCACAGAAGTCTGGTATCAATAATTCAATTGTGGTTAGAGAAGATCGCTTACGCACCTGTTCAATACAAGCAACAAATTGACTAGCTCCTCCATCAATCAAATCATCACGGTTAACAGAAGTAATAACAACATGACTAAGACCCAAACGAGCCACTGCTTCACCAAGCCGTTCAGGCTCGGTAGCATCCAAAGGTCTAACACTTTTATCAAAATCAATATCACAGTAAGGGCAAGCACGAGTACATCCAGGCCCCATGATCAAAAATGTCGCCGTACCTCCCGCAAAACATTCACCTATATTTGGACAACTCGCCTCTTGACAAACTGTATTTAGCTTCAAATCGCTCAATAAATCAGATACCCCTCCTATGCGTTCCTGTTGAGGAGCCTTAACACGCAGCCAACTTGGTTTCAGCAAGGTCAAACGTCTAACAAAAAGACTCTAGAAACACTCACAATAAATCAATGTAAATGTTCGGAATCTTCTAAAATGAGATGATCGGGATGTAGCGCAGCTTGGTAGCGCACTTCGTTCGGGACGAAGGGGCCACAGGTTCAAATCCTGTCATCCCGACTAGAGAAGAATTTACTTGGTTAAATAACCACGAGGAGTAAAAAGATAACTTTGATTTAATAGGCTCTGACTATTTCCTATCAAAACAAGAGTAAGCATATCGACTTCATTTACTGGGCAATTTTCGAGAGAGTAGTAATCTATCTTTTCAGCATCTCTTCCGATCTGCCTTGCTAAAGCCATAGGAGTATCCTTGGAGCGATATTGTCTAATTATCTCTAGCGCATCTTGCAACTGCCAATCTCGATCTTTTGACCTTGGATTATAAATAGCAATTACAAAGTCTCCAATAGCAGCCCCCCTAAGTCTCTCTTGAATTTTCACCCAAGGTGTTAACCTATCACTAAGGCTTATCGCACAAAAATCATTCATAAGAGGGGCTCCAATATGAGCAGCAGCTAGTTGAATTGCAGAAATTCCAGGATGAATATTAAAAGTAGGACGTTCAGCTTGAGGCTTTTCAAGCCACAATTCCAAAGCCAAACCAGCCATGCCATAAATCCCACTATCTCCTGAAGAGACAAGAGAAACACTGACTCCTTGGGTTGCCAAATCAAGTGCTTGATTGCATCTTTCACGCTCAAAAGTCAATTGTCCATCTATACGCACTTGATCACTTCGCCGTATTGGATCCAAAAGGTCTAAATAACGCCCATAACCAATCCAGACAACGCTCCTTGAAAGTGCAGCCCGAGCATCATGAGTTAAATAAGTCAAATCTCCTGGGCCACTACCAACTAAATGCAATTCACCACGTTGTGGAGCAAAAGGTTGCATTGCCTCTGCAATAGCAATTGTGACAGCTCCTTTTTCATAAGCATTAGCGTGATAAACCTGCTTCTTCATTATTAGTACGCCATCTGCTCCAGCAGCTAAAAGAGCAGAAGCTTCAGCAACAGAAGGTGTTCCTGTCACTAGTTCAACTTCTCGAGAAGGAGAAGGAACGGTAACCTGCCTAAGCTGATCCGCTGAAAAAAAACGAAGAATCACACCTTGTCGCTTTGCAAGAGAAAGCAAAGCAGGCTCATCAGATTTGAGCTCAAGACTCACTAGACCTGCTATCGCTTCTTTAGCTAAGCCAGCTTTTGCCAAAGCATCTGTCAAAGATCTATCAAGAAGCTCTAAGCTTGACCCTCTTTCACACCCAATTCCAACCCAAAGGGTTGGTGGATGCCAAGAACACTTATAAATAGACTTTGAACCAATGCTGAAATTATTAAATCCTTGAACATTTTCTCGTTTTCGATCTCCTAAAGAGTTTTTAGCAGCAAGAGAGTTGACCCATAATTTTGTGCCTGACGATTGATCAAAAATTATTTTTTTTTCACTAGCTTGCTTCATCATCAACTTATTCCAATCAGAACTATCTCCTGACCTCTTCCACCCCCATACCTCCCCAAAACTATCTATTGCAAGACAATCTTGATTTTTTGAATGCCCAGTTAGAACAGGATTACCGCCTAATTCTTCAGCTAACTCCAAAGCGATTTTTTCAGCCCCAGCCTTATGACCGCCTAAAAGAGGGACAATATTCATTCCTCTGGCATCCATTACAAGTACTGCTGGATCCTCTTCTTTACTTTTTAACAAAGGGCCAATTAAGCGTGTAACCGCTCCTATTGCCCCAACTACAAGCAATACCCCACCGGGATGCCAATATTTGTGAAGTATTTCAGCAGCAGAGGCAACCAACAAGTCTTTTGGTGGAAACTCCAAATTCGATGCCGCTTTCGGTGTTAGAGCAAGCTGATCAACATGCTTGCAAGTTTTTAATCTTTGAAGCAATGTCCAAGAGCTGACTGAAAGTCCAAGTGCGACTCTGTTCTTGGTAGGTGAGGTGTAGTTGTTAGTCAGGGGAGTTGTTTGTAAAAAAAAGCTAATGGAGTCTGAAGTGTTAGGAGAGGTTTAAGACTGAAGCAAAAACAGTGTAAATAAACATTATCAAGAGTAAAAACTATAGAGCGAAATCTTCTTGGAAGCTTGCAAAGAAGATTCCATCAATCCATCTACTTAGGGAAAAGCAACTCATAATCGACAATAGAAGGATCATCTGTTTCAGCTACTGAAGATATACCATTTGATTGAATTGGTGTTATCAATTTCTCTTGAGATAAAGGCATTAAATCTGTTGATTCAAACTCACCTACAAATCTTGCAATTTGTTTTTCACTCAAATCAGACAACATCCATAATGGCTTTTCTAATTGAGAAGTCGAAATAATCCTTAGTTTGTTATTAAAGATTGGATTAATTGGATTCCCTTGAAGGTCCAAAAGTTCAAACTGAATATCAGATATATCAGAAGAGATTCCTTTAATCCAAATAGATTCAAGAGAATCCATCAAAATTGCTTGACCATTAACACTAATTCGTAAGCGCCATTGATCATCTCCTTCAGTTAAACCTTGAAGAGGTGCATTCCAAATTAAAGAATCAATTAATAATGGCTCATCAAAACTAAGAGAGGAGGGACTAGCTATGGTTATCCATGGTTCACCAGTATCCGGTTGTGTCCCTGGAAGTTCTTTAAAAAAGTGAATACGACTTTCAATATTCGTTTCAGGTGCCTTCAAAGCTTCACCCCATGGATAAGACAAATAAGCAACTAATCGATGACTTCCTGGGCTTAATCCATCCATAGGGACAACAACCCTTTCGCCCTCAGCTTTACTAATACGGAGAGGTTCTAAATCATCAACTTGAACAACCACATGAGGTCCTAATCCCACCTCTGGATCTTCAACTAAGGGCCAATTCTTGACATTTAGAACAAGTGACCATTTGTCATTAATTTCCTTCCTCATAATTTCTCCTTCAGGAGGGTATTCGATTCTCAGTTGGGGCTTGTAATGAGCCAAACGTGACCGAATTTTCTGAACAGCTTTGGGAGGAGAAACTTCTCGAAGTTGGCCCTTTAAAGGCTCAACTTCCTGCAACTTATTTAGTGACAATGCATTCAGACCCTCTGATTCATCCAGAAATTCAGAAGTAGCTGTAACAGGGGAGACAAAAGAAAAAGCTAAAGCCAGAAGAACAATCAAAAAAACAACAGTTCCTGAAAGCCTTCGAAATGGGAAAAGACTACAAGTCAGCTTCACTTCTATCAGGTTCGCCAAATCAGGTAATTAATCGTAAGAACAAAAATCAATCGCATTTCACAAAACCTCAAAAATCAACAGAGCTCAATCTGAAAATCAGAATTGATTGAGTTCATGGGATTTACGCGTAAAAAGTTTCCTTCTGACACTAAAAGCTTCGCCAAATCTCCAAGGTTTCGATTGCAAAAAACCTAATCGCATCGAAAAAAGCCGCTCAAGGATGCCCAAGGGATAGAACATTTGTTACGTGCCTAGGTAGTAACAGGCTCGCGGTTCTAAGCTTTCTGGATGCGGACCCCAAAAAGGGAACCCTCTCATTGGTGATAGCGAAGGTCTTCTCCTTTGCTAACACTCAATCCACAAGTCAGATCTACTCAAAAGGTAGTTATGACTTATGGCAAAAAACAAGCCTCTGGCTTGTTTCTGCGGTGGCAAATCCACCTGGACCCCATACCTCGAGGAACCTCTCGATGACCATTAGCCCACCAGAAAGTGGGGAGAAAGTGAACGCTTCAGGAGTTCCGACTCCGTATAACCAGCCTGTCGACAGGGACCACGTCCCAGCCGATCTTGAAAAAGCCGGTAACGCCGGTTTCTGGTCGAGAAGCCTCGCTAAAGGACCCAAAACCACAACTTGGATTTGGAATCTCCACGCTGACGCACACGACTTTGACACCCATATAGGTGATCTTGAAGAAACAAGTCGAAAGATCTTTTCGGCCCACTTCGGTCATCTAGCAATCGTCTTCATCTGGATGAGCGGTGCCTTTTTCCATGGCGCTCGCTTCTCTAACTACTCCGGTTGGTTAGCAGACCCAACGCACGTGAAACCTAGTGCGCAGGTTGTCTGGCCAATTGTGGGGCAAGAAGTGATGAATGGTGATGTGGGGGCCGGTTTCCATGGCCTTCAGATCACCTCAGGTATTTTCCAGATGTGGAGATCTTGGGGCATCACCAGCGAGACACAGTTAATGGCCTTAGCCATTGGTGCTCTTGTCTTTGCGGGCTTAATGCTCCATGGAGGTATTTACCACTATCACAAGGCAGCTCCAAAGCTTGGTTGGTTCCAAAAAATCGAACCAATGATGCAGCACCATCAAATAGTGCTGTTTGGTTTGGGATCAATAGCCTGGGCTGGTCACTTAATTCACATTGGTGCACCAGTTGCAGCAATGATGGATGCGATAGACGCTGGCACGCCTCTAGTTGTTGACGGCGTAACTATTGCTAGCGCTGCTGACATTACTAATCTTTCAACCAGACTCTGTGACCCACAAGTAGCAGGTCAGATTTTTCCTAGCCTCGCCGGTCGCACCGTTGAGAATTTCTTTACTCTCAATTGGTGGGCCTTTAGCGATATCCTCACAAACAAGGGGGGATTAAATCCAGTGACTGGAAGTCTCTGGATGACAGACATTTCCCATCATCATTTGGCATGGGGAGTGTTTGCAGTTTTCGGTGGCCACATGTGGGGCAACAATGTCCACGGAGTAGGTCACAGAATGAAGGAAATCATGGATAACCACAAAGGTGATCCAATCCTTTACCCAGCGCCAAAAGGCCACGAAGGAATCTTCGAGTTCTTAAGCAATAGCTGGCATGGTCAACTCAGTATCAATCTGGCGATGATTGGTTCTGGAAGCATTGTTGTTGCCCATCATCAATATGCGCTTCCTGCCTATCCATATTTATCGATTGATCATCCAACCGTACTTGGACTTTTCACCCACCATATGTGGATAGGTGGATTGTTTATTTGTGGTGCTGCAGCACATGGCGGTATTGCCATGATTCGCGACTACGACCCTGCTCTCCATGTAGACAACGTTCTAGACCGAATCCTCAAAGCAAGAGACGCAATCATCAGTCAACTGAACTGGGTTTGCATGTTTATTGGCTTCCATAGTTTTGGCCTTTACATCCATAACGATGTAATGCGTTCTTTGGGCCGTCCAAATGACATGTTCAGCGATACTGCTATTCAATTACAACCAGTTCTTGCTCAATGGGTTCAAAACCTTTGGAAAGGATCTGTAGGAACTGCTGACCTTGTAGGAGCTGGAGCCCTGCCGGGTGGAGTCAGTGAGGCTTTCTCAATACCTTTGGGAACAGCTGACTTGATGGTCCACCACGTTCATGCTTTTACAATTCACGTAACACTGCTCATCCTTCTGAAGGGTGTGCTTTATGCAAGAAGCTCTCGCTTAATCCCTGACAAGGCAAAGCTTGGATTCCGCTTCCCTTGTGATGGACCTGGTCGTGGTGGTACATGTCAAGTTTCCTCTTGGGACCACGTCTTCTTAGGCCTCTTCTGGATGTACAACTCCCTATCAGTTGTCATCTTCTACTTCTCATGGAAGATGCAAAGTGATGTATGGGGGCTAACAGGTGGAAACTTTGCTCAAAGCTCCATTACCATTAATGGCTGGCTAAGAGATTTCCTATGGGCTCAATCCTCCCAGGTTCTTACTGGTTATGGCAGCGAAACTGCTGGATACAGCCTTTTATTCCTTGGCGCTCACTTCATCTGGGCTTTCAGCCTGATGTTCCTATTCACAGGCCGTGGTTATTGGCAAGAATTGTTTGAGTCCATTATCTGGGCTCACAGCAAGCTGAAGTTGGCTCCAACGATCCAACCTCGTGCCCTTTCAATTACTCAAGGCCGTGCTGTGGGTGTTACCCACTTCCTCCTCGGTGGAATAGTCACCACCTGGGCCTTCTTCCATGCCCGCCTTATTGGGCTCGGCTGACCTCTCCTGACCTTATTCCCACATGGCAACGAAATTTCCTTCGTTTAGTCAGGGTCTGGCACAGGACCCAACAACCCGCCGTATCTGGTACGGCATAGCCACGGCTCACGATTTCGAGAGCCACGATGGCATGACCGAGGAGCGTCTTTACCAAAAGATCTTCGCAACACACTTCGGTCATCTTGCAATCATTGGTCTTTGGGTTGCTGGAAACCTGTTCCATATCGCCTGGCAAGGCAACTTTGAACAATGGGTCACAGACCCACTTCATGTTCGCCCAATTGCTCACGCAATCTGGGACCCCCACTTTGGACAAGGCATAACCGATGCCATGACCCAAGCTGGTGCTAGTGGCCCAGTGAACATTGCATATTCCGGTCTATACCACTGGTGGTACACAATCGGAATGAGAACAAATGAGCAGCTCTTCCAAGGTGCAATTTTTATCAACATCTTGGTTTGCTGGCTACTTTTTGCAGGTTGGTTGCATCTTCAGCCAAAATTCCGACCTTCTTTGGCATGGTTCAAAAACGCTGAAGCTCAACTAAACCACCACATTGCTGTTTTATTCGGTTTCAGCAACATTGCATGGAATGCTCACCTAGTTCATGTGGCCATTCCTGAATCACGTGGACAACACGTTGGTTGGGACAACTGGCTCACAGTTCTTCCTCATCCAGATGGTTTAGCTCCTTTCTTTACAGGAAATTGGGGAGCATATGCGCAAAATCCCGATTCTTTGGAACATGTTTTTGGCACCTCAACAGGTGCAGGAACTGCCATGTACACCTTTATGGGTGGACTGCATCCAGGGACTGAATCTCTTTGGCTTACTGATATAGCTCATCATCACCTAGCTCTAGGTGTAGTAATGATCATTGGTGGCCATATGTACCGAAACACATTTGGTATCGGACATACACTCAAAGAGATCACCGAAGGGCATAACACTGACCATCCCAATGATCCTCATACAGGTCATTTTGGTATTAGTCACAAGGGCATTTACGAGACAGTTAATAACTCTCTCCATTTCCAACTAGGTCTAGCCCTTGCATGTCTAGGTACTGTTTGTAGCTTAGTAGCTCACCATATGGGTGCACTCCCCTCATATGCCTACATAGCTAGGGATTACACAACTCAAGCGGCTCTTTATACCCATCATCAATACATCGCAATTCTCTTGATGTGTGGGGCTTTCTCTCACGGTGCAATCTTCTTTGTCCGTGATTACGATCCAGAACTCAATAAAGACAATGTTCTTGCAAGAGTTTTAGGAACAAAAGAAGCTCTAATCAGCCACCTAAGTTGGGTATGCATGCTCCTCGGTTTCCATACCTTGGGCCTTTACGTCCACAATGATGTAGTAGTTGCATTCGGAACTCCTGAGAAGCAAATCCTTATTGAACCAGTTTTTGCACAGGCCATTCAGGCATTTAGTGGAAAAACAATGTATGGCATAGATGCATTACTTGCTAACGCAAATAGTGCTGCCACCATCGCTTCTCAGCAAATCCCTGGTAATCACTATTGGATGAACATGATCAACGCGTCAGACGCGACGAGCAATTTCCTTCCAATTGGTCCAGCTGATTTCTTAGTTCACCATGGCATTGCACTAGGTGTTCACACCACAGCTTTGATACTTATCAAAGGTGCTCTTGATGCAAGGGGTTCCAAACTGATTCCAGATAAAAAGGACTTTGGATATGCCTATCCATGTGACGGTCCAGGTAGAGGAGGTACATGTGACTCCTCAGCTTGGGACGCAACATACATGGCTCTCTTCTGGGCAGTTAATACAATTGCTTGGGTTCAGTTCTACTGGCACTGGAAACACTTGGCAATCTGGCAAGGCAATGTTGCCCAATTCAATGAGTCAGGTACATATCTAATGGGTTGGTTTAGGGATTATCTGTGGCTCAATAGTTCACAGCTAATTAATGGCTATAACCCATTTGGTGTTAACGAGCTATCTGTCTGGGCCTGGATATTCCTATTCGGCCATTTGATTTGGGCTACAGGATTTATGTTCCTTATTTCCTGGCGTGGTTATTGGCAAGAGTTGATTGAAACTCTAGTTTGGGCTCATCAACGCACACCAATTGCCAACCTTGTTGGATGGAGAGATAAGCCAGTAGCTTTATCAATCGTTCAGGCTCGTTTGACTGGTGTTACCCACTTCGTTGTTGGAACAGCAATCACTTATGCGGCCTTTGTGATCGGTTCAACTGCAGGTAAATTCGGATAAGTACATTTAAAAGGTCCACTTAATGAGAGGTAACCCCCCCGTCAGCAAATAGCTGACGGGGGGGTTTTCTTTTATCAAATCGGAAAAGCCTTCCTAATTCAAGAAACCAATACCAATCAATTAACCAATTCCAAAAGGTTTAAAAGGTTCAGGCTCAGATTGGGCAGAATCTCCATTTGCCAGTTTGACCAAATAATCATTCAGCTCTTGCTCTGAAATTCCAATATCTTCGCCACAACCTTCAAATGTTTTCGTCGTCACAAATGTAGCCATCTCTTCTTTAGGGACTGACATGACTTCTTTTAAAAGGCCTGAAAAAATCAAGCTCCTAATTATTTGTTTTGAAGCAACCTCAACAGCGGTTTCTGCAGCAATTCCATCTGCAATCGCTAAGCAATAGTGATCTGTAAAGTTCTGAACTACTTCAGAAACGGCTGGACTTAAATCAGGCTGCTTGGCAAATGCTAAAGGTGGCAATACTGCAAAGGAAAAGAAGAAGATAGAAGAAAAGATTGCAAGAATAGTTTGGATCCAAGTGCTTAGGATCGCTTTCATGCTAATAAAATTACAGGCCAACTTCAAGCTAGATCCCTATAGCCACAAGTATCTAAAAACTGAAGAAGCTGAAACTTTTAGGCCTCTTCAGAAAGGGGACAATCTTTATTTATAGCCCTACACGAAGCAACTTTTATCAAAGTATTACTACGTTAAAATTTCTACAAAAAAAGAATTATCTATTTCTTCAAGACTACTCGTTTCATCATTCTGTAGAATTAATACCTCAACTTCTCTATAGTTTTAGACTGATTAGCCAAGTACTTTACTCAATAAATAATTTAAAATGCGAAACATATACTAATTACAGTTAGCGAGTAGTCCATAAGCCACTAAGTTCAATAATCTGGTTAGAAGTCATTTCTTGATGGAAGCAATTGATTTAATTATGGATGAGTCAGACTCCTTCTAGGACGTGCATTCTAAGCTTACAGATTTATCCACCACCATCAATCAAAGCATTAGAAGCATAGTTAGCAATGCCAAGAAAGCAATAGACATTTTAGTAGAAATAAGACTTGATATCCGGCCACTAAGGATTATTAAAGGCCGAATTCATCATCCTTGCTAGCATCAAAAACACAAAACAAAGCAATGAATATAATGACTTTATTGTTTTAATATATTCAAATAAAATAAAGACGATTAGACTCTAATTCTTACATGGTAATCATTGCCTCTCACCATTAAATGAACAAGAGGCATTGGGTAAGAGGATTATAATTTTAAAGTTATTTGTTCAATCCAGATTCCTCTTCCTGGTGAGCACAATCAGTTGATTCAAGTTTTTCATTAATGATTGACGAGGAAATTAAAGAAGATTCAGAATCTTTTTCCAAGTTATTTTTTACAGGTGCTGAAATTTTTTTGAGAAAATTATTCCAAATATTTGGCCATCTCCATCTAAAAAGCAAAGCAAGCAGAAATAAGTAGAAAGTGCCTTCTATGGGATGGCTGATATCAGAAAGAGCTGAATAAATTTGACTAGTTAAAGATTCAGTGCTCGCCATAAATGATTAGGCTTTCTTAATTGGCCAAGTGAACTAGATTTATGAGCCAAAAACTACATCAAATATTGGCAAATATTCCGGCATCAGTCAAAAAAATTGTCCTGTGACAGTTTTACTGCCCAGGACAATCAATCGGTCCAACAAGTTGATTCTTGATAAAAAATGAGGGCTAAAAGTTAGCCTACCCAAGGGAAAAAAGCACCTTGCTTCATCAGGGTGTCTACATGCAAGGTGCCACATAAGAGCCATGCAAACACTGCGCCACCACAACCTCCAAGCCAGAAACCACTTGTGAAATCTGCCCAGCCAGTTCTGGTAAACAAGTCGGTGGGCGGGTTATCTATAGTTGAATCAGCGGGTTGAACGTTTGGAGCTTTACCAGGAGCGTTATAGAGAACAAGAAGAGCTGTAAGAATGTGCATCGCACCCACAGCGCTCAAAAGGCCTGCGGTCAAAGCAAAGTCACTATTGCGGAATGGACCTGTAATAGTAAACGGTCCATATAAAAAATATCCAAAGATCGCACCTACTTCGAGGCCACGGAAATTTGGAGAAAGCCCTTCACGATAAAAGGGTAAGTTGTTTAACCAAGCTTTAGTGAAATATCCACTATTGACGGGAGTTAATAAGTCGCCAACGCAGGGATCAGCTGCTGGTTTCACAGCCCACTGATCAGCTATGCCGATATCATCAGGGCGTACGTTGCTATCAACGTACTTTGGATTGATTTTAACGGGCTCGCTGGACTTTAAGAATGGGTCTTGGAAATCAGTCATTGGCTGGAAAAAACTGGGTTGGCTGAAATGAAGAGACTGAGGTTTTTCAGTCAGTTGCAGTAATGTGGCGACCAACAAGAACAATGAAAACCGCTGGTGTCACAAGCCCTATAAGAGGGACAAAAACACCGGGCAACCAGTTGGCAGCGAACTCGCTAGACATGACTTATACCAATAGATCCATAGTTACTGTATAGATTGCTGTTGTGATGATGCACCTTTAGGCACATTGGTGACATAAAAGTTCAATCCAACTCATCTAAATTCACCATCGAGCAACCATCGATCAATCAACATTTGTGCCATGAACCAGGTTATTGCTGGAGCTAGTGCTCTAATCCTTGCCCTACTGCTTTGGGGCATCGGCAAGAAGCCCCTTAGAGGTCGGATTAATAAAAATGGCCTACAAAATATCGGAACTGCAAGCCTTCCACAATTAGCTCTAGTTGAAACCACTAACGAATCTGCTCATAAAGAAAAGCACATGGAATCTCCTTCCACTAATGAAATAGTTTGGAGCCCTCCAACTTCCCTACAAGAACGCATCATTCTTCAGCAGCACCTCTATCAACTAATGGTTAATGGCCCTGAAAGCCGTCTTCAAGCAATAATCCTGGCTGATCTTTGGGGAGATAAGGCTGTTTTACCGATCCTTAGAAGAGGTTTAAAAGATTCAGATAGTCGAGTCATGAAAGCCGCAGCTAGCGCAATCCAAAAATATCGAATCATGCCTAGTTTGCTCGACAATCAGGAGCCAGTTACTCCCCGCCCTCCTCGTAATGTGGCCCTGATGCGATAAATCGGGCGACCTTGACTTTCGTGATAAGTGCGAATTTGCAATTCTCCAAGCAGACCAAAACAAAAAAGCTGAACTCCTGTAATCCCAAGTACTAACGCAAAAGTAAGTAGCGGACGTGTCCCAATATCTTCACCCAAAACCTTAAGGGTCAACAGATAGCCACTAGCCAATAGGCTCCCAAAAATGGCAACAATGCCTCCAAAACCAAATACATACATTGGTCGAGTCAAAAACCGATTCATAAACCAAACAGTTAGCAAGTCCATGAGTACACGAAACGTACGATCTATCCCATACTTGCTACTACCAAATTGCCGCGAGCGATGATTCACCTTGACCTCGGTAATTTTTGCTCCTTCAATATTTGCCAACACAGGCAAAAAGCGATGTAACTCTCCATAAAGTCGAATATCAGCAAGAACCTCTCTCTTATAGGCCTTCAAAGAGCATCCATAATCGTGCAATCGAACACCAGTTACCCGTCCTATCAAACGATTCGCAATTTTCGAAGGCAACTTTCGTCGAATTGCAGCGTCTTGTCGTTGATACCGCCAGCCGCTAACCAAATCAAACCCCTCCTTCAATTTTGAAACGAGTAGAGGAATATCAGCTGGATCGTTCTGCAAATCGCCATCAAGGCTAACGATTATTTCTCCCTGCGACAAATCAAAACCTGCAGCCATAGCAGCAGTTTGTCCATAATTTTTTCGCAGTAAAACGCAAACTAGTTCTGGGGTCTCAGAACTTAAACGAGTTAAGACCTCAGCACTCCGATCACTAGATCCATCATTAACCAAAACAAGTTCAAATGATTCACCAATCTGGCGCATAGCAACTAATAATTGCTCAACCAATTGAGGGAGGCTGTCTTCTTCGTTAAATATTGGAACTACTACGGAGATATCTATCTGGTTGTTTGTCATCCCTTCAATTCTTGGAAAAGAGAAAATCAATAAGCCATAACCCTAAGGATACGTCATCCCCTCATAACAGTTCATTACTCTGCCTGCACCTCGAAGGTGTGAACGGTAATAGGAAGCCACTGGATTGTTATCAATTGATTGAAGCCCATCAAACCCAATCCCATTTCTACCATTAATTACACCAGAACTATGACAAAATTTGCCCTCACCTATATATATCCCCACATGATTACACTGCTCGGGTGTACCAAAAAACAACAAATCGCCCGGCAGCAATATTTTAAAGCTAATGGAAGAGATTTTGAGCGGTTGGCAAAATCTTTCTTGCTGGTATGCATCACGTGGAAGCCAAATTTCTTCACGAGAAAAAGCGGCCTGTACAAGACCTGAACAATCAAAATCAGGACCTAGTGTTCCACCCCAAAGGTATTTATTCTCTAGAGTTGCTGAATTCGTTAACCAATTCAAAATAGATGGAATCCGACGTTGAATTTGCCCACTATTAAAAAGCCTAGGTCTCCAGGATTCAATAGAAAGGGCGTGACCAACAACATCTTTAAGTTCTACCCAGCATTGATAATCATCTTCTAATAGTCGAATCTCT
Organism: Prochlorococcus sp. MIT 1307; assembly: GCF_034092395.1. Lineage (NCBI taxonomy): Bacteria > Bacillati > Cyanobacteriota > Cyanophyceae > Synechococcales > Prochlorococcaceae > Prochlorococcus > Prochlorococcus sp. MIT 1307. The sequence continues at coordinate 1,548,621 of NZ_CP139301.1, read as the reverse complement.
ACACGTGGAAAGTTATTCATGCCGATAACATTTTTAGCATCATCATGAATTAATTGAAACCTACGGCCAGCTGAGGCCTGAGTAACTAATTCATCACTGTTGGGCCCTGCAAATCCATTAACGTCAACACACAGTTGCCAACAACTTCCCAACAACATTCCATGAATGGTCATTAAGGCTCCTAGGGTCATCAGTGAACAATGCGAGCGCTATGGCGTTCTACCGTGCCGATACAGAAATGGCTTCCCTGCTTGGAGAGCTGCTTAATCAACTAGCTAAGCAAGGACGTCCAGGACTTCACAAAAGTATCGCAATCACCTGGATTCGTTATGACTGTCCAAATCCAGAGTCCTGCAGCGGCATAGGAACTGGGTGGTCAGAAGAAAAGCTCATCTACCCAGCCAGCGTTGTCAAACTGATTTATGCAGTAGCAATAGAAGCATGGCTTCAAAAAGACTTACTCCTTAATACCAGAGAGCTACAAAGAGCGGTTAAGAAAATGATCGTTGATTCAAGCAATGATGCAACTAGCCTTGTACTAGATCTACTTTCTGGAACTACAAGTGGTCCTTCCTTGTTTGGAGAAAGGTTGCAGGCTTGGCAAAAGCAGCGTCTACTTGTTAACGAATGGTTGAAAACCTTTAATTGGGCAGAACTAAAAGGCAGCAACTGTTGTCAAAAAACTTGGGAAGACGGCCCATATGGAAGGGAACAAGATTTCTACAAAGATGGCTATGACAACAGAAACAGTCTTAGTACTGCAGCAACAGCCCGCATGCTGGAAGGGGTCATGACAAATGGGATACTTTCTCCGCCCGCCTGCAATAGATTAAGAACATATCTCTCCAGATCCTTAGATGAAAAGCATCGGAAAGAAAACCCAGAGAATCAAATAGACGGTTTTCTTGGAGAAGGTCTACCTAAAGGCACTCGATTGTGGAGCAAAGCTGGATGGATGAGTCAAGTAAGACATGATGCGGCATGGTGTTGCCCCCCAAAAGGGAATCCCATGCTCCTAGTGATATTTAGTCAAGGCAGACAAAACTCAACTGACACAGATCTCTTACCTAATCTAGCGAAAAAACTCATCAACTACCACATGGAAAAAGACTCCTCTTGACACTGCAATACAGGAGAAAAATTCAATTAAATAAAATTAGAAAGTACTGCAGCAAAAGATTTTACAAGGAAAACAAGGCTGAGATAAAGATAAAAGTCTTTTAAAATGTTTGCTTTGGAAGAATAAAAATATTTTACTTGGCAATCTTCCGCCAACTAATTTCCATCAAATTAATTCCTTTACTAATCAGCCCACCCTAAATTTGGGCTCCCAAGTAAAGGGATCAAAATTTTTAACGGTGAGCTGTGTGAATTATCTAGCAAGCAGCATGACACCTGCAAAAAGAACTGATCCAACGATGAAACCAACTCCCAAAAGGACTGCCACTATTGGTGTATTCAAATATACGGATATGCTTGCCAACTCATTTCCTTGTTTTTCGGCCACTTGTTGATCCCATAATTAGCCCCAATATTCAAGCATCACATATCACCTCAAACACGGAAGACAGGACTCCTCAAAGCAATTACTACAAAAAATTCTGCAATCCTTTACACAGAGGCTGGCAGAGTATTGAACTTTGGGTATTGCAGAGCTAAAAATATCTTTTCCTGAGAATGATATTAAGGACTAGTTTTGAAGCTTCGACCACCAAGCGCAGCAGCAGCAAATTCGGATTTCTTTTGAGCTCTTTCTAATTCAAGCTTTCTATCAGTCTGCTGATCATCTTCGTTAGAAGCTGGAAAAGGCAAATCAGAGGCTATTAACTGATTGCTTTGCTCTTGGAGAACTGGAACAAATTCCTTTGATACCTCAACCCTTTCTGGCTCCAACTGAGCAATACCTAAAGGGGTCTGAAATCTCCCATGAGCAAAGGAAACAGAAGTGAAAACAAATATCACCGCAAGAAAAACGACAATAAAAAGAATTAATAATATTTCATTTATAGGCTTCCAATAAACAGAGACATTTGCGAATTCATTTCCTGGAAGAGAGTTTTTCTCGTTTGATTTACCCCACTCTATGTAGACATCATCAGTCAGCCATCCTTTATTGGCATCTCTATAGGGTGATTCGGTCGTTGCGAAATCAACCAGCTCTTTAATTCTCTCCCTTACCACTAGTACTTCCTCAAGGTGAACCTATATTCAAGCATCGAAAGAGAGCTTCCCTAGGCCACAGAGAAGCCTATCTAACAAAAACAAACTTATTCATACTTCCACTTTCACTCAACTGGCAATAAACACTAAAGCTGCGACCAAAATTGCTGAAGCGACAACACCAACAGACACTATTGCTGCAATTTTCCCAGTATTGACAGAGACAGAAACAGATAGCAACTGGGTGCGTTGATCACGCTTCTTTTCTGATACTGATTTCGTTGCAGAAGAAGGTCTTTCCTTCTCAGCTGCTGCCTTCTTATCAGCTGCTGCCTTCTTATCAGCTGCTGCCTTCTTATCAGCTGCTGCCTTCTTATCAGCTGCTGCCTTCTTATCAGCTGCTGCCTTCTTATCAGCTGCTGCCTTCTTCTCAGCTGCTGCCTTCTTATCAGCTGCTGCCTTCTTCTCAGCTGCTGCCTTCTTCTCAGCTGCTGCCTTCTTATCAGCTGCTGCCTTCTTATCAGCTGCTGCCTTCTTATCAGCTGCTGCCTTCTTATCAGCTGCTGCCTTCTTCTCAGCTGCTGCCTTCTTCTCAGCTGCTGCCTTCTTATCAGCTGCTGCCTTCTTCTCAGCTGCTGCCTTCTTCTCAGCTGCTGCCTTCTTCTCAGCTGCTGCCTTCTTATCAGCTGCTGCCTTCTTCTCAGCTGCTGCCTTCTTCTCAGCTGCTGCCTTCTTCTCAGCTGCTGCCTTCTTATCAGCTGCTGCCTTCTTCTCAGCTGCTGCCTTCTTCTCAGCTGCTGCCTTCTTCTCAGCTGCTGCCTTCTTCTCAGCTGCTGCCTTCTTATCAGCTGCTGCCTTCTTCTCAGCTGCTGCCTTCTTCTCAGCTGCTGCCTTCTTCTCAGCTGCTGCCTTCTTATCAGCTGCTGCCTTCTTCTCAGCTGCTGCCTTCTTCTCAGCTGCTGCCTTCTTCTCAGCTGCTGCCTTCTTATCAGCTGCTGCCTTCTTCTCAGCCGCTGCCTTCTTCTCAGCTGCTGCCTTCTTCTCAGCCGCTGCCTTCTTCTCAGCCGCTGCCTTCTTCTCAGCCGCTGCCTTCTTCTCAGCCGCTGCCTTCTTCTCAGCTGCTGCCTTCTTCTCAGCTGCTGCCTTCTTATCAGCTGCTGCCTTCTTATCAGCTGCTGCCTTCTTCTCAGCTGCTGCCTTCTTCTCAGCCGCTACTACGTTCTTCTCTGCCACTGGTTGCTCTAAAAAATATAAAGGTATTCAAGCACTTTGGTAGTAACAAAAATTACTCGGACAGCATCGTTGAAATCAACTGGGATAATTGACTTCTATTCCTTCACAAAAATTGGATCCTAAGAACAAGTCTATGAAAAGAAACTAAGCAAGGTAAAGATTTACAAGGCATGGCCCTCTAAAAATATATTGAAAAGTTTTTAAAAAATTTATGTCTTTCTGAATCACTTAGAAACGGAGAGGGAGGGATTCGAACCCTCGACAGAAGTTGCCTCCTGTAACTCCTTAGCAGGGAGCCGCTTTCAACCACTCAGCCACCTCTCCAGCAGCCTGCATACCTTATCAAGAGCTTTATCCCCTAAGAGTCTCTTCTTGCATTCAAAAACATCAAATCACTATGCGAGGGAGGCGGTTTTTAAATCCACAGAGAACTTCCCAAGGTATAGATCCACTCCAATCACTCCATTGCTGAGGGGTGATGCAATTTTTGCCGTCAGAGCCAAGTAAAGTCACAACACTTCCAGGCCCAACATCTAAGCGATCTGTTACATCCAAGACAAGCTGATCCATTGTGATGTTTCCTACCTGAGATAAAGGCCGGCCATTTATAAGGACCAGAAGCCTGCCTGAAAGTGCTCTACTAACGCCATCTGCATAACCAATTCCAACAACAGCTAATCGGGAAGAACGTTTTGTTATGAAACGATGGCCATAACTCACCCCAACACCTTTAGCAACTTCACGCACAAGAGTCACTTTTGCTTTAAGTGACAAGGCAGGTTGTAGGCCTAAATCACCCTGAAACTTTTTAAGAGGACTATATCCATACAGAGCTAGGCCCACTCGAACCATGTCATAGTGAAAGGCTTGGTCTCGAAGGGTTCCAGCAGAATTCGCCAAGTGAAAACATAAGTCATGATGTTTTTGCTTCAAACTTCCCAATAACTCTTCAAATCGTTGGTACTGCTTAGTAGTCACGCTCGAAAATTCATCATCAGCCAATGCCAAATGGCTATAAACACCCTGAAGATCAACATCATTACATCTATCGATTGTCTGAATAAGCGCTAATGCTTTCGTCAAATCACAACCGAGCCTTGTCATGCCAGTGTCTACCTTCAGATGAACCCTAAATTTGACGCCACGGTCTTCGGCTACCTTTTGACAAAGCAATGCTTCTCGGGAACTACTTATAGTGGGCATAAGCCGAGAATGAAGACAAGCAGCCAATTCTTCACTATTGATAAGGTTTCCAAGCAAAAGGATCGGACAAGTTATTCCTGACTGCCGCAGTTCTAATCCTTCCTGCAAAGTTGCAACTCCAAGGGTGTCAGCCCCACCTAGCAAGGCTGCACGTGCAACTGTTTGGGCCCCGTGACCATATCCATCTGCTTTAACAACTGCCATTAATAAACAACTATCTGCTATTAGATCCTTCAAAATGCGTGCATTAGATTCAATGGCAGCAGGTTGAATCTCTATCCAAGCTCTCTGACGAGGATCAGCATTTACTAGTACCGTCTGACTTTTGCTCAAGAAATGGGCACCTCTACTGAGCGATCAGCCTCTGTATGAGCAGAATTTTCTGCTAAAGGCATGCATCTAACAGTTGATACAGTAAGCATGCCGCGAAATGAAGGGGCTGGCATGGGCCAGGTTCTCGTTCTCAATGCATCCTATGAGCCGCTAAATATCACCACCTGGCGTCGTGCCACGGTCTTAATGCTTAAGGGAAAAGCAGAAACTTTAGAAGAAGATTCAAGCCACAAGTTAAGGCATGACACCCTTCTACCTACAGTCATTCGCCTAAGACATTTTGTTCGTGTGCCTTATCGCGAACTACCTCTGACTCGCAAAAATATCATTCAAAGAGATAACAATTGCTGCCAATACTGTGGATCATTCAATGAAAAGCTCTCCATTGATCACGTACTCCCTCGCAGCCGTGGAGGGAGGGATGAATGGTCAAATGTCACCACTGCTTGCTTGACATGCAATGTAATGAAAGGCAATCGAACACCTCAGGAAGCTGGAATGACATTAAAAAAGATTCCTTTTAAACCTCTAAGCAACATGAGTTTTGAAGCTAAGAAACAAATTAATTCTGGACGTTACAAAGAGTGGAGCAAATATGTAATCGGTTGGAGCTAGAAAATGTTCTTTTAATCACTTTGTTGACTAAGTTCTTGCATCTGACGTCGCTGTTCTTCTGCAATACATGCTCCAATCAAATCTTCTAATTGACCTTCAAGAACAGGGTCTAAAGAAAAATTGCAACCTAAACGATGATCAGTAGTTCGATTATCTTTGTAGTTGTAAGTACGTATTTTTTCACTACGATCTCCCGTACCTACCTGGGCCAATCGCGCTGACCTTTCTTTAGCATTTGCCTCTGCTATTTCCATTTCCAACAACTTTGCCCGCAAGATCTCCATAGCTCGTTCTCTATTCTGAAGTTGCGAACGCTCCTGTGTACAGAAAACTCTGATTCCAGTGGGTTTATGAAGTAAATCAACAGCTGTTTCTACTTTATTTACATTCTGCCCACCAGCACCGCCAGAACGAGCAGTACTAATTTCTAAATCTTTTGGATCAATCTGTACTTCAACAGGGTCGGCCTCAGGCATAACAGCGACAGTAGCTGTTGAAGTGTGCACCCGCCCTTGGGATTCAGTTGAAGGAACTCGCTGTACTCGATGCACGCCTGCCTCAAATTTAAGTTGACTAAAAACCGCATCGCCCTTGACTGAAATAATGAGTTCACGAAATCCTCCTAAATCAGCCTCAGTAGCACTCATAGGCGTGACAAGCCAACCTACACGCTGCCCATATCTTTCATACATTCTTGCAAGATCACCCGCCCAAAGGCATGCCTCATCACCACCAGCTCCAGCACGAATCTCAAGCATCACACTACGCTGATCTCTAGGGTCTTGTGGCAAAAGAGCCAAAGTCAAGCGTTGCAATAATTCTTCCTTCAAAACGCCTAAACGATGCAGCTCTTCCTGAGCGAGGCACTCCATATCTTTATCTTCTTTGATCGTTCTCAATAAAGTTCTTGTCTCATTCAACTCTTTCTCAACATTCTGCAAAGACTCATAATCCAATACCAAAGGTTCTAATCTGGCTCTTTCGCGTGCAATATTTTCAAGCTGTTTAGGGTTCGAAGCAACATCAGGATCTGCAAGCTGAAGTTCCAAATTCCTAAAGCTAATACTTGCTGTTTCAAGCCTTGACTTTAGGGTTGAAGAGTCCATACCCATCAACTCCAAGTAAACATAAAAGTAGATTGAGGAAAAATTATAAGAAGCCCAAGCTTCTGCAATTAAGGCTTAATTTGAATCTTTTTCTGAATTGGTTGTTTCATCAGAACTTTCTGAAGTTGATCCCATTCCATATTTCCTCATAAATCTATCAACACGACCCTCTGTATCCAAGATCTTCTGTGTACCAGTAAAAAATGGATGATTACCACTCCAAACATCAACATGTATTTCTGGCTGAGTAGAGCCTGTTGTCATAACAACTTCTCCATTACAAATAACCTTGGCCTCTGGATACCAGGTGGGATGAATATCTGACTTGGGCATTTGAGAAATAAGTTAGGAATTAAGGGAAAGACCTGTATGAGGTAGAGGTTAACGCTTAGAAAACTGAGGAGCTTTCCGAGCTTTCTTCAGTCCATATTTACGACGCTCTTTAGCTCTTGGATCCCTACTTAGATGGCCTTCAATTTTTAAAGGTTTTCGATTATCAGCAGACAAATCACAAAGTGCTCTAGCAGCACCCTGCTTAATTGCATCTGCCTGGCCTGTCAGCCCCCCTCCATGCACATTCACTAGTACGTCATATGAATCTGCAAGACCTAGAGTTTGTAATGGAGCTTTAACAGATGCAAGATAAGCAGGATTGAAATTCAAGTAATGATCACCTGGTCGACCATTAATGGTAATAGCGCCATTACCTGGGACCAAACGAACACGAGCTACAGATGTCTTACGACGCCCAGTACCCCAATAAACAACTTTGTTATTAAGAGTGCTATTCATTGAGCTAAGACAGAGGGGTCGAGAGTAAGAGTCTGTGGCTTTTGTGCAGCATGAGGGTGCTCTGAGCCTTTATAAACCTTGAGTTTGCGAAACAATTGTCTTCCCAAAGCATTGTGAGGAAGCATACCTTTAATAGCCTTCTCAACAATTCTTTCAGGAAGACGATGCTGTAAGGAGCTAAATGTCTCAACTTTCATGCCGCCTGGCCTTCCTGAGTGCCGACGATAAAGTTTTTGCTGAGCTTTCTTCCCAGTGACCCGGATCTTGTCAGCATTCACAACCACTACAAAATCACCTGTATCTAAGTGAGGTGTGAAGTTGGGTTTGTTTTTTCCTCTAAGGATTGAAGCAACTTCAGTAGCCAATCTTCCTAGAGTCTGATCAGCTGCATCCACCAAGTACCACTGGCGGTCACTTGAATCAAGGGAAGGGATAGAGGTCTTGTTCATCTCGCCGGCATGCCGGTTTTAATGCCCCTATCGCAAGCGAAAGGGCTGGTCTTTGGAGCTACAGGCCCATGGGTCTAAGGCCTATTTAAATGCTCAAGTTATAACTTTACACTTTCATGCAATCAAAATGCTTTTGTATGTCAGCGTTCAGCCTGAGATAACCAGTTCAAAGTTCAAAAGGCAAAAAAATCTCCTTTAAAGCTCAAATAGGAGGAGGCGCAATTGGCGAATCAATTGTTGCAAGAGAATATCTAGGGAAAGAGTCATGCCAGGCTGACTCAGAGAAGACAGGTTCTGCATACCCCGCACGCACTAAACACAGTCCTTTTGCAGGTGCAGATTCTTTAACCTCTGACCGCAAACATTCTTTCCAACGCTTTTCGAAGGTTTTCAAACTAATCCTATGTTCTCCCAAGGCAACCAGCTGACCTACCAATAATCGAACCATGCCATACAAAAAACCACTCGCCTGAATCTCAAGTACTAATAAATCACCATGGCGGTCTAATTCAACTTCTTGAATTGTTGTCCATGAATGTTTCCTTTTACTGCCCGAACGCTGAAAAGCATAAAAATCATGGAACCCAAGAAGTCCCTCCAAAGCAATTCTCATTAACTTTTCATCTAAACGAAACTTATAACGATGCCAACTCCATGGAGCTAAAAAGAGGTTGGGCATACATGCGTTATAAATCGTGTATCGATAACGTCTATAGATAGCTGAATAGCAAGCATGCCACTCCGAAGGTCTTAAGACCGCTTGCCGAACTCTGATTTGTTTTGGGAGTCTGCCATTCAAGGCAGAAGACCAACTGCCTGCTGGAATCGGCCCACTAGCATCAAAATGTACAACTTGTCCTGCTGCATGGACTCCAGAATCTGTTCTACCAGCAGCAATTGTCCTAACTGGTCTGAGTGGGTCAAGAATAGATATTGCTTCTTCCAGAACACCTTGAATGCTCTTGCCTTTAGGTTGCCTCTGCCAGCCACAAAAACTTGAGCCCTCATATTGAAGGCACAAAGCAATTCTTTTCAGATTGAAAGAGTCACCTGCCACTCTTGAAGATTGATCGAATTATTAGTACCTAAAGTGTCTTTTCTACAAAGACAAAATTTCTTTTAAATTAAACAAGCTCAATGATTGCCATTTGAGCATTATCGCCTCTTCTAGGAACTGTTCTGACAATTCTTGTATAGCCGCCCTGCCTATCACCATAACGATCTTGAGCCTTATCGAAAAGTGCGTGAACTAATTGCTTGTCATAGATATATCCAATAGCACGACGCCTTGAAGAAAGACTGCCTTCTTTCGCCAAAGTAATCATCCTTTCAACTTCATCTCTTAATGCTTTAGCTCTTGCTTTAGTTGTGGTTACACGACCCTCACGAATCAACTGAGTAGTCAATCCACGAAGCATTGCTTTTCGTTGATCAGCTGGACGACCAAGCTGAGGAACTCGACGAAGGTGACGCATGGTATTAAGAAGTAAAAGACAAGAGAAGTTAGGAAGTACGGCTCTGAGGAATTGAAATGCCTATTCTTTCTAAGGCCTCAATCACTTCATCGGCAGACTTAGAGCCAAAGTTTTTAATTTCCAGAAGGTCCTCATAACTAAATCCCATCAGGTCTGAGACTGAATTAACTTGAGCACGTTTGAGACAGTTATAAGCCCTTACAGACAGATTAAGCTCTTCTAATGGAATTTGAGCTTCAGCAGATGGTTCAACCTCTGGAATTTCTTCTTCAACCATAGTTACTGTGGCCAAAGGTTGAAAGAGTTCAATCAACTGATTAGCAGCCTCAGCAATGGCATCGTCAGGTGTCGTGGAACCATCAGTCACAACCTCCATGCGAAGACGCTCACGAGAAGATCCCCCTTCAGCAACTGCGGTTTCATCAATCGTGAAATTCACACGACGAATAGGCATAAAAACAGCATCTATTTGAAGCAAGTCGATAGCACTGGTTTCTTCGTTACGTCGATCAACAGGCCTATAACCAACACCCCGTTCAACATGGACCTCAAATTCAAGACTATGACCCTCATGGACTGTTGCAATTGGCCGCTCGCCATCAACAACCTGGACCTGTGAAGAAAATTGAAGGTCTTTGGCCTTCACTTCAGCAGGACCTGTTACTACTAAACGACCTATTTCCAACTCTTCACTTCTACTATTGACTGATAATTGCTTGCAATTTAGAAGAATATCCAAAACATCTTCACGCACTCCAGGAATAGTTGCGTATTCATGGTTCACACCAGCAATCCGCACTGCAGTAACAGCACTTCCTTCCAGACCTCCCATTAAGACCCGTCTCAAGGAATTGCCCAAAGTTGTTGCCTGGCCTCGTTCAAGAGGGCCTATTAAGAACACACCTGTTTGGGCGCGATCAGCTGCGACTTGATGGTCAATCCGATCGATCTGGTATTGCAACACGGGCTGAAGCGGGAGAGAGGGTTAAAGGTTGAGATTCAATGAAGAGAAGCGGATATCAAACGCGTCGACGTTTGGGTCTCCGGCAACCATTGTGAGGAAGGGGGGTAACGTCTCTGATCAGAGTGATCTCGAGACCAGCGACTTGAAGAGCCCTAATAGCTGTTTCACGGCCAGAGCCTGGCCCTCGAACTAGGACTTCTATCTGGCGCATACCTTGCTCAAGAGCTCGCCTTGCTGCAGCTTCAGCTGCAGTTTGGGCTGCAAAGGGAGTCCCCTTTCGAGCGCCCTTAAATCCACTAGCCCCAGCGGAAGACCATGAAATAACTTCCCCAGAGGTATCGGTAATTGAAACGATGGTGTTATTGAAGGTGCTTTGAATATGCACAACACCGTTAGGTACATTGCGCTTGACCTTCTTGGAACCTGTTTTCTTTGCTGGTGTGGCCATTGTGTGTGTTTGGGCCTTTTAGATTAAAAATTTAGGAATTGAGGTACTGCATAGAGAGCAGTCTTAAGCTTATTTCTTTTTACCTGCCACAGTTTTTCTAGAACCCCGTCGTGTGCGTGCGTTAGTCCTAGTCCTTTGTCCTCGAACAGGAAGACTCATGCGGTGTCGGCGACCCCGCAAGCAACCTATATCTTGTAAACGCTTTAACGCCATCCCTTCCTGACGTCTTAAATCACCTTCAATAGTGAAAGCTTCAGTAGCTGTTCTTAGCTTCTGAACATCACCATCTTCGAGATCCTTTACTCGTATATCCGGATTGACTCCGGTTTTAACAAGAATGGTTTTGGCTCTAGTCAGACCAATTCCATAGATGTAGGTGAGGGCAACTTCAACCCGCTTATCACGGGGTATGTCAACGCCAGCAATCCTTGCCACTTAGCAATCAATCAAAAGGAACAGGTGCCATCCAAAGGAGGCGGGAAGCAAAGAAAGAGTCATTGGATAAATGCCCATAACTCTTTCGATGGTGTTAATTCCAGAGGTTTAACCCTGGCGTTGTTTGTGCTTGGGGATGGTGCAGATGACCATTACCCGACCGTGGCGGCGAATCACCCGGCACTTCTCACACATTTTTTTTACTGAAGCACGCACCTTCATATGGTGTGGCTCTCCAAAGTCCAAACTAAAAGTTTACTACACCAATCAAATTAATTTTTGCTGTATTCGACTTGATATTGCTTCGATGTCACCTTCGCCCGAAATCGTCATCACCAACCCGTGTTGGTTGTAGTGATCTATTAAGGGAGCAGTTTTTTCTTTATAAACCTCAAGTCGATGACGAATCACAGTTTCCTTGTCATCAGCTCTACCCCTAGCTATCAGTCTTTCAACTAAGAGTTCATCAGCTAATTCAATTAACAAGACAGCATCAATAGGTTGATTGATTTTCTCTAGCAAAACTTCAAGCGCTTCAGCCTGAAGAAGATTTCTAGGGAACCCATCTAAAAGCCAGCCATCATTAGAAGTAGCAAGTCTTTTCTCAACAATGGACAAAACAATAGAGTCACTAACCAACTCACCACGATTCATTATTTCAGCAGCCTCAATGCCCAAAGACGTTTGAGATGCGACTTCTGCCCTCAACAAATCCCCAGTAGACAAGTGTAAAAGGTTCTGTTTTTGACACAAAAGGGCCGCTTGAGTTCCTTTACCAACTCCTGGAGGGCCAAGGAATAGTAAACGTTGCTTCATTTGTCTAATTCGTTGGAAAGCAAGAGTTAATTGAAGGTGGACTATTGACGGACCAATCCTTCATACCTCTGAGAAATGACATAAGTCTGAACTTGCTTAGCAGTATCTATAGCCACTCCAACAAGTATCAGCAAAGAAGTAGCGCCAAGGCCTTGAAATGTTTGCACATTCGTAGCTCTCTCTACAGCTGAAGGGATAATCGCTACCGAACCCAAAAACAAACCACCAAGCAAAGTCAATCGATTTTGAACTCCAGATAAGTAGCCTGAAGTAGCACTTCCTGGTCTTACCCCAGGAATTGCTACTCCTCCACGTTTAAGGTTTGCAGCTATATCAATTGGATTAATAGTTAATGAAGCATAGAAATAAGCAAACCCAACTATTAATCCAAAAAAAGCAATTGCATAAGGCCAAGGATTTGCTGCGCCAGGACTTAATGCACTTGCAGCTTTAATAAGAAAAGAGTTCTTGCTGAAATTGGCAATTGTTAAAGGTAAAAAAATCAAAGCCGAGGCAAATATTATCGGCATCACACCACCTGCATTAAGCTTCAAAGGAAGGTAACTCTGACGATTAGGCAAAAGGCTACTGCCACCAATCTGTCTTTTAGCACTAATAATTGGCAACCTTCGCGCACCTTCTTGCACAAATATGATCCCAACAATAGTTATCAAAAAAACAACTAATAAAACAATTATTCCTACTACATCATTCCTATCTCCAGTTTGAGCCTTTTCAATAGTGGAGCTAAGTGCCTTGGGAAGAGTAGCAACAATATTCAAAAAGATAACTAATGATGCACCTTGGCCTATCCCTTTTTCTGTAATGATTTCACTAAGCCACATCACTACCATTGACCCAGTAACCAATGCAAGTGCAGTCTGAAAAACAAATGCCCCTGAGCTAAGACTTTCTATTGCATATGGACGAAGGATTGAAGCAAAAACCAAACTTTGGAGAAGTCCCCAGCCCAAAGCAACATAACGAGTTATTTGGGCTAATTTTCTCCTTCCTGCTTCACCTTCATTTTTTTGAAGATCCTCTAGTTGAGGGATTGCAGCGGTAAGTAACTGAATAATTATCGAAGCATTTATAAAGGGAAGAATCCCAAGCGCAAAAATTCCTAACGTGGAAATACCTCCCCCTGTAAAAATGTCCAAAAATCCAATCAACTGACCACCTTGTGCAATAAAGCTCTGAAAGGCCTCTCTATCAATCGCTGGAAGAGGTATATAAATACCAAGACGTATGAGCAACAACAAACTTAAAGTTGTAAGAACTCTTCCTCGAAGTTCTTTGTTCCTAAATAACTGAGTAATAATCTCAGCTGCACTTGGATTACGACCCCGGTCTACGAGCATGTATGTAATTAATAGTTGGACTTTATGGAGGAGGCTTGAATAAGAGGGTCTCTTTACTAAGAGGTGAAGGAGAGTATCTTTTGACTATGATTTGTTCATCTAAGTCAAAACTTCACAAGTTCCTCCAACACTCTCTATCTTGCTTCTAGCAGAAGCTGTAAACGCAGATGCCTGTACATTAAGTTTAACTTTTAGCTGCCCATTACCAAGTACTTTGAGAGGATGCTTAGGGCTAGTCAACAGTCCTTCCTTAACAAGTGAATCAAGATTCACTTTACTGTCTGGTTTGAGTTCATTTAGAGCTGACACATTTATAACAGTAAAGGCTTTTGGATTAACTAATGGGAAATGCTTGAGTTTTGGTACGCGTCTGTAGAGAGGCATTTGACCACCTTCAAAACCAGGTCGAGTAGGACGCCCTGATCTTGATTTTTGTCCACGCATGCCAAAACCACAACTTGCACCTTGGCCAGCTGCTATACCACGTCCTTTCCGCAACTTACGGCGACGAGCTCCAGAGTTTGCTTTGAGAGTATCGAGTCGAAGTGTCATGAGAAATCAAGAGTAGATCTGCTGGAGGGAGATCCCTCGTTCTTTTGCTGTCTGCTTATGAGTCCGGAGACTAGCTAAAGCAACCATGGCAGCCCTTGCATTATTAAGCGGTGTTTTACTGCCAAGTCTCTTAGCAAGAACATTTTTAATTCCAGCTAGTTCTAGAACAGTACGAATTGAACCTCCAGCAATTACTCCAGTACCTGGAGCAGCAGGTCGAATAAGAACACTAGCGGCACCGTCGCGCCCATTCGAAAGCGTAGGAATAGAACTATTTCGAGTTAAAGGAACCTTAACAATATGCTTCTTACCATCAGCTACTCCCTTTCGAACTGCACCAATCACATCACCTGCCTTTCCAACTCCTACGCCAACTTGGCCACGCTCATTACCAACAACAACAATTGCTCTAAAACTCATTTTTTTACCTCCCTTGACCGTTTTAGAAACCCGGCGAATTTGCACAACACGCTCTTGCCATTCGGAATCACGGTCTTGACCACGTCGGTCTCCTCGTCGGCCACGTCGCTCTCCTCGCCCACCTCGGCGTTGCTGCTGCTGCTGATTTTGCTGTTGTTCTTGGCCTTGTTGGCTTTCAGCGGCTGCTGGCACGTCTGCTGCAGGGACTTCTTTAGATTTGGACTGTGAGTTTGGTTCGGTCATGGTTAAAGCAGGAATCAAAATTGAAGGCCCGCTTCACGGGCTGCACTAGCGAGGGCTTTAACCCTGCCGTGATAGAGGTTGCCGCCACGATCAAAGACGACTTGTTGTATACCCTTTTCTAAAGCACGTTTAGCGACAAGCTCACCAACAGCACTAGATGCATCGCAATTATTCCCACCAGTTTTTAAAGTCTCCCGTAAATCCTTATCTAAGGTTGATGCAGCACAAAGTGTATTTTGAGCCTGATCATCTATAACCTGAGCATAAATATGGTTATTAGAACGAAAAATTGCAAGCCTTGGACGATCTGATGTTCCATTAAGGTTGCGGCGCAGGCGCTTATGACGCTTCTGAGTTTGTTGTTTTCGAGAAAGAATAGACATGATTGAATAAATGAAAAAAAATTAAGAAAGTCCTCTACTTCTTGCCGGACTTACCAGCTTTTCTAAGTATTCGTTCGCCCGCATACTTAATCCCTTTGCCCTTATAAGGCTCAGGAGGCCTGATTGCACGAATCTTGGCTGCTTCATTTCCAACAATCTCCTTATCGGTTCCTGAAACAGTGACATTTGTGTTATTTGCGACAGCAAAGCTAATTCCTGCCGGAGGGATAACTTCTACTGGATGACTGAACCCAGCACTAACAACAAGGTTTTTTCCTTTTAACTGAGCACGTGAACCCACTCCTACAATTTCCAAGTTGCGGGTATATCCCTTACTCACACCTTCAATCATATTGGCCACCAGTGTCCTACATAGTCCGTGAAGCTCTCGAGACTTACGCTTATCGGTTGTGGGTGCGACAACAATACTGTTTTCTACTTGAGTAATACTCACACCATCAGGGAGGGTACGATTTAACTCTCCTTTTGGGCCTTTTACTTTGACAGAAAGGCCGTCAAATGTAACAGCTACCTTTTCAGGAATTGGAATTGGTTGTTTTCCGATACGAGACATAATTAAAACTCCAGATCAGTACACATAGCAGAGGACTTCTCCCCCAACACCTTGTTTACGAGCATCCCGATCACTCATCACCCCTTTAGAGGTTGAAATGATGGCAACTCCTAATCCTCCCAAAACTTTGGGAAGTCCACGAGTATTTTTATAAATACGAAGTCCAGGCTTACTAACCCTTTGCATAGAGCGGATTGTTGGATAACGATGCTTACCGCTGTACTTCAACCCAAGAATTAACTGCGTACTAATTCCTTCACCTTCTTCACTGATTTCTGAAATAAAGCCCTCTTGTCGCAGCACTTTTGCAATACTGCGAGACATGCGTGATGCAGGAACACGCGTAGTCTCATGTCGTTTTTGACTCGCATTACGTATGCGAGTGAGCATGTCTGAAATTGGATCGTGGTTTGCCATAGTCGTCTACGAAGAGGGCTCAGTTATTACGGAAGGGGAATCCAATCTCGCGGAGGAGGGCTCGGCCCTCTTCATCGTTGCGAGCACTTGTAACGATGGTGATGTCCATCCCCCGAATAGCGTCAATTTTGTCAAAAGAAATCTCAGGAAAAATAAGCTGCTCTCTGACCCCAAGGGTGTAATTACCACGACCATCAAAGCTCTTAGGGCTCACACCTCTGAAATCTCTAATTCTTGGTAGAGCAAGATTGACAAGTCGTTCCAAAAAGGCGTACATGCGTTCCCCCCTAAGGGTGACAGCGCAGCCTATTGGCATTCCTTCTCGAATTTTAAAACCAGCAATTGCCTTCTTAGCTCTTGTCACCAATGCTTTTTGTCCTGTGATATTGGCTATTTCAGCCAAAGAAGCTTCCAAAGATTTGGCATTGGAAGCTGCTTCTCCTAAGCCACGATTAACATTGACTTTGAGAACCTTTGGGACTTGATGAATGTTCGAGAGACTGAGATCTTTCAGCAATTTGGGCTGAATTGTCTCCCGATAGCGCTGTTTTAATGACATAGCTAGGAAGGAAAGTTGCTTCTGGTCTTGGTCAGAAGTCGAAGTAATTAGAAGGGATGAGAGAAGAAGAGAAAGAAAGAATCATTAATCAATCAACTCTCCGGTTTTTTTAAGTCGTCGCTTCTTAGTCCCATCTTTTTCGATAATGAGTTCCACACGGCTTGCGACTTTTTTGGCTGTGGAATAAATCATCACGTTGGAAGCATGCAATGACGCTTCTTCGGTAACAATTCTGCCGCTCTCACCATCCTGAGTAGGTTTGACATGACGAGTACGCAGGTTTACCCCTTGCACAACCACCCTATTCTCAAGAGGCAATGTTTTTAAGACCTCACCGGTCTTACCCTTATCTTTGCCATTAATCACCTGCACTGTGTCTCCTTTTCGGATTCGCATCTTGATCCGTTGAGTAGGTTTCGCCTTTTGCATTAAGTTCGCCATTTAAATAACCTCCGGTGCAAGAGAAACAATCTTTGTAAAATTGCGCTCACGAAGCTCACGTGCAACAGGGCCAAAAACCCTTGTCCCACGAGGATTTTTATCCTCATTAATCAAAACAGCAGCATTATCATCAAATCGGATTGAATTTCCAGTCTCTCGTCGCATAGTTGCCTTTGTACGGACCACTACCGCCTTGACTACCTCTGATTTCTTCACTCCCATATTTGGCATAGCGTCCTTCACTGCAGCAACAATTACATCTCCTACATGGGCATAACGTCGATTGGAACCCAAGACACGTATGCACTGAATTCGCTTGGCGCCACTGTTATCAGCGACAGTCAAGAATGTCTCCTGCTGAATCATTTGGGAACCTCCTGTAAATTGGCACTATGACTGAGAACTTCCAAAACAGCCCAGCGCTTAGTTGCACTTAAAGGACGAGTCTCTGTGATTCGAACTCTGTCACCAACGCGACAGTTGTTCTCAGCATCATGTGCCTTGTAACGAGTGGTCCGGCTAACTATCTTTTGATAAGTGGAATGTGGGAAACGGTTTTGTACCGCAACTACCACTGTTTTATCCATCTTGTCGCTGACTACAGTGCCGACCCTTTCCTTGAGTGCCATTGGTTTATAAGAAGATGATCAAGTGGAGGAATTGGAGCGTGATTGCTCATTTTGGACCGTCAAAAGTTGAGCCAACTTGGTACGGGCCTCTTTAAAGCGGTGTGTGTTGCTCAACTGACTGGTCGCTTTTTGAAAGCGGAGATCAAAGAGCTCACGACGAATGCCATCAATCTGTTCAGTAATCTCTGATTCTGTGAGCTTGCGCAACTCTGAGGTGTCTGATTTGGCCATCATGAAATCTCCTCAGTTACTTCTGATGTTGTTGGCATAGAAGATTGTTTGCTAAGAGTTTTCTGTCCCTGATTTTCCAAGGAAAGGAACTTAGTTTTGACAGGGAGCTTGTATTGGGCTAAGCGCATTGCTTCCCGAGCAATTTCTTCTGTAATCTCTTCACCTCCCATTTCGAAAAGAATTCGCCCTGGCTTGACAACAGCAACCCAGAACTCTGGGTTGCCCTTACCAGATCCCATTCGAGTTTCAGCAGGTCTCATTGTGACTGGCTTATCAGGGAAAATCCTGATCCAGATGTTGCCCCCCCGTTTTACGTAACGAGTCATGGCTCTCCTGCTGGCTTCTATTTGTCGGGATGTAACCCAGCCACAGTCTTGGGCTTGTAAAGCAAACTCTCCAAAGGCAATTTTGTTGCCACGAGTTGCAACACCGCGCATCCGGCCCCGATGTTGCTTGCGAAATTTTGTGCGTTTTGGACTAAGCATGATTTAAGTCTCCTTATGAACTTTCATTTGAGCGGTCTTCAAACTGTTGGGGTCTTCGATTACCCCTTCGCCGAGGGCTTGTACCCACTGGCAATGGCTGATCTTCTTTCGCAAGCACTTCCCCTTTAAAAATCCACACTTTGATGCCTAAAACTCCATAAGTGGTGGTTGCAACCTTCGTTGCATAATCAATCTCAGCCCGAAGGGTATGAAGTGGAACACGGCCCTCTCTGGTCCATTCAGTACGAGCAATTTCAGCACCATTTAATCGACCACCGACTTGAATTTTTAATCCAAGAACTCCTGCTCTTTGAGCCCGCTGCACTGCCATACGAATTGTGCGGCGAAAAGCTACCCTCTTTTCAAGCTGTTGGGCTATGTATTCTGCCAAAAGGAATGCGTCTGCATCTGCTCGCTCAACTTCTACAACGTTAATCCTTACCTGTCTGCTTCTATCTCCAATGGTCTTCTGAATACCAGAACGAAGATCTTCAATACCACTACCCTGACGGCCCACAATTACTCCAGGTCGAGCAGTCTTCAGCTCAACTTCAAGCTGATCTGCTTTGCGAGCAATCAAGACATCACTAATGCCTGCTGTACCATATTTTTTAGTAATGAATCGACGAATCCTGTCATCCTCTTGCAGAAGAATTGGATAAGTCTTGCTAGGAGCGTACCAACGAGAACGATGTTCCTGGGTAATCCCAAGGCGTAAACCAGTTGGATGGATTTTGTGTCCCATCAGTCGATGAAGTCGGGGGTCAGGATTCGGAGGGAGCCGCCACAGCAATGCTGATATGGCAGGTCTGTTTCTTGATCTGAAAAGCACGGCCTTGAGCTCGAGGCCTATAGCGCTTCATAGAAGGGCCCATGTCTGCTATTGCACTGGTGATGACCAGGGAAGCAGGGTCCAGCCCAAGATTATGCTCCGCATTGGCAACAGCTGAACGCAGCACCTTAGTGATCGGGCCAGTGGAGCGATAGGGCATAAATTCGAGCATTATCAATGCATCCCGATAAGTTCGACCACGAATTTGATCAAGAACACGTCTTACTTTTGAGACAGATCCACGTATATATCTGCCATGAGCTTTTGCTATAGAAGTTGAATTAGGAGTTGAGGTTGTCATTGGTTACTAGCGGCCTCCTTTCTTGTCTTTGATATGACCCTTGAAAGTACGAGTAGGCGCAAATTCGCCTAGCTTATGACCAACCATTTGCTCTGTGATAAATACAGGCACATGGCTCTTACCGTTATGAACTGCGATTGTGTGGCCGATCATCATTGGCAAGATAGTTGAAGCTCTAGACCAGGTTTTAATAACAGACTTGTCATCATCTGAATTTTGCTTTTCAACCTTACGAAGAAGGCTGTCAGCAATAAAAGGTCCTTTTTTTAGTGAACGTCCCATAACGGATTAAGCGTAAAGAAGAAAAGTGAAAAGCATTAGGAATCCCTTCCCCCGCGACTCCGTTTGGAGATACGTCGACGTTTCCTAAGAACATACCTATTACTGGGCTTGTTCCGCTTTCGTGTCTTCAGCCCAAGTGCAGGTTTACCCCAAGGCGTAACAGGGCCTGCTCGTCCAATAGGTGCTCGACCTTCACCACCACCATGAGGGTGATCGCACGGATTCATCACACTGCCTCGAACCTGCGGGCGTCTTCCCAACCAGCGTCTTCTCCCGGCTTTTCCAAGACTAGTGTTTCGATTTTCAGAGTTGCCCACTTCCCCAAGAGTCGCGTAACACTCACGACGTACTAATCGAACTTCTGTAGAAGGCAATTTAAGGGCTACATAATCACCCTCTTTAGCCATAACCTGAGCACTTGCCCCAGCAGTGCGAACCATTTGCCCGCCTCGGCCCGCATAAAGCTCTACACAATGCACATCTGATCCAAGAGGAACCGCCGAAAGGGGCATTGCATTGCCAATCTCAATTGGAACTTCTGAACCGGAGATAACTTGTTGCCCAATCTTGATACCAGCTGGAGCCAAAATATAACGCTTCTCTCCATCGGAATAAAACAGCAAAGCCAAACGGGCATTGCGATGGGGATCGTAATGAATAGCTGCGACTTTCGCGGAGATTCCGTGCTTATTCCGTCGAAAATCAACAACCCTATATAAGCGCTTATGTCCACCTCCTCTATGGCGACATGTAATAACTCCTCGATTATTACGTCCCTTTCGACGGTGCTTTGCAACCAGAAGAGAACGTTCAGGCTTCCGAGCGGTTACTTCACTGAAATCAGTAACTACTCTTGTACGAGTGCCTGGGGTATAGGGACGAAAAGAACGAATTGCCATGATTGTATAAAACTCGTTTAGGACTCAGGGAACAATTGAATACTGTTGCCTTCAGCCAAGCGCACAACAGCTTTCTTTACCTGGGCTCGTTTACCAGAGAAACGACCAACTCGACGAGTCTTTCGAGGAGGATTCATTGTGCTTACTCCCACTACTCGCACATCGAACATCTTTTCAACCGCTGCCTTAATATCAGGTTTTGCAGCTCGATGATCGACTTCAAAAGTGTACTGATTTAACTCAAGAGCCTTTGTTGCTTTTTCAGTAATTAATGGTCGTCGAATTACATCCGCAAGTCTGCTTTCAAAAAGCTCAGTCATTGCCATAGACCTCCTGAATAGTTGAAAGAGCCTCTTCTCCGATTACAAGCGAATGAGCATTAAGCAAATCAAAAACGTTGAGTTGATCTGCAGCAATCAACTTGACCTTCTCAAGATTGCGTATTGAACGCCTAATAATCTCGGACGGATTTCTAAGGATAATCAAAACTTTGGACTCAGATGCGATTCCGAAACGGTCTAATGCAGAACTGATCTCGCTAGTTTTTGGAGCTTTTAGAGCTTTACCAAAATCTTTAACAACTATCCAATCTTCTATGCGAGCCATTAAAGCTGTGCGCAAAGCAAGTCGACGTTCCTTGCGGTTCATTGCAAGGTTATAAGTACGAGGTTTGGGCCCGAAGATAATTCCACCACCGGGACGTAAGGGAGTTCGAATTGAACCTTGTCTAGCCCGGCCAGTTCCCTTTTGCTTATAGGGTTTACGACCTCCACCTCTGACTTCCGCCCTAGTAAGGGTACTGGCCGTTCCCTGCCGACTATGAGCCTGCTGACGAAGAATCGACCTATGCATTAGGTCAACGGCAGAGGATTCCTTCGCGACATTTAAATCAAGATTAGCCTCTCCAGATTCGTTTCCTTGCCAATCTCGTACAACACAACTAGCCATCACTTCCCTCCTTTAGCAGGCTGAGAACCCACCCGATTGGCGGGACGGATATTTAGGAAGGAACCTGGTTTCCCAGGAACAGAACCCTTCACTACAAGAAGATTTCTTTGACTATCAATTTTGATAATCGTGAGTCCACGGGTTGTGATCTTCTTACCGCCATAACGACCTGCCATTCGCTTCCCTGGATAAATCCGCCCAGGTGTAGTTCCAGCTCCAGTCGAACCAGGTTCACGATGGTTTTTTGAACCGTGACTCATTGGACCTCGACTAAATCCATGGCGCTTCTGATAACCAGAAAACCCTCGACCCATTGAATTTCCACTCACATCAACCTTTTGACCCGCTTCAAAGCGATCAACAGTAATGGGCGAGCCAAGTTCCAACCCTCCTAGGTCCTCTACGCGATATTCACGTAAATGGCGAAGAAATTCTTCACCAGACTTAGCAAGGTGTCCTTTGGCAGGTTGATTAATAAGCTTTTCACGAGTCAAGCCAAAACCAATCTGAACTGCGGCATAACCATCAGTTTGAGAAGTTTTCAGCTGGGTGATTCGGCAAGGTCCTGCCTCGATCAAGGTGACCGGAACAGCTCTGCCTTGATCA
Organism: Prochlorococcus sp. MIT 1307; assembly: GCF_034092395.1. Taxonomy (NCBI): domain Bacteria; kingdom Bacillati; phylum Cyanobacteriota; class Cyanophyceae; order Synechococcales; family Prochlorococcaceae; genus Prochlorococcus; species Prochlorococcus sp. MIT 1307. The sequence continues at coordinate 1,526,429 of NZ_CP139301.1, read as the reverse complement.
TCGAAAAATTGGGACATACCCAATTTTTTCCCGAGGATACCTATAGACATGAGATGAGATGACGCCAGCGCTATTAATCTCGTTATTGAGACTTAGTTTAAGTGGGCTGATCATTTACTCACTTGATCACAATCAAACCTCGGCCGTATTACACGAAACTCAAGGAATAATTGGAGCTAGCAAGCTTAATCAACAGGCTGAGACTTGGCTGAACTTATTGAGTTCAGTCAGTTTCTCGGCAAACAGGGATAAATCACCCATCTGCTATGGCCTTTGGATCCAGCGCAATCGCTGAATCCGCTTAGCCTTATGGAGGCCCGGCTAGCGGACGGGCACATGAAAGCTGAGCGATATAAAACCCTACACCACGATGGCACCCATTTAGTTAAAGTTTTCAAGTGTCAGCCTTTTAATAATTCACCTAAATCCATGCCGCTTTTGTTATCTGGAAAGGGTTTTCGACGTGAGCTTGAAGCTTCCGGCTGCATGGCTATAAATGTTCCTCTTGAAGGTGGAACTGAAACTCGGCTACTTCGTCGTTTAAGAGCGGCTGGATATCGCACCCAAATCGCCTCAGCAAGAGGCCTTGGAGATCCAGAGGTGTTTCTCATGCAGCTGCATGGAATTCGGCCTCCACATCTTGGGCACCAGAGTGTTGGTCGCAATGGTGCTCTAGGAGAAGTGCAACAAGTAATTCCGAAATTAAGCGAATTACTAATGCATGATGAACCTGTAGTGCTCTGGTTACTTGAAGGACAGGTTTTATCTCGTTCAGAACTACTAGCACTTTTAGATCTCTGCAAACGAGAGCCCAGATTAAAAATAGTAGTGGAAATGGGAGGTGCACGAAGCCTCAAATGGCAACCAATGCATTCACTATTAGAAAGCTAAATGTTGCCAAATCGATTGTGAGAAGCAAAGGTTTTATAACCGGCGAAGAGGCTCTCAGAAGAGGGTCATGGGTGAAGTTGATCTGTGGTGCAAGCAATCAAGACCTGTCTTCTATTTGGGACCTTTGTGCTCTCTATGCCACAGCAGGTGTTCACTGCATTGACGTGGCGGCAGATGCTGCAGTGGTCCATACAGCTCGAGAAGCACTTGATTGGGTTCAAAAATCTATAGGTGTCCGTCCTTGGTTAATGATCAGCGTGAGTGACGGACAAGACGAACATTTTCGGAAAGCCTGGTTCAATCCAAAACTTTGCCCTATGGATTGTCCAAGACCATGCCAAAAAACATGTCCCGCCCTAGCAATTACAAAACAAGAAGGAATAAATTCAAAACGCTGTTACGGGTGTGGGCGTTGTATACCCAGATGCCCCTTAGGTCTCATTGTGGAACAGGACCATCACCTAAAACTAAAAGACGTTGGCCCCCTATTAGCAGAGTTACGTCCTGACGCTATTGAAATTCATACAGCTCCAGGACGGAAGAACGAATTCCAAGCTACTTTCAGTGAAATCATGTCTGCAAAAGTACCCTTCCAAAGAGTAGCTGTCAGCTGTGGTCTCCAAGGGTATGGGATTACCGCTAAAGAATTGGCTCAAGAACTTTGGGAGCGTCATTCATACCTACGACGCTATAAGCAAAAGCCATTATGGCAACTTGATGGGCGCCGCATGAGTGGAGATCTTGGTGGAGGTACAGCCAAAGTCGCTGCAAAGTTATGGCAGAAAATTCATCCTTTAGCACCACCAGGGCCTCTCCAACTAGCAGGTGGAACAAATGAAAAGACCATCAATTATCTACCTACTAAAAATGGACCAGCAGGAATAGCTTTTGGAGGTATGGCACGCAAATTGATCCAACCCTGGCTAATACAAGCAGAAGCCAATCAAATTCCTCTTAGAAAATGGCCAGAAGGATGGCAAGCAGCTCTTCAAGAAGCAAAACAACTGATAAATCCTTGGTTATTAAGAAGTTCTGGGCATCACACCTGCTAAAAGTCTTTAAACAGAATCCTTTTTAAAGTTTTCAAGCAAATAGAAGTAATGCAAGCCAAGCAAATAACAGATGATTTAAATAAGCTATTGGAGGTATTACCTCCAATAGTTCAAAAAGCACTGGCTGAAAGTAACAGTAAGGATGACTTAATAGAGGTTGTACTTGATCTTGGCCGACTTCCTGAAGCCAGATACCCAAGTCAGTCAATCACTCTAGGAAACAAATATTTATCTATCAATGATTTACAAGCTACTATAAATCAACTAGGAAAATTCGGATCAGATAACCGTGCTGGAATTGAAAGGACACTTCACCGAATAAGTGCGATTCGAAATCGAAAAAATGATGTCATAGGACTTACTTGTCGAGTAGGTAGAGCTGTATTTGGAACAGTGGCAATAGTTAGAGACCTTATTGAAAGTGGCCAATCACTCTTATTAATGGGCCGCCCTGGAGTTGGTAAAACAACTGTTCTTAGAGAAATTGCAAGAGTAATGGCTGATGATCTCCAGCGAAGAGTCATTGTTATAGATACAAGTAACGAAATCGCTGGTGATGGGGACATTCCTCACCCGGCTATTGGCCGCGCAAGGCGAATGCAAGTGACACAGCCTGAATATCAACATCAAGTCATGATTGAGGCAGTAGAAAATCATATGCCAGAAGTTATAGTCGTAGATGAAATTGGAACAGAGCTCGACACACAGGCCGCAAGAACGATTGCAGAGAGAGGAGTTCAACTTATTGCTACTGCGCATGGAAATGCTCTTTCAAACTTAATAAAAAACCCAACTCTATGTGATTTAATTGGAGGTATTCAGTCAGTGACACTAGGGGATGATGAGGCTAGGCGCAGGCGTACACAAAAAACCGTTTTAGAACGAGCAGCTGAGCCCACTTTTACAATCGCTGTTGAAATCAATAGTCGCAGTTGTTGGTCTATTCACAAAGATGTTGCAAACACTGTAGATTTACTGTTGCGTGGAGAGCCACCGCACCCCCAAGAAAGAACATTAGGCAACAATGGAAAAGTAAGACTATTAGGCAATACAAAGATCTCTTCTATCGTCAAAGAAAGCAGATCCAACAAGGCAAATTTATCTGAATCTATTAATAATTTATCGAGTCTAGGTATTACTGATTTTGATTCTATTCCGAAAGAAAATCTGTCTTGTATAACTAATCAACAGGCTGTTAAGGAAAAAGATAAATCAATCAGTTTGCAAATTCTTTGCTGTGAAATCTCACATCAAATTGTTGAAGAAGCTATACGTCATCATGCTTGGCCCGCTCGTCGAACAGAAAAGCTAGAGGAAGCTGATGTGGTAATAACTATCCGTAATGGGCTAAGTCACAACCCAGCCCTGAGAAAGGAAGCTCGTAAGCTCCAAATACCAATTCTTGTAATCAAATCAGATACCCTGCACCAGATCGAACGAGCTATAAAGCGCCTGCTGAACAGACACCAGATTGAAGCAAATAGCAAAAATGTATCATCCAAAAACATTTGCGCTGATAGAGATAACGAGATTGCTGCTTTGGAAGAATGCAGGCTGGCATTGGAAAAAATCGTTGTGCCCTTAGGACGACCAATGGAGCTTTTGCCACGGAATATGAAGGTGCTGCAGGTGCAAGTTGATCTGGTGCACCGTTATCGTCTTCGTTGCGATATTTTTGGAGATGGTGATCAACAGCGGCTAAGGGTTTACCCCCCCTAAACATGAACCTACTCATACTGAAATGACGTAGTTCAATCCGTCGTATGTAATTATTTGAATGCTACTTACATAAGCCCTGCTTAGGTAAGTAGCCCTACTCAATGGGCCGTCGCCAAGCGGTAAGGCAGCGGGTTTTGGTCTCGCCATTCCTAGGTTCGAATCCTAGCGGCCCAGTTTTCAACTCACATTATTGACATCTAGACCACTGTTAATTTTCGATTTTGACGGGGTCATTGCAGATGGCATCGCCGAGTACTGGTGGAGTTCACGCAGAGCCTGTTTTGAACTTTTAGATTACAAATCAGATTCGACTACGTTGCCTGAAGACGTACCTCAAATTTTTCGTCAGATCCGACCTTGGGTTCATCAAGGATGGGAAATGGTTCTTTTAGCCTCCGAATTAATTCGACCAGAAAGTGCGTTAGTCCTTTCAGGAGCCAAAGCATTCGCAAATAATTACCAATTGAATTGCAAGGAAGCCCTAAACGCACGAAACTGGGAGCCAGGCGTCTTGCAGAACGCACTAGAAAGCGTTCGCAGACAAGCCATAAAAAGCAATCGAACACAATGGTTAGGAAGTTATAAAGCCTTTCCAGGGGTTGTGCAGCGTCTCCACCAACTCAATACGGAAGGCTACGAATTTGCTGTCCTAACAACAAAGGGCTCAGAGTTTACCGCCGAGCTACTGGATCATTTCCACATAACACCAAGCCTGATCTATGGCCATGAATCAGGGAGCAAACAAGATGTTCTACTGCAATTAGCCAAAACTCATTGCCTTAAAGGGTTTATAGAAGATCGTCGTAAAACCCTTGAAACAATGATCAATACCCCTGAGCTGAATTCCCTAACTTTCTATTTGGCAAGCTGGGGCTACCTAAAAGATGAAGACACAAAAGATCTGCCTCACAATATTCACCTACTAGACAAACAAACTTTCATGACCCCCTTGGCGAGCTGGCCTTAATTCGTTAGCGTACGTGTGTACTACAAATGGTGGTTGGAAGCTATAGAAGCACTTACGTACTTCCGCTCCTCACGCTCCCTTAGCACAGCGCTCCTTGACCGGGAACAACCCACCGGTCAAATGAATTCTCTAGATCTTTAACTAAAACAATCAGCACAATGGCAGTCGAAATCCAATCAACTCATTCCTCAAATAAAGATTCTCAACAGCTTGGTACAGCCTCAGGTCAAAGAGACAAAGCGCTGAGCCTGGTCCTCGGTCAAATAGAGCGCAACTTTGGCAAAGGCTCAATTATGCGCCTAGGAGATGCCTCCAGGATGAGAGTAGAGACAATATCTACTGGAGCACTCACGCTAGACCTGGCACTAGGTGGCGGCTATCCAAAAGGCAGAGTTATCGAAGTGTATGGCCCAGAAAGTTCCGGCAAAACAACTCTGACTTTGCATGCTATTGCCGAAGTTCAGCGTCGTGGTGGGGTAGCAGCCTTCGTTGATGCCGAACATGCTCTAGATCCTGTATACGCAGCATCTCTTGGTGTCGATGTTGAAAATCTTCTAGTTTCACAACCAGATACTGGAGAAATGGCCCTAGAGATTGTCGATCAACTAGTGCGTTCAGCGGCTGTTGATCTGGTTGTCATTGACTCTGTAGCAGCTCTAACCCCTAGAGCCGAAATCGAAGGAGAAATGGGAGATTTGGCTGTAGGAAGCCAGGCCAGACTGATGAGTCAAGCAATGCGAAAAATTACTGGGAACATCGGCAAATCGGGCTGCACAGTGATTTTCCTCAATCAACTACGCCTCAAAATTGGAGTCATGTATGGCAATCCAGAAACCACAACTGGTGGTAATGCTTTGAAGTTCTACGCTTCTGTAAGACTCGATATACGTCGCATTCAAACACTCAAAAGAGGAACAGAAGAATATGGCATTCGTGCAAAAGTGAAAGTGGCTAAAAATAAGGTTGCACCTCCTTTTCGTATTGCCGAATTCGATATTCTTTTTGGCAAAGGTATCAGCACACTGGGCTGTTTATTAGATCTAGCAGAGGAAACCTCCATCGTTAGCCGGAAAGGTGCCTGGTATAGCTACGAAGGTGACAATATTGGCCAAGGACGTGATAACAGCATTATCTGGCTTGAACAAAACCCTGAGATCAAAGAAAAAATTGAACTATTAGTTCGTCAAAAACTAACTGAAGGCTCAGAAGTAAGTTCTAACTCAATGAAGCCATTAGCGGCGGCTGCGCGCACAGCCAATGAAAAGCAACAAATAAGTCCAAGCTCTAAAGCCGCCTAACAATTTCACTAAGAGCCAACAATTATCGGATATCAGCAGGTATCCACCAACCCAAAGCAGGTCCAACGAACCTAACTACGACCCATACAACGAGCAAAAGACCAATACCAATCCAAGCACCACGTTGTGTAATGGAATAGAACTGCTCTCTTGGACTTTTATCATTAGATGGCCAGGGGAAAAGCCTAGAAGTATCACCTCTTTTAATCTTTGATTGACGTGGGGGCAATCCCTGCTCCACTCGGCGACGAGCTTCTCCCATGGTCTGACTTAAAGGATTAGGTCTTAAACAGAGTAGGGCCTTTTAGTTAGGCAAAAGCCGTTGTAATGGTGTCCAAGGTTCTAGCGATCTAGAAAACTGCTCTCCCCAACTACGAGAACGTAACCTACCATCAAGAATCGCAAGGCGGCCGTGACTAGCTCTCAGAGGAGCTACTGCTTGCGGTAGCACACTCAACGCTTCTGGTAAAAGTAACTCACGGAACCAATCACGACCTTGTCGTTTCAAGGCCTCAACCCTTGCTGCTATTAATGGTTCTTCAACACTGGACAACGGCAGTATTGCTATAATGAGTTGCTGAGGGGGTGGAAGTTGATCTTGATGAAGAAGCCACCAAGACCATCGGCAACATATAACTCCATTGGAATCAGGAGTAATTGTTTCATGTATCACTCTTTTACCAAACTCTGACGCCAACTCACTAGTTATTTGTCGCCGTAATTGATCGTCATCTAGCAAAAGAATAGTAACTCCAGCAAGTCCAAGGATCAATCTTCGAGATTGATCTAGTAAATGCTGTGCATAAAACTCTGTATTTGGCAGTGGTTGACTTCGAGGTGCAAATAGCGAAATCGGCTCTTGCAAAAGGTGTCCTCCCAATGTGACCTTGACCTTGAGAGGGCTAGCTAATGATTCCAATTGAGTAATCAACAAATCATTGCGGTCCGTGCCAGTCAGCAAAAGATAAGGTTGATGCTTAAAAAGGCCATATAAGTGTTTTAGAGGGTCTAAAAGCTTCAAATGCCAAATCCAATTCAATGTTTTGTGATCAAGTTCAGCCCAACTGGCCCAATGATCACTCTCAGGCTGAAGCAACTCAAACCAAGGGGGGGGAGAAGGCAATAAAGAATCGATGAGATCTCTTAGTGCAAATATTTCACTGCAATCCATACGAACATGAGCACCAACTCGGGTGGATTGCGCAAAAAGTTTTCGACTTAAGCGCTCATGTAACTGCATCAATGCAACATCAACAGAGGGGTGAGCCCTTCTGAGCCGTTCCCAATCTTCTGACGTAATTTTCAACGCCATCACATCACGAAGTCTTTCGTTGAGAAACTCAGCCTCCGGAATAATCAAATGCTTAGATTGCAGTGACTCTTGCCGAAAAGCTTGAACCAACCCCAAATAATCCATTAGCCAGAGTTGTCCATCAGGTGGAGCTTGAGAGCCTTCCCAACATTCCAGCTGTACCCCTTTCTCTCTAAGTCGAGGTAGTTCAATTTTTAAAAGCCGTTGACGTTGCTTTTCTGAAAGAATTAAAACCGCACTTGAGGGATCAAAAGAAAGTGGAATAAGAAGCCCGAGCCACCAAAAATCTTGACTACCTATATCAAGTTGAATCAAAGTGTTATCTCTTCTCCTAAAAGTTCGCGCAACCAAGCGACCAAGCGTCAAGTTGTGCGGCCATGGGCATGAAATAGCCTGCAGAATATCTTTGAGCTGGGCATGGGCACTAGCTTCCAGCATCTTGCAAGTTTAGTTAATACAACACAGTTGATTTCTCCATGTTGATCTACCGATCAACATGGAGAGCAGGTAAAAACTTGAAATGACGCACACAAAAAATTCATCGAACTGCATTGGGATAGTTGGACTCGGACTAATCGGAGGATCATTAGCTCTAGATCTACAAGCTCTTGGCTTTAAGGTGCATGGTCTTGTTCATCGCGCTACTACTGCTACAAAAGCAAAAGAAAGAGGGTTAGCTCAAGTAATTAGCACAGATCCAAAAATCCTTTCAGATTGTGACCTAATAATCCTTGCTTTACCTCTCGACCAACTTCTGAAGCCATCTCAATCACTCCTTAAGGCATTGCCACCATCAGCAGTCATTACAGATGTAGGTTCAGTAAAAGCTCCTGTTTTGAAAACTTGGACCAAGCTTCATCAACGTTTTGTAGCAAGTCATCCAATGGCAGGAAATGCTAATTCAGGGGTAGGAGCCGGCCAAATAGAGTTATTTAAACATCGTCCATGGGTGGCAACACCTGATACCAATACAGACACGGAAGCCCTGAAAAAAGTTCAGGACCTAGCACTTGCTTTAAGTAGTGAATGGATCACAGCTGAAGCTGAAATGCACGATCAAGCTGTAGCACTTATTTCACATTTACCTGTACTTATAAGTGCTGCTTTACTAAAAACACTTTGTAATGAGCGCAATCCATCTTTATTAGAACTAGCCAAAAAACTTGCATCCACTGGTTTCGCTGACACCACAAGAGTTGGAGGAGGTAATCCAACTCTTGGAACCGGAATGATGGAAAACAACAGTTCTGCGATTTTGAGAGCATTGAGCTCTTATCGCTGGAGCCTTGAGCAATTTGAGGAGGCCATGATTTCTCAACACTGGTCGCAGATTCAAGCAGAACTCGAAAAAACCCAAACACTAAGACCAGAGTTTCTTAATGACAAACTTTAATTAACTTGGGAAATTAAATTTCTGTCCGCGTTCTGCCATTAATTGACGACATGCCATTAAGGCTGACTGACTGACTCCTGCAGTTCCCTCACCAGGGTAAATGGAATCTCCACAAAGCCATAACCCTCTAAGTGGAGTTCTACTAGCAAGCCCAAAAGGGCCAAAAAATGATGGGTGTTGACCTAATCCACCCACAATCCCGTTAGGCCGACCAGTCCATTTTGCAAAGCTCGTAGGGGTTGCTAGTTCTTTATGTCGCCAATCGGAACAATCAATTCCCAACCAAGTCTGAAGTTTCTGAACTATTTTATCAACTAAAATTATTTTTTTCTCTTGATAATCAAGTTCCTCTAAATGGAACCAATGTTCTGTTTCACTAAAAACACTAACTATTAAAGTTGCCTGCCCAAGAGGAGCACGACCATCACCTTCACGGCTAATCGAAATAAAAAGAGAACCTGGGTCATCTGCAGCTAGCTGAAGATGACTAGGGCAATTTTCTGGTAATGCATGTCGATTGATCACGCCGTAAAAGACAATTGCTCCACTTGGCTTGGGTAATTTTTCCAGATTCTTTCTATATTTATTGACGAAATTTATATCTGAAGGCAATAACTCTAGAAGACACTGTGGAGGAAGACTGCATACAACATCTTTCGATTGAAATTGCAAAGATTTGCCTTTGGGTCCAGTCACATTGACTGTCCATCGCTCAGACAAACGACCAAAAGACAACCCAACAACACGATGTCTCAAAAGCAAGCGAGCATGATCACGCATCAAACAACTTGTTAAAACATCACTTAGTTTTTGCATAGAGCCATCTAAATGCCATAGCCCTAATGGTGCCTGAGCCATTTGCAGAACAGTCGCCCCATAAAGTGCAGCAGTTCTATTCGAAGGCTCTTGGGAATACAACCTGAGCTGTAAATCAAGAAATTGCCTTAATCGCTGATCTTGATGGGCCCCACTAATTCTTAGAAGATCCTCTACAGTCAATTTGCTAAGAATCCCTGTTGCATAATTAAAAGGACGAAGTGCTTTTAAGAGATGTTGTAAGTCCCAAAAGTTCCTAACTGGCAAGACAGGGTCTCTACCAGCGAAGGCCCAATTACTTTTATGTAACTCAGAACAAAGTGACCAAAAAAGTGCGCTCCCAGGAAAATGTTTTTCTCGCTCCTGTTTCCAAAGTCGAGCATCATGCCAAAGATTTATAGGCCCATATCCATCCGCAAGATCTACTGAACAGCCTGGGTCGAGGATCTCCGCAGCAGGAGCAGAAGTTCCAAGATATCTAAATAAACGCTCATGAATTCCACCAGCCTCCAGCCCTGCAACTTGAGTAGCACCAACATCAAAAACATATGGTCCTCTACAAAAGGTTCCTGCACAGCCACCTGTTTGATGATGAGCCTCAAGAAGAGTGACGGGAATCCCTTCATGGGCTAAAAGGGCAGCAGCTGTCAGTCCAGCAATACCCCCACCAACAACTATTACCGATTCCTCAAACATCACATCATGTTGGAAGAGTTAAAAGAAGAAAAGTACATGCATCAATTTCTCCAACAAGCTCTCTTGGGCGCCAAGGGAGATGGGTCAGGTCAATCAATTTCACAAATTAATTCTGTAGCAGGTGGGTGCATTCACAAAGCTTGGAGATTGACATTGAGTGATGGAAGGCAGTTATTTGCTAAAACTGCGGCGGTTGAAGATTTTCCAAAACTTAGCTTCGAAGCCAGCGGACTGAACTCACTAGCAAAATTCGCTAATAAGCATACGATTGAAATTCCCAAACCTTTACTACTAAAAAAGTTCGAAAACGGTTCAGTGTTGTTTCTACCATGGCTAGATTTAGGCAATGGGAGTCAGACTGCTATAGGGAAAGGACTGGCTTTGCTTCACCAGTCTTCATTAGCCCAACACCCAGAAAAATTCGGTTGGGAGGAGCATGGATATATTGGAGCTGGTCCACAAATAGGAGGATGGAAAGATAGTTGGGGTGAATGTTTTATTAATCTACGCTTACTTCCACAGTTAAAAATTGCCAGAAAATGGGGGCTAAATATTTCTGATTGGAAAGATTTACTAGAGTCTTTAATAGTTTTTCTGGAAAGACATAAACCAAAACCCACTCTTGTTCATGGGGATCTATGGAGTGGTAATGCAGGTATTACAAAAGAAGGAAAAGCTGTGATTTTTGACCCTGCCGTTTGGTGGGCAGATAGAGAGGTAGATATAGCTATGACAAGACTATTTGGAGGGTTTTCCAAAGATTTTTATAAAGGTTATGAAAGTATTTTCCCTCTAGAATCTACAGCAGAATCGAGAGTAGATATCTATAACTTGTATCACTTACTCAATCATGCAAATATATTTGGAGGTGCATATAAAGTTCAATGCCTCACAACTTTAGAAAATATTAAAAGAAATATTCTTTATTAATGTCTCTGATGGGAAGATAAAGGCTTACCCCAAATATTCCTTTCGCAAAGTCTGAACTCTCTCAAAAACAGCATTCCGTTTATCGCTAGTTGATAAGTTTTGCCAACTCCATTGCCCAAGTACAACAACACCAAGAAGCTCAAGAAGTCCTGGCACAACAGGGAAGAAATTTATTGTGTCGATAACTACCTTGATAATTACCTGCGCAACAATTACAACAGCAATAATTCCCAGTGCTTTACCATATTTGCCCATTTGACTCCAATCGATCTTGCCCAAAGTCTGATTAATTGTTCCCATTACTTCAGTGAACCGGTCAGAGACACTATTTTCCTGAACTTTGTTGGCAACATTGTCGACAGGAGGTGTTTCGAAGCCAGGAGCTTGATTCTCCTCTGGATTGGAGTCACTCATGAACACAACGCTAAATGCAATTTGTAATGAGCGTATCGAATTTAACTAATAAATGCCAGGTTCTAAATAGAGATAACCCCGAACCTCGATATAGAGAATTCCGAACCTATGCAATCTGCCAATGAAAAGACCAATTGGTATTGAATTAATTGGAGAATGCCTGACAGTACTTCGCGAAACACTACTCGCTGTAAACCCTAATGAAGGCTGCGCTTTGCTGCTTGGCAATCTAAAGAAATCAACCTCTTTACCAGCAGAATATATCCTGCAATTGCAAATGATTTGGCCTTGCTGCAATGTCTGGGGTTCAGAGATAATTAATTTTCTTGAATCTCCTGAAGAACCAAATAGTGTCCTTCAAAAAGATAATTCAAAGAAAAATCGATTTGCAATAGATCCCCGTGAACAACTCCAAGCACAGCATTGGGCAAGAGAACATAATTGGGAAGTAGTAGGAAGCGCTCATTCCCACCCAACTGGAGATCCAATCCCATCTTCCATCGATCGAAATCTGAATTTTTCTCCTGGGTTAATGTTAATTATTGGGCAATTTGGCGAAGTGCGTGCATGGTGGATGGGTGGAGATGAAACTTTTCCACCAATAGAGGTGGCAATTTGGAAGACTTAGTAAGACGATAGAAGAGTATTTTTCATTCCTGATGCAAGACCACGAAGCCCGTGGAATTGAATTGAGTCAAGAGGAGATTGCTCGTTATGCCCGTCACTTAACTCTTCCAGAAATAGGCCTAACAGGCCAAAAGCGACTAAAAGCAAGCTCAGTCTTATGTATTGGTGGTGGTGGACTGGGTTCCGCAGTCCTGCTTTATCTTGCCGCTGCAGGCGTGGGGCAAATTGGTATTGTCGATCCCGACTGCGTAGAAGACTCAAACCTCCAAAGACAAGTACTGCATGGAGTCAGCTGGTTAGGAAAACCCAAAACCGCTTCTGCAAAAGAGAGGATTCTAGAAATAAATCCAAATTGCAAAGTTAAAACTTTCCAAACCCTACTTACTAGTAAGAATGCGCTAGATATAATTCCAAAGTTCGATATTGTTTGTGATTGCACAGATAATTTTCCTAGTCGATATCTAATAAATGATGCATGTGTCCTTTTAAAAAAGCCAAATATATATGGATCTATTGCTCATTTTGAAGGCCAAGTAACAGTTTTCAATTTAAATAAGCAAAGTCCAAATTATAGGGACTTAATGCCCGACCCCCCGCCACCAGGCATGCTTCCCTCTTGCGCAGAAGGAGGAGTACTTGGTGTTCTACCAGGATTAATAGGGGTAATTCAAGCTACCGAAGTGATAAAGATACTTACGGGCATAGGAAAGCCTCTTTGTGGAAGGTTATTAGTCTTCAATGCTCTAGAAATGAAATTCAGAGAATTAACTTTAAACCCAAGTTCTGATCAAAAGAAAATAGATTGCTTGATTGATTATGAAGAATTTTGCTCACTAGAAAGCCATGCAAAAGATAGTCTTGAGACTTTTTCAATAAAAAGTATTTCCGTTCAGATGCTTAAAGAAGAGATTAAAAATGATTCAGAAAGTATTGTGTTGATAGATGTACGTAATCCAAAAGAGTATGAGTTATCCTCAATTAAAGGAGCAATATCAGTTCCACTCCCAAGCATTAAAAATGATCAAGCAATTGAGCTTATACGAAATATGCTTTCAAATAATCAACGACTTTATGCTATCTGCAAAAGTGGTAGCCGTTCAATTCAAGCGTTAATAGAGCTTAGGCGGCATAACATACAAGGCATCAATATCACTGGCGGCATGAATGCGTGGAGTGCAGATATGCCAAAAGAATCATCTAATTATTAACTCCCAACAGTACAGTTAATAGTCGACTCCTTTCTTTAGGTTCACTCCCTGTTCAGCATAATGCTTATGACACACCATTTCTGAATGAACACTTGCAAGATCAAAATAAGAGGGCAAATTCTTACAGCGCCCAGTAATAATCACTTCGGTTTCTGCCGGCTTTCTAAGTAAAGTTTGAACTATTGGCTCTACAGGTAACAGTTCCAAATCTACACTTGGGTTTAATTCATCAAGAATTACTGTTTTATATAGTCCACTTGCTATGGCAGCTCTTGCTATTTCCCAAGCACGCTCTGCTTCCACATAATCAATAGGTTGCTGTTGACCACGCCAAACAATTGCGTCTCTGCCCGAGCGAAGATGATCGACTAAATGCGGATAACTCTCACGAAGTGCAGCTATTGCAGCATCTTCTGTATACCCACTTCCGCCTTTTAGCCATTGCAAAATAAGTACTCGATGACTCTTATCCTGGCTGATTCCACGACCTATCGCTTGCAAAGCTTTACCTAATGCACTCGTCGATTTACCTTTCCCCTCTCCGGTATAAATCTCAATACCACCAATGGAATTAGGAATAGTTAAATTCTCAGAATCAATTTCTGGGCGTCGATGTGCCCGCATCTCAGAGTGCAAATCAGCAACTCTGACAAGAGAAGCAGGTGCTCCCCTGCCAGTAACAATGATTTCCATGCCCTCTGGTCGATCATTAAGGGTACGCACAACATCTTCGACAGGAAGTAATCCGAGATCCAATACAGGGCTTAACTCGTCGAGCACAACAACTGAATAAAGTGCGCTTGCGATAGCTCCCTTAGCTATATCCCACCCTCGTTGCGCTTCCATGGCGTCGAATTCTGTTGCTTCATGAGCAGTGAAGAAATCTGCTCTTCCTGTTCTCACCTGATCTATTAAATGTGGGAAACCCTGCTGCAAAGCCTCTATCGCTGCATCCTCGTCATACGCTCTACCTGGTCCTTTGAGAAACCGAAGAAGAAGCACCCGAGTTCGTCGCTGCTCACATATTCCTAAACCAATAGTTCGCAATACAACTCCCAGGGCCGCCTGGCTTTTCCCTTTACCCTCGCCGTCATAAATATGAAGCTGACCATGGCTCCGTTCTTTGCTATCAGCAGCAGTAACTATGCCAATACCTCTTACACGTCCTCGGCGAATTGCCTTGGAGTCTTCAGGCTTTAACACCATGTATGGACCTCTTAATGTTTGGAGCTTAACTTGATCAATCAGTGAAGGTAGTCTTCAAAGGATTGCCGGAGAAAAATGTTTCGTCAGCTGAAACTTTTGCCCAAGGCAAAGCAAAAGAAATTAGCACTCTTGAGAGAGAAGCTAAGGAGCTTCGAAAAAGTATGCGTAGCTTATTCAGGAGGAGTTGACAGTTCTCTAGTGGCCGCAATTGCTCAAGAACAACTAGGTGCACAAGCATTAGCAATTACTGGTATTTCTCCATCACTTGCCAGCCATTTAAGAGATGAAGCACGGCAACAAGCGAAATGGATAGGCATTCGTCACCAAGAATGCATCACGAAAGAGCTTCAAGATCCCTCTTACAGCAAAAATCCAAGAGATCGATGTTTTGCATGCAAGCAAGAGTTACACCTTCATCTAAGTGAAATAGCTCAAGCTTCCCCTGGCTGCCAAGTAATTGATGGTGTGAATTTTGATGATCTCAGTGACCATAGACCAGGTGTTGAAGCTGCTCGTAAAGCAGGTGTTCGATCTCCTCTGGCCGAACTAGAAATGAACAAAGTTGAAATCCGTGAAATATCACAATCATTAGGTTTCTCTTGGTGGAACAAACCTTCACAACCCTGCCTAGCTTCACGTTTTCCTTATGGTGAAGAAATAACATCAGAACGACTAAAACAAGTAGAAGATGCCGAAGCTTGGTTGAGAGCGAATGGATTTGATGAAATACGAGTACGAACACACAACCTTTCTGCGAGAATAGAGGTTCCTACAAATCAAATTGAAGAATTAATTTCTCAAATAGGTCGAGATAATATCGTCAATTATTTTTTATCTATAGGGTTTACATCAGTAAGTATTGATCTAGAAGGATTAGTTAGTGGAAAGCTGAACCGAGATCAACACCAAAAGAATAGTTAACAAATAGCCAGTTAATTATATGGATTCAGATCAATTGAAAAACTATAAGTGGCTTATTATACTCAACAAATAATATCAATAGTCAGCGACTTACTTGCTTAACAGAATGTGGCCTGCGAAGTGTATTACTTAAGGTGTCAGGAATTTCACGTTGAAAGCTTTTTAAAGAAAAACGTCTTGCTAGAAATTCTTGTCGAAGTATCTCACAAGCTTTTTCTGGCATCGTATGGTCACCACAAGTGAAAACATCCACAGCTGCATAACCATTTTCAGGCCAGGTATGGATAGAAATATGAGATTCAGCTAAAAGAGCCAATCCAGTTACTCCTTGAGGCTCAAATCGATGAGTAATTAAGTTGAGAAGAGTAGCTCCAGACATTTTTGCTGAAGTTGTAATGGTGGTCCTCAAGAATGCTTCGTCATTCAATCTGGCTGTGTCACATTCATAAAGTTCGAGAATGCAATGCTTACCCACAACTTCGGCAGCACTAGTAGTAACTGTTCCAGGGGTGTGGACAATATCACTATCTATCCATCCAGGATTTGGATGCAAGCAAGGCAAAATATGCTCCATTGGCAAATTAAAAATGACTGCCTACCTTAGCCGACACCTCTTACATTGCGCGCAATAATTCTGCTTCTACCACTTGTGCATGCTTCTGCCAATCTCCTTCAAATGCCTCCAAATGAGTAGCACTTACAAGACATTGATGAGAATCTCCAACCGCATCAAGCAAAAGCAGCTGTCGAGTGGGGTCTAATTCTGCAAGCACATCATCCAACAGCAATATCGGTGGTTCCCCAAAAAGTTTTCCTATTAATTCCAATTCAGCAAGTTTTAAAGACAAAACTAATGTCCTTTGCTGCCCAGCCGAAGCAAAACGCCGAGCAAGATTTCCATTAAGCAAAAGACCTATCTCATCACGATGTGGACCAATCTTGCAACGACCTAACTTCTCTTCATGAGGTCTTTGCGCCAGTAATTGCTGTTCTATTGATATTCTCCAAGATTCTTCTTCCTCCTCTCCCTCTAAAAGACTTCCAGGTAAATAAGAAAGCTCTAAATGTTCTTGACTGTTACTCAATCTCTGTTGCCATGTAGCTGCCAATGGTTCTAAATGTCGTAAAGCGCGACTTCTACGGCGATGAATACGTGTACTCACTAAAGCCATTTGGGAATCAAATGCATCTAACAACGCATCTCGATCTTTAAGAGGAAAATTGTGAGATTGTTTCCAAATCTGACTTCTTTGGCGCAGTAATTTTCCAAAGCGACTTATCAAATCTGAATAAATTGGTTCCAATTGTTGAATCACTCTATCTAGCCAATTCCGTCTCAGTCCCGGTTCACCACGCACTAATTCCAAATCAAGAGCACTAAAGCCAACACATCTCAAGGGACCTATCAAGTCAAGCTGACGCAATAATGGTTTTTGATTTCGATGAGCCTGTCTTCCTCCTTTTCTTCGTAACTCCAATTGGAGCTCTTCAGTGTTATTGGCTGTAGCACGCAATAACGCCCTCTCTTTATCCCAACTAATAAGGTCCTGATCACTACTAGCGCGATGTGAGCGCAGACTACCCAGCAACTCAACTGCCTCTAAAAGATTTGATTTTCCAACTCCATTAGGCCCTACAACCAGCAAACGTTTTTCAGTCAGCTCAAAATTAAGCCGACTGTAATTACGGAATGAATAGAGCTCGAGCTGGTGAAGCCGAATCTTTCTTTGGGCATCTTTTGGCTAAGCTAATTGTAATGAGACTGCTAGAAAGTGGCTCTCATACATCTGCATCAAGCTGATGTTTGGGCATGTAGCTCAGTTGGATAGAGCATCAGATTCCGGTTCTGAGAGTCGGGGGTTCGAGTCCCTCCATGCTCGTAAATTTTAAAGTTCTTGTAATTAACGAAGCTTGAAGCCCATCGCACGAATGCCTCCTGGGTCAATTAAAAATCCATTTTCTTTCAATGCTTCCAGTGCTATCACAGGAGCTGATACTGAAACACTGCAACCAGGCATTTTTTTGCGCAAAATTCCTAATGAACGATGCACTAAAACTGCTAGCAATTGCCCTTGAGCAAAAGATGGCTCCGCGACAAGGTTCCATAGGTTTGCATTTAATCCCTTATCACTTGTAGCCCTTACAAAACCCGATAGTTTCCCACTTGATTCTTCCAAGATGCTTAGATGAAAATCACTCTTTTCCAATGCCAAAGCCAATCTCCTAGAGGGGTGAGTCTCTTCATTACATCTAGCCAAAAGACGATTTAAAGCATCTGGAGAAGGTACATAGTCAATATCTAAGACAAAGCCAGATGGTAAATGGGGGGATCGCTGACGAAAAGAGAACAAAACCTCAACCAGTGTTACGCATACCTGCCGCAATTCCGTTAATTGTGAGCAAAGCACCTCTCAGTAATTCACTACGGCTGTAAGTACGGCCACCATCACCTTCTGCGCCCATAGTCTCACTAATAGGTGGTTGACGATTCTGATCACGTAATCTTCGCAATAAAGCAACTTGCAAAAAACCTAATGGCACAATAGTGCTATTGCGCAAGTCGACTGAGAGTTGCAATGCAGGATCCGCACTCAACAATCTAGAGTTCCCTGTTATATCCAAAATCAACTTCTTCGTCAGACTGTACTCAGTGGAAATAGTGTCAAATATGGATCTAAAAGCATCTCGATGAACGTCACTACCAAGACTAATCATGTAGTGATTGGCCAATTCTAAGTCTACTTTCGATAGAGTCATTTCAACCTTTGATATCAACATACGAAAAAATGGCCAACGTTGATGCAATCTTCTTAGCAAATCCAATTGGTCAGCATCTGACTCGACTTCAGCAGCAAGAGCTGTACCTACCCCAAACCAGCTAGGCAAGAGGAACCTACTCTGCGTCCAACCAAACACCCATGGAATCGCTCTAAGACTTCCCAAGTCCTTAGCTCCAGTTTTACGACGTGCAGGACGGCTTGAAATCTGCAACTTACTGATTTCTTCAATAGGGGTAACCTCTTGAAAAAACGCGACCAAATCAGGATTATCATGAACTAGTGCACGATAATGCTCACGAGAGCTTGCAGCTAGTCGACTCATAAGTTGATTCCAACTTGGTGTTGCATCTAACTGATTTGTAACCAAGCTATTTTGAAGCACAGCAGTTGTAACCGTTTCAAGGTTATAGAGCGCAAGTTCAGGGAGACTGTACTTAGAAGCAAGGACCTCGCCCTGCTCCGTAATTTTAATTCGTCCTTGAAGGGTTCCACTTGGCTGAGCAAGAATTGCTTGATAAGCTGGCCCGCCTCCTCGACCTACAGAGCCACCTCGACCATGGAATAAACGCAAAACAACGCCTTGCCTTTGGGCAAGGTCTTGTAAAGCAATCTGTGCTTGATGAATCTCCCAATTACTAGACAAGAAGCCTGAATCTTTATTGCTATCGGAATAGCCAAGCATCAATTCCTGGAGAGGCTGAAAACTTTCGCCAACACGAGGCAGCAAATTTCTATACATAGTTTCCTGGAACAATTGCTCCATCACTGCCGGTGCTCGCTGTAAATCCTCAACAGTTTCAAACAAAGGAACAACTAATAAGTCAGCAGTGCCAGCAGAAAGATCAACTAATCCGGCTTCCTTTGCTAGCAAAAGAACCTCAAGTAAATCAGACACCGTATGACTCATAGAAATCACATAAGTCCTGCAAATTCGGCTTCCAAATTCTTCCTGTAGTCGATGCAACATACGAAACACAGATATTGTTTCCGATGTAGTGGGGGACCAAGTAATTGCAGAAGGAATTAATGGGCGGCGTGTCTGTAATTCTTGCATTAACCATTGCACACGTTCTCCCTCATCCATCTCGCCATAGGCCTTTGGAAGCTTGAGATATCGAGTCAATTCGTCAAGTGCGTCACTATGACGAGTGCTTTCCTGGCGAATGTCTAAGCTTGCCAATGAAAAGCCAAAAATATGTACCTGAGTCAAGAGTGTATCGAGAAGCTCACAACTCAGATCAGTACTCACCAAGCTATTTCTAATCAGTTCCAAGTCTCCTCGAAATTCTGTAATTAATCCATAGTGAAGTTCATCTCCACCACTGCAATCGAGAGTCGCGGGGTTCAGTCCTTCAAGTGATGTCTTCCAGCCGGCTTCAGCAAGTTGTTGATTGCGTTGCTGAGTTAATCGTAGTCTTTCTAGGGTATAGCTAAGTTTTAATCGATAAGGTTCTAATCGATAGCGAGCAGCCCTTTCTTCATACACGTCAGGGAATCGCAAGCGATCCATCTCCAATGACTCCAACAATGGTGTACTGACCTGACTCCACTGCATGGAAATACTTAATTGATCTCTTAATTTCTGGACAGCGCTTACATAGCGCTCAAGCATCAGCTGACGCTGATAACAAGCTGTGCGCCAAGTAATTTCAGGCGTAACAGATGGATTGCCATCACGATCTGAGCCCACCCAAGATCCGAAAGTACAAAAAGCCTCTTGAGGAATCTGTACATCTGGATAACTAGCCGATAAAGCTGAAGCAATACGTCGACGCAACTGAGGCATTGCATCAAACAAAACCTGCTGAAAATAGTGAAGTGCATAATCAACTTCATCTAAAACAGTCGGCTTGAATTGATGTAACTCATCAGTTCTCCACCAAAGACGGATTTCCTCTTCTAGTTGCAGTCTAAGGCTCTCATGATCTGGTCCAGGCGCTGAACAATCAGACTGCAGTAACTGCAAAAGGCTGGCCACCCGGCGTTGCTTGTGGCGAACTGTATGTCTTACTATCTCAGTAGGGTGAGCTGTAAAAACAAGGCGTATATCCATCTCCTGAAGCAATTTCTCCAACTGTGCAGGAGGCACATTTAATCCACGAAGTCTCTGAAAAAGCTCTCTAAATGTTGCTGGAGCTGTCTGGCTAGCCAAGGGAGGAGCAAAAGGGTCCAAACATTCATCTTGTGAAGCTTGGTCTTGAGAGCGACTCATAGTTGCGAGATAACTATCTTCCTCAATTCGCTGCTCAAGAATATTGACCAACTGAAAATAAAGAGAGAAGGCACGAGCAGCGGAAATAGCCTCCGCAAGATCCATTTCACGAATTAGTAGCACAATGGCATCACTAGTAGTCGTATTCGCCCCTTCAACATTAACTGGATCACTAAGTTGTTTGAGTCGTAGCAGACGTTCTGTTTGCTCAGGTGGACATTCACTTTTTAGAACTGTTTTCCAAAGGTCTTCAACTAACTCCAAGCGTTGCTGAAGCAAACGGCTGGCATCATGATCACTTTCTTGAGAATTGATATTTTGACCACCAGGTAAATGAATGGAAGATTGCTCCTTGGAAGAACTAGTCGAATCATTATTGGTCATAATCATCCCAAAATGGCCTCGCTCTTAGTAGTCGCGATTTCTTCTACTTCCATCTCTGCAATACTTTCTTGTACAACATCCTCAACTGAATCACCTAAGGAATGTTTCTTGAGCCATTTCATAGCTTGGTTCCCCTGATCTAAAACGGATTGAATTGGGGCAAGCAGATGAAACATCTCAATATCCTTAGCTAAAGGCGTAACATTCTCAAGCAAGTTGTATAGCCATTCACGGCAGAGAATTGGCTTACCGTCTAACCAAGAGTGCAAAGTTGCATCAAGACTATCTTGAGCTGCTGCTGAATCGTTCATATCACTTAAATCTGCAAGCTCTACCGCTGATAAACGACTTACTTTTAAAGGGTCAAGCTGGTCTGGGTCCTGAAATAGTTTTAAAAGCCGGAGCTCAAGCAGAGCAGTAATAGCCAAAAGCAAGTCGCAATTGGTTATACAATCACAAATACGAAGCTCAAGGCGATTCAAGTCATGTGGCCGAGAGGGCCCATTCGGACGAACCGAAGTCCAAAGGTGACGCTCATTCCACATACTTCCATTAGCAAGCTGATCTTCAAGCCAATGCACATAATGAGCATGATTTAGAAAAAGGGGCACTTTTTTTGGCGTAAGTGGAAACTGCAACCATCTCTGGGAATGTGCACCTGTAGGTCTGCCATCAAGAAAAGGAGAGCTAGCACTCAATGAAAGAAACAGCGCTGCCTCGCACCTAACCAAACGAAGAGCTGAAAAAAGCCTAGGTAAATCTGCTATACCCAGATTGATATGAATGCTAGTGGTAACTACTCTTGTCCCATAAGTAGCCTCAATCAAATCATGATAGGGATTTGAGGGTTCTGAACGTTCAAATTGTGCACTATTACCAAGACTTAGAGTACTGCCAGGTAAAAGAGTGAGTTGCCTAACAGCTAACCACTCACGCAATCTTCTTCTAGGAGTAAGAAGGGCCTCTTTTAAACATTCATACTTACGAATTGGAGCTGTAATGTATTCGAGATTTCTTTGATCTGGTTCCTTTACAAAACCTGCAAGGTCTTTAGAAACATCAGCTGAAACACCCACATGCTCACCAGTTGCAAGTCCAGTAAAAAGTTCAACTTCGAATCCTTTCAGCAAATATTCTCGCGTCATGGCTTCATCGGACTAAGGCACGCAAGAGCCGTCAACATTCCCTTGGCCTTATTTAAGGTCTCTTGATATTCAGAAGTGGGGACCGAATCTGCGACAACACCTGCTCCTGCCTGTACCTGCATAAGCCAACCGCCCTGAGGATGTGCTCGCACTAACATTGTGCGAATAGTAATCGCAGTATTTAAAGCTCCATTCAAATCCAATGACCCATAAACCCCCGAATAGGGTCCTCTTGCTTGAGTTTCAAGCTCATTTATCAATTGCATAGCTCTAATCTTTGGTGCACCACTAACAGTCCCTGCAGGGAATGAAGCCATCAATAAGTCCAAGACATCTTTCCCTACTGAAAGTAAGCCATCGACTTCGCTAACGATATGCATCACATGGGAATATTTCTCAATCACCATGAGTTCCTGAACCGCAACACTGCCTGGTCGACAAACCCGACCAAGATCATTGCGCCCTAAATCTACAAGCATCACATGCTCAGCTCTTTCCTTAGGATCAGACAACAGATCTGCTTCCAATTCTAAATCTTCCTTCTCATTGCGACCACGAGGCCGAGTACCTGCAATTGGCCTAAGACTTGCACGAATACCATCAATTGTTGGCTCAGCCTTAACCATGACCTCAGGGCTAGAACCAATAAGCTGCCAATCTCCAAAATCAAAGAAGGCCATATAAGGAGAGGGGTTTACCATTCTCAAGCTGCGATACAACTCAAAGGGATCCTGATTGACTCGAGCCTCTAGCTTCTGACTAAGAACAAGCTGAAACACATCTCCAGCAGCAATATGTTCCTTGGCATTGCGCACTGCAGCCTCAAAGTCAGATTTGCGAAAGTTACGTTTCGTTCTGGGTATAGCTAAGCCATTCTCTCTCCAGCGCAAAGGCTTCATAGCAGGAAGGGGCTCTTCCATAAGCTTTTCAAGGTTCTGAATACGCTCACAAGCTCCCTCATATGCTTCCTCCGGCGACTGGTTACTACTTAAATCCCCATAGGCCACTGCAGTAATAAGACGTTTAACTTGATCAAAAATCAAAATGCTATCCATCAACATCCATACACCATCAGGTAAGTCTTGTTCTTTCCTCGTATGCACAGGCACAGTTGACTCAATCCACTGAATCAATTCATATCCCCACATCCCATAAAGCTGACCAAGTGGAGGAAGTTCAGGCTTGCTTAACGACCTATAAGGAGCAAGCCAGCGTCGTAGTTCTTCAAAAGGGTTTCCCTGTGATTCATCAATTCGACCATCTCGCCAAATACGTTGTAAGCGATCTCCATAGGCACTAGCAGTCCATAAAGGATTAGTGGCCACAACACTCCATCGCCCTAAATTTTCTCCACCTTCAACAGATTCCAGCAAGACTCCTGGTGGTTTGCCGTGGCCAACCTTTAACCAAGTAGTTAAGGGAGTCTCAAGGTCTGCAGGCCAACTATGAGCTACAGGGATGAAATTGGCGCCGTTTGAGGCTGACTCTAAAAATGAGTCAAAGTCTGAGCTTTGCATGAAGAGATCATTGCAGCTCTAACCTGGAGCCCAAATGAACAGGCAAATTGTAGTTGTATTGATTGAATTTATTCGTAGCTTTGCTTGCCGCTGAACTTAACACTTGCTGGATTTGGGTTTTCACCAATACGGCGTGGATTGTGGCCCACCATTGGACGTCCTTCATTTACCTTTTCAGGGAATACACCATCTTTAGGGTGAAGGAACTCAGTATCACCACCAGCAAAGATTCGGTAAATCTTGTAGTCCTCAATTCTTGGCTTAAAAGTCCTTAATTGAGTTCCGAGGGCCAGGCATTGCTCCTTACGAGCAAAGTACATCAAATTGTCGCCCTCGTTCATCACAGCTGCCCCACCAGTAGGCAGCTCAAATGCTTGTGACTTGGAACTAGACCAAGTAATTGCATACTTTTCTTCTGTTTCCGCAGAATTAAGCAAGCCACCAGTGCTGGCGATGCTTTGAGGAAGATTACCTTTTAGAGCTTCTGTCATGGCTGAAGTCGTGAATCAACATGCCTTGGTTAAGTGAAAAGTAGCACCGCATTTTGTGCCCTAAGGCACTTCACTGGTCTAACCTTCACACCCGTCAACATTAGTACATTCAAAAAATCAATTTTTAACTTCCGCAATTGGGAAGAAAATAATTAATCCACTCTCTCCACGACGGGTAAGTCTGCCTCCCAAACTCGCTAATAAACGCTGAGTAGCTTCCTGAGTTAGTTGGAGGCTTCCGGTGCTTGGATTCCAACTAAGAACAGGCCCCAAGTCAGAATTTTGTTCATCACGAGCATTTGCAGAGTGCTTGGACTTTGGGGTCTTACTCAAAATTGTGAGCTTTAGTCTCTGACCTGCAGGACGAAGCTCTAAACAAAGAGTTCCACCAGATTGCAATCCCCGGGTATTTCGATCTATCAAACCTCCCAGCATTAATTCCAATCTCGCTGGGTCACTAAGAACATGCGGCAAATCAGGGGATATATCCAAATGAAGCTTGATGCCTCGCCTTTCAACTACTTGACTCCAAACAGGGTGAAGCATCTCGAGCATGTTGCCCAAATCAGTTATCGCTAGCTGAGATGACTCTGGTGGCTGCCTTTGTAATTCGGCAGCATTAAAAATCAACCCAAATCTATCTATTTGCTCAGTGCACTCTGAATCAATTTGATTAAGGCGATTTATTACTAATTCTGAAAGATCCTCACGCCTAAGAAGAGAGCGAATCAATGTTCGAATCGTTGCAAGAGGTGTTCGAATCTCATGAGTTAATGCCTCAAGAAGATTCAAATGAGTACTTGACTCATTTTCTTTCTGATTGCTAGCTGAGTGATCCGGCAGAGTTTGAAGTGTCAAGCTAGGAGCAATGCCAGCCAACCTTGCTGAAAGAAAAGGCCAAAATATCTTCTGAATCCCATCATTACCGCGTAGATCTCCAAGTGAAGCTAAAGAAAAGCGAAGTTCTCGGGCCTGTTTCGGGTCTTCATCATCAAATCTCAAATCAAGCATTCTCAATAGATCCCTAATTGTTTCTGAATCACTACGCATAAGAAGATTCCTTTCGCCTGGAGGGCCTTGCAAAGCCAGTGCAACTTGAACATCAGGAGTGATGATCATCAAAAAAGGATCGTGGCCATCCTCATCTCTCAGTGGGAGGCGTATGTAGCGCCCTAGTGTTAACTCATTGATCTCGTTTACTGAACCAGCTCGGCTGGGAGGCAATAAAGAAGCAAAAGGGGCATTAAGTCTTTCCAAAGCTTCCGGAGCCCAAACCCATCCCTGCAATTTGTCTAACAACCTCGGCTCATAAAGAGCAGGCAGAGGAGAAGCCAGCCATAAGCCTTTGTCTAATTCCATAGGGCCTAGAATTTCATCCTGCAAAGTATCCAAAGCCCCCCACCACATTCTCCTAGCAGTTTGTTCATCAACTCTGCTATTTGGAACATCTTGAGCCATTCGCTCTTGAATGGCACTTAAAGAAATTTGTGCACTCACCAGCTTCTACTTGCTGTATATCCACGTCGGGCTACCGACATGCAAAGGCCAAGAGCAACAAAGTTCACTAACAAAGCAGTTCGTCCATAACTCATAAATGGCAAAGGAATTCCTGTGACAGGGCCTAAACCAATAGTCATAAAGATATTCACCATCACTTGAAAGACCAACATTGCTAAAACTCCAACGACAACAAGTGACTCAAAATCAGTTCGTGCTTCTCTAGCCACAGTCAAGAGTCGAAGCAGTAAAAAGAAAAAACCTGTTATCACAAGCATTGTGCCTAAAAAGCCCGTTTCTTCCCCTAATGCACTAAAAATAAAATCGGTATGTTGTTCAGGAATAAAACGCAATTTTGTAAGCTGACCTTGAAGCAAGCCAGTTCCAAATAACTGGCCAGATCCAATCCCAACAGTGCTTTGGAGTAAGTGATAACCACCCCCTAAAGGATCTTTAGTGGGATCAAGAAATAAAACCAAACGATCTCTTTGATAGTCCTTTAAACCATAAAGCCATAACCAAGGGGTAACCCATGCAATTACAGCTTGCAAAATCATTGTGAATGCAGCCGCAAAATTCCGTTTTGGCAAAGATCGATACGCCAAGACACCCATTAATGGAATCCAAACAAACAAAACCCAAGGCAGTAATCCAGCTAAAACCGCAGTAACTATTGCAGATAAAACAAGTAAAAGCCATTCAAAAGGCATTCCAGACCAATAGAGCATTGTTAAAAGAACAGCACCAAAAACTAAAGAAGTACCCAAGTCAGGCTGGAAAAATACCAATAACCAGGGCAACAAAATCACACTTAGAGGCTTCAACAAGTTGATTGGTTTTCTTATTTGATACCCATCAAGAACTGCTGCTAAAACAATAATTACAATCAATTTTGCGAACTCTGAAGGTTGAACATTGAGCCCAGCAATGCTGAGCCACCGTTGCGCACCCAAAGCTGTTGTACCAATCAGTTGAACAGCAACCAAACTACCAATTGATAAAGAATATAGAAACATTAAAAATGGTCGGATTCTCTCAATAGAGATTTGAGCAAGTACATTGGCGAAGCAAATACCTAAAAAAGCAATTATCAAATGTTGAGACCAATCAGCGTAATCAACCTGTCTCTGAGTACTTGCGATCAAAACACTGGCCAAAAGCACCAACAACAAAGGAATACCCCACAGTACAAACTCCATATGGTTCAAGGTATTTCTCAAACGACCAGTACGCCGCATCAAGTTTCGTCGGCCCTTTAAGTAGAAACTTGAGGGCATAATTAAGTGTTTTGAGATATAGATTCCAAAACACTATTGGCGAGATCAAGAAAAACTTGAGCACTAAGAGATTCAGGACGACTATGAACTATTGGCTTGCCTTCGTTTCCATCTTCTTGAAGGGGCATCTCCATTGGAATTTTCGCTAATAATGGGACATCATTTTCATCTGACAACTGATCTCCTCCACCCGAACCAAATAAGGAATAACTTTTATTTGGCTGATCTGGAGGAACAAAAGCAGTCATGTTTTCAATTACTCCAAGAACAGGAACATCCATTTGTTTAAACATTGCTAATCCACGCCGGGCATCCTGAAGGGAAACCTTCTGAGGTGTAGTAACTATTATGACGCCAGCCATTGGGACTGCTTGCGCCAAAGAAAGTTGTGCATCTCCAGTCCCAGGTGGAAGATCGACAACCAAAATGTCTTTTTCGCCCCAAAGCGCTTGAAAAAGAAATTGCCTAATTATTCCGTTAAGCATTGGGCCCCGCCAGATAACTGGTTGACTCTCATCTATTAGTAATCCCATAGATACCATGGCAACACCACAACTTTCTATAGGGATTATTTGTTGCTCAGCCCCACTACCTACTACCTCTGGTGTGGAATCAGCAACACCAAGCATAATAGGGATATTAGGGCCATATATATCTGCATCAAGCAAACCAATCCGAAGCCCCCTCTGAGCCAAGGCACAAGCCAGATTGACGGCAACCGTACTTTTTCCAACACCACCTTTACCACTGCTGACAGCGATAATCTTTTTTACGCCAGCAATAGACTCAAGCTGAGCAACTTGCCCATGCCCAGCTTGACCAAGTGGAGCCTGAGAGGGTGGGCTCCCAATTTCTATCTGAACCTCACTGACATCTTGTAGGTCAAGAAGGTGCGCCCTAATTAATTCAGCCAAACTTTCCCTTTGGCTCTGTGCAAAGCCAGGCAACCGAAGACGAACGATAGCTTTGGGAGGGTCGACTCTAATTTTGTCAAGCCAACCAAGCTCAACGACTGAGCGACCACTACCTGAATCTTTGACGTTATTGAGAGCGATTCTCGCCTGCTCAGCAGTTGTCATTCATTCAAATCTAATGGCTTTAATCCTAAGCGTGAAATCCTATGACTTAGTCTAAAAATCGCAAAAACTTGGCTTTTAGCTTTGACCTAAATAGCAAAAAAGCTTTATTTGTAGAATTCCTATGTTGCGTTCCATCACCAAGCTTTTCAAAAAGTCTTCAGTTGATGCTGATATGAGAGGAAGTGATAAATCGCTGACTGAAAAAAACTTGTCAATGCCTCCAACAAATTCCAGAGAAAAAGCAAGAGAACTTGTCTTAGGACTGCAAGATGAAATCTGTGCTGGATTAGAAGTTATAGACAGAGAAGGTAAATTTCAAGAAGAAACTTGGGAACGGCCTGAAGGGGGGGGTGGCCGTTCACGAGTAATGCAGGAAGGAAGAATTTTTGAACAAGGAGGAGTTAATTTTTCAGAAGTTGAGGGTGCTGAATTACCACCATCAATCCTTAGTCAAAGACCAGAAGCAAAGGGGCATAATTGGTTTGCAACAGGCACCTCAATGGTGCTACATCCACGCAATCCTTATATACCAACCATTCATCTCAACTATCGTTACTTCGAAGCTGGTCCAGTTTGGTGGTTTGGTGGAGGTGCTGACCTGACTCCTTTCTATCCCTATTTGGAAGATGCACGCCACTTTCATAGAGTCCACAAACAAGCATGTGATTCAGTTAGTCCTGAACTACACAACGTTTTTAAACCTTGGTGTGATGAATATTTTTTCCTCAAACATCGAAACGAAACTCGTGGAGTAGGAGGAATCTTCTATGACTATCAGGACGGCTCAGGAGTCCTTTACAAAGGACAAAATCCAAACGGCCCTGCTGGAAAAATCTCTAATGAACTTGGAGCCTGTCCTCAAACTTGGGATCAACTTTATGCATTAGCAAAATCATGTGGAGAAGCTTTTCTACCTGCTTACACTCCAATAATTGAAAAGCGTCAAAATCAAAATTATGGCGATAGAGAGCGACAATTCCAGCTATATCGTCGTGGGCGCTATGTCGAATTCAATCTTGTTTGGGACCGCGGCACAATTTTTGGGTTACAAACCAATGGGCGTACTGAATCAATTCTGATGTCTCTCCCACCAATGGCACGATGGGAATACGGATACAAAGCCCCAAGTAATTCAAGAGAAGCCCTACTAACTGACCTGTTTACTCAGCCACAAGATTGGCTAAATGACCGGACACTTGATGAACGATGTCTTGTTCATCAAGCGATTGACTAAATACTTTATTTACTACTAATTCCTTGAGTTATTGCTTGAACAACTCTACTAGCGAGTTGTTTCACAACTTTGTCTCGAGAATTGATATCTCGTAAATTTCTCTCTAATTTCCCTTCTAGTTTTCCTATTTCCAGAATTCTTATACCTCTTCTAGGAGCACCTAAACCTCCACGAAAAAAAATCGGATACCGTCCAAAACTCCTAGCCAGGCTTTCATCTACACTGTTTAGACTTCGAGAGATTGCAGGTATAAGACCTGAACCAAAACCATATTCGCCATAAGAGTCAAAATGAATTTCTATTGCATAGCCTCCTTCCCTTACGTGTCTTGAACCAACAGACCAATTTGTACTGGGGTGATTACCATCAACAATATTACGTATTCCAGGATCATAGGAGTTGATATTCAGACCTCTTTCTCTACCAAGTTGAACAATGGCATCACGTACTTTCATATTCCAAAAAAGCTCATCACTCATGGATGGATCCATTGGCATCTTGCCTTTTAAGTCAACAGCTTCACCAGCAGTTCCTGCACCTGCAATACCTTGTGAGTCTGCATGACCAGCCAGAATCAAAAATGACAATGAAGGTGACACTTTTTTTGTCCCCAACCATTCACTTTTGAGTCCTACTCTCGAGCCCAAAAGGGGATCTTTAAAATGCAGAGGTAATTTTTCGGTTGAAGCTTGTAAATCAAAAACGCCCCAAAAACCAAATAGTCCTATGGCAGTAAGCAAAGCATTTCTCACATATGAAGATATATACCCCATCTCTTAAATCGGAGAAGAAAGGAGTGAGCCATCAGTTGCTAATTGCAGACTTTTGGCTAGTTCTAATTCAATAGCAATCAACTCATCACGATGAGCTCGAATACGCAACAAACTACCTTCTTCTTCAGCAGAACTAATCAACCGAAGCTCTAAACATTCCATCCGAGCAGCTCTTCTTTGATAAACAAATCCTGCTGCAGGTCCTCCTATCAAGGCAAGTAACAACGGCCACCAACCCAAAACGGGATACAACTGAGTTATTACCAAGCCCAAGCAAGCAGAGCCAAGGCTTCCGAAAATTGACAACAAAACTGCCAAGGTTCTACTAGATGCAACACTGCCCTGGAAGCGAAGCAATTGTCTATCAGCATCCCCACCATCTCTTTTCCAGCCTCTTTCTTCTAACCAGACACTCAGTCCATTCAGGACTTTCAATGGTGGCAATGTTGATCGCACATCTACTACGGTCGTGCGGTCTTTGCTGGCAGCCCGCAGAAAAAAAACCAATCCAATAGCCAACAAAAGAGTTAGCAAAAGTACGGAAGAGAAGCCCATTCACAACTCAGAGGTAATAAATCAAATCAATATTTGCGAAAGTCCTCAACCTATAAAAAGCTTTAGAACAGTTCGCAAGATTTTTTCAATTGTCGTCTTAATTAACTTACCTACCCACTGCCAGCAGA
Source organism: Prochlorococcus sp. MIT 1307 (assembly GCF_034092395.1). Taxonomy (NCBI): domain Bacteria; kingdom Bacillati; phylum Cyanobacteriota; class Cyanophyceae; order Synechococcales; family Prochlorococcaceae; genus Prochlorococcus; species Prochlorococcus sp. MIT 1307. The sequence goes on along the minus strand of NZ_CP139301.1, from coordinate 1,495,907 downwards.
AATCAAATGTCACAATTTCAGTCTGAATAAATTAGCAAGTGAGGAACTTTAAAGATGCAAAATACTTGTTAGTACTTTGGGCCTGACCTCTCCCCTTTATTGTTTCATGAGCAACTTCTCAATGACTCCTCATAGTTTTTCCATTTTTGACGGAGACCTAGATATAGAAAGTGCTGATTGCTTCACCAAAGCATCGGCAATTGCAGTCGATACAGAAGCCATGGGCCTCATTCATGGTCGAGATCGACTTTGCCTAGTACAAATCTGCGACTCAGATGACAACGTTGCATGCGTAAGAATTGGTGTTGGGCAAAAAACTGCTCCAAGACTGAAAACCTTATTGGAAAAATCTACTATTGAAAAAGTATTTCATTTTGCTCGCTTTGATGTGGCTGCACTAGGAAGCGGTCTTGGCATTGAAGTTAATCCTATTTTCTGCACCAAAGTGGCAAGCAAAATCGGACGTACTTATAGCCCTCGTCATGGGCTCAAGGAAGTAATCATGGAACTAGTAGGAGTAGAGCTCGACAAAAAATCACAAAGCAGCGACTGGGGACGAGTAGAAGAGCTAACTACAGACCAATTAGCATATGCGTCTAATGATGTTCGTTATTTACTAAAAGCAAAAATAAAACTCGAAGATATGTTGAAACGAGAGAATAGATGGGAATTAACCCAAAGATGTTTCAAATGTATTCCAGTGATGGCTGAACTAGATAAATTGCGATTTACACAAGTTTTTGAACACTGAACCAATTACTTCATAGCTTCAATCTTCCACCATAAAGTTCTCTTCCTCTGCCAATGCTCTTAACAACTCATCTAATTTGGCAGCTACCTCAACATCCCCTGAACTTTTATGTGAACGGGCCTCTTTCAGTAGACGCTCAGCAATATCTTTTTTGTTATTCAAATTTTTCACGCCATCTCTTGCAGCAACCAACTCAACTTTTCTTCTAGCAGAAGCAAGGCTAATACTTAAACAACTAGCCAATTCTGCACAAAGTTTCATATAGAGATGATCCTCAATAGGTGCCATATCAAAATTGCTTTACAGCTTCAGTATCCATCTTGAAAGACCAAGTCTCTAAAAATATTATGCATGCTCTAATAAAAATTTCGAAATCAGGGCTGCCAATGCACTACTTCCTCCGCTTGAGCCCATTCTTCTTGATCCAACTCTGCCTATCCGCTCCCGAAGAGAAGCATCATTAAGCAAAGTTTCTAGATGTTCAGCCAACAAGCCTGGACTTCTGCAAGGCATGACTGCCCCTCCAAGCAATCGACTCTGACGCAAAGCAAAGCTGCGCTTGAACTGAGGCCCTTCACCTGGCAAAGACAACGCAGGAATGCCCAGTCCAACCAATTGCTCTGTAGCGGTACCTGCTGTTGCTAATCCAATCTCGACCCAAGAAACCCAAAGGCTAAATTTTCCTGGTCCTAAGAAAACATTGCAAAAACCATTTTTCCAAAAGGTATTTACGCCAATTTGATTGCCAGGACATGAAAATTGTCGATATCCCAATTCATCCAATAACTCTTCAAGTTCAGTTACTGAAGGTGAGGAGCCCAAGGGGACCAAAATCTTGATCGGAGTTTTGCTGTTTAAAAATGAAATGGCATGTATGAGGCGTTTAAAATTAACCTTCGCCTCTGGGACCCGACTACCACAAAGTAATAACAAACGACGAAAGCCTTTTAAAGCTTGAGGTAATTCAACTCCCTGAAGGTTATCCATCATGGGATTACCAGGGAAATAAGCTGCCACTCCATGCTTTCTTAATCCACGTGCAGTCAAATGATCCCGTACTGCAACCATCTTGCAGCGAGAAGACCGCATAAGGGCATACTCCCAAGGATCCCATTCAGTACCTTTCCATGAATGGTAATAATCACTAAGTGCATAAGCAGGACCACTTCTCCAGGTGTAATCACTCTTTGGAGTCCCTATAAATCCAAATGAGGCTCCGCTGCACCATCCAAAAAGTAATGGCAAAAAGTCACCAACAGCAATAATGACTCTTCCGTTACGAGCCTTGGTCTTAATACAACACCATTGCTCCCAAGTACCCTTCACAAGCCCCGCGAAAATATCCTGAACTAGTCCCCGAAAACTCTGATTGCTAAAACCACCACTAGGCAAACGCAGCGAAGGGCCAACTCGACGAAGCCACCCTTCAGAGATTGCAGTCGCATATGCCTTGCCTTCTCCCACCAGAGGTAATACCTCTAAATTCAAGCTAGGGTGAAGTTGATGCAAAGATTGAAGAACTTGGAGAGCTATTAAGTCCTCACCATGTCCATTCGAGAGAAATAATAGATTCGCAGGAGTGTGACTGATACGATCCGCTAAAGAGCTTAAATGCTCAGAATTGGCGGCATGGCCAAGTGGTAAGGCAGAGGATTGCAAATCCTTTATCCCCAGTTCGAATCTGGGTGCCGCCTCCTTACCTTTCCCGCAAATCAACTGCAGAAACTCGATTATTAAATCTCTCTTCCTAATTGACACGGTAAGTAGCCGGTAGCTAAGTCAGTTCGCAACTGAGTAGACCTATAGATCCAATTCTTACCTACCAACGCGCAAAAAGATACTCTCTGACTGGACCAATCCAGATCATCTTGCTCAAAGATACCCACCATCTAAAAATCCTTGGATACGTAAGTCAGGATTTATTGCTGTACAAACCACCCAAAGGTTCGTTATAAGAGCTCCAGCAATCCAAACAAGACAGGAAAAGCCTTAGTAAACAAGGTTCAATCATCTTTCAAGAAACAGACGATTTGAAAGAAAAAATCAGTCAACAAATTATTGGTTACGAGGTAATTAGTACTTCACATCAAGCCACTGAACGTCAAGTTGATATTTTCCAAGAAAGTCGTGACTCAATTAGATACAAGGAATACTCTCTGCCTAATAGCTTGCCTCTCATTCCTTCTCATAAATAGAGTATTTATACCCAGCATCTGCATCATTGCTGGAATAACAAATCTCTTCCATTTTTCATTCAGTACTTCCTGTTTATTGTCACCACCCAAGAGAGTGCGGATACATGTATGGCATGAGCGATTCAAACCTGAATTATCGCAAGGTATCCATCGATAGAGATAGAGGGCCAGAAGAACAGGCATGAAAAAGGGCGTCCTCATCGAGCAACGCCCATACCGACAAACTTGTGTGAGGAGTGTCGTATACATGTTCTAATGCTTTGATGAGTATTTGTCAGCGAGTGGTATGAAATATCTGCAAACAAAAGGCTAAAAAAAGCATCCTGCTTGCTCACTGGTAGATAACTGGATGCCTTTTTAAGCATCAGTCTCACAAGAAGAGCTGTTCGAACTTTCTCATCGATCTAGCCCGAAAGAATCTGAACATCAAACAAGGATTGGAGCCACAAAAGCTCTGATCACTCACTCATCCATTTCCAAGCCACCTCATCAATTTTCAAAATCACCATCGTCCAAGAAATCAATTTTGCTCATATTCATTACCCAGGAATGAAACAGGTCTTGCTCTCTCCCGAATCAGCAGGATCATTGAAGGAGAACCTACCCAATACATGCACCAAAGAACTAATGACAAGACAAGTCATTTGACAGAAGGCTTGCAATGTTGAAAAACCTCTTTCTTGGCACACTGCTGATCATCGTTTGGACTTCACCAGGCTTAAGATCAGTGACCGCCAATGGTTTGCGATCCCTGGCCAATTTAATTGAATCCAAAGAGCCGCAAAGGAACTCCCAAAAACACTTCAAGATACCCAACCCCTTCTATTCCGAAGAACAAGGGGAAAGTACCAAGTTTGAAAAATCTCACAAAGTTCAATAGTAACCATAAGAGCCCTGCTAATACTTGCACCGCCTTTTAGACAAATAAGCATTTAAAGCGGTTGAGAAAACATTAAGAACTCAGGATTATGAGGAGTAAGTCAACAAAGTTAAGCTTAATTTATCGTACTAAATATTTTTCTAATTGCAAAATCATTGATAAAGAAAAGAAATAGGGATTTAAAGACACAGCTCTTTACTTATCCTGTCTCCCATCGCTAGATTATTTATCTGAAGACATGCCTTTCATACATTCCTCAGAAAAGCATAATGCACAACATTTTACAGTTAGCCATCTTACGAAGAAGAAGAAAGAGTTAAATAACAATTATAGTGCCAAAAAAAGACAAGCAATTTAATATTACACCTCAATATTGCTTTAAAGAAGGTTACAATTAATTTTCCAAAATTTAATCACGGTAAAGCTATTTACAAAAAATTGCCCTTCCTTCTAAGAAATAATGCAATCTAACGTGATAAGCAGTCATCAAAAAGCTGATTTACTAAAAATTACTTCCCAAAAGGGATGCAAAGGTCATAAGGCAACAGTACTAAATTTCAGTAGTATGGTCGATATTGCCTGACCTCTATTGTGGAAAAACCAGTTGAATTCAGCAAATTTTATAGGGTTCTATATGCAGCTAAGGAAGGGGAAGAGGGCAAGAGCATCGAATTAGAATCAATGTTAAAGCAATATGAGGCATCAGAAGAAAGCGAAGGCCCTTTACATCAACTAGGTGAGATTTTCTTATATGTGGGGATAATGGAGCTATATAAATACTCTGGATTAAAAGATATTCAAGCGATTGGTTTATTAGATACAGAAAGTTGGGATAAATTAGCAGAAGAAAACAAGGCAGACCTCCCACCACTACTTGCGAATACTATGATTAGATACTCAAAAACCAATAAATTATCTAAGAAAATATCAACAAAATGGGGTACAGCAAAGCGTGATATCGACAATAATATAATGCAAATGGCTAGATATATTACAGAAGGTATAATAGATGCCTTAGAGTAATAAGTAGAAATCGCTCAAAGCATATTTCATAGAAAAACATGAAGCCGTTCTTTCTCTAATTAATCTTCGAAGAAGAAGCCTCTTCATAAGGAGTTTTTTCACTCCCATTTCTTAAGGTTACATACCCTGTAAGAATCAAAAGAACCAGCAAAATCAAGCCAGTAAATATCTTACCCAGAGAAGACCATGTAACAAGGATTTCCTGATGATCCTTATCAGAATTATTTTGATAGTATCTCTGAGTTCTACTTAATAACAAATCAGATTTAGTGGGAAAGTCCTGAAATGCACTTTCTGTGAGAAGTTTATAAGGCTTTGTGGAAGGTGATTTGAACTTCTCCAAATCAAAGCAAGACCTACATAAGATTCTGTCTTTATTCCAAGAATGGCGAGAAGTTAAAACTTGCTTACCACACAATGGACAGAGTTCGAGCTCAGGCACATCCAAAAGTCTCTAATACAATTCCTAGGGTGCGGCTTTTTCAACAAGATGACAAGGCAAATATTTACAAGCAGATTACTAAAAAGCAATCTTGCATTTGAATTTTCTGAAACAAAGACCTTGAATCACATTAGAGTCTCGTTTAGCCTAGAAATATGAATTATCCAATAATTAAGTATAAAAAGTTTCCTACGTTTAAAAGCTTCTTTAATTAATTTCTCTTATATAAATATAAAATCCAAAACAGCCACTCTCCTCTAGAAGATCAATGCAATTTCTCTTACTAAAAACTATCTGATCTAACCCTATTTGACCTATGCAATATTCAGGTAATGGATCTTAATATTCACTATCTGCCACACACTTGCCAATACATCTCTTTGAGTTCTTTAGCGTTCGCAAGCAATGATGGCAAAGAACCTTATTTTCATCAACTATTTCAGAGGCTGCAAACTCGCCAAGCAACGAAAGATTATTTAAGTCAGTAGTTATTGGATTCGTTTCCATTTAAATAACTAATACAACCAAGACCACTAATAAAATCAACTTTCAAAGAAACTATCTTATGTGTAAAGCGTGACCTCGTAAAAGAAGTAAGTTCCTAACTCCTCAAGCAATTGTTGTATTTTTGAGGTTTGGGTCAGGACTGACGACGACAGGCATACTATTGGAATTGGAGCGTATAGGAACAACCTTCACAGGTGGTGGTGATTGCGTTGGTGTTGGTGTTGGAGGTTCATCCTTAGCTTGTTCCTCTTGAGCACAGGCTTCTAAGGCTTCTCGTAAAAGAGAGTCAAAAGTTGAACCAGGCAATCTATGCCTAGCAACTTCAAGAAATGTACGAGGCAAGGATTCAGCTGCGGCACTCTTTAATGCTGGATTATTACGGCGATGATCCTGCTCATCTTGAATAGCTCTAATAAAACGGAGAGTTACATCTCGTTTCGTAGATGCCTTAATTAAAGTGTCATTATCACCTAAACCATTGGCAGCATCACGCTCCAAATCACTAAGCCGTCTTTCAAGACTAGTAAGCACCTCTTCAGCTTCATTACGAATATGTGCTAATTGTCCATCCGAGAGATTTGGTAAATCCGCCACATAAACCTTGCCATGATCTCTCAAAGTCAAGAAAGTCGGTCTTGGACCTTGACGATGAGGGCTCATGCCATCTAATCCATTTCCCAAAGGACGTCTGGGTGGCACGGGACCTGCTGAGCTACGTCGACGCGTGAGACGCTGAGGATTCTCAAAGGGCATAGAAATAATAGATAGATCTAACTTCGCAGCTGCTAAAAACTCAGCTTGCATTTAATACCTAATTTTACTAGGACAATTGACAGTTTGTGGACATAAGTTTCTGCTTGTTGAACTCCGAAGCAATACAACTGATGCCAAAGCAACCAAATGCAGCTCAATTAAAAAGGCAAGCCAAGCAAGCCTTTGCTATTAGAGGTAATTGAGTCTTGAACTCGCCCCATAATCCATGCTCCAAATCCATTATCACAACAAATATCGACTGTAGCTTGTGCATCTTCAGAAGGAACAACTAGGCAAAATCCAACTCCAAGGTTAAAAGTATTCCACAAATCTATTTCAGGAATATTTCCAACATTCTGAAGCCACTTAAAAACCTCAGGTCTCTCCCATGTCGTGATGTCAATCGAAGCTTGAAGGCCTTTTGGTAAACACCGAGGTAAATTTTCTGGCAAGCCCCCACCAGTGATATGCGCCATAGCACGAATTGGAATTCCCTCTCCCAAAAGAGCTTTTACTAGCTGAACGTAAAGAGATGTTGGCCTAAGCAAAGCATCAATCACAGGCAATCCATCAGAAATCAAATCGCCTTTATCATGAATTGGACAATCATTTAAGACCTTGCGCACAAGACTAAAGCCATTACTGTGCACTCCATTACTTGAAACACCAACAATCTGATCACCACTTTTAATCTCAGTGCCATCAATCAGATCAGCTTCTTCCACCACCGCAACACAAAAACCGGCCAAGTCATATCTCCCTTTTGCATAAAAGCCTGGCATCTCTGCTGTTTCACCTCCTAACAATGCACATCCACTCAACTGACATCCCTTAGCAATGCCCTCCACAACTTCGGCCATAGCCTCTGGAGTCAAAACACCTGTAGCGATGTAATCAAGAAAAAACAATGGCTGTGCACCACTTGTAATGACATCGTTGACGCACATAGCAACCAAATCAATGCCCACACCAAAGTGGGCTTGATAATCCTGAGCCAATTCCAATTTTGTACCTACACCATCAGCCCCTGCGACTAAAAGAGGACTAGATAGTCCACTAGGCAAACGCATCACCCCTCCAAAACCACCTAGACCTCCAAGTACCCCTGGCAAATGAGTAGCTTCAACACTGGACCTAATGCGATCAACAAAAGCCCTTCCCGCTTCGACATCAACACCAGCAGTCTTGTAATCCATAGTTTTAAATGATTCCTATGTTGTTGTTGTCCTGCACTTTCTCGATAGGTATCTACTGGGCCAGTATGCAACAAATCCTTTAAAGGGTGAAAGCAAACCGAAAAGCTAAAAAAACTCACATCATTGGCAAGGCATTGTGCTGAACTTTTCTGTAATCCGAACTCAAACCGAACTGTTGAATTGGCGCAAGCAACAAGAATCTCCAGTGAGCTTCGTTCCAACTATGGGCGGGCTACACCTTGGTCATGAAAAGCTAATTAAAGCCGCTAAAAGTAATTACTCGAATGATGCGCCAAGCGTGCTAGTCAGCATTTTTATAAATCCTTTGCAATTTGGAGCTGAAGAAGATTTCAACGATTATCCAAGAAACCTGGAAAGTGATATTGAAACTGCAAATCAATCTGGTGCGAATGCAATCTGGGCTCCTGCAATCAATGAAATTTACCCTGGCGGACCAGAAGAAAATTTCAAAGTAAAAGTCCCTACGGGACTCAATTCAAAATTATGTGGATCCATACGAAAAGATCACTTCGACGGCGTAGCTTCAGTCATGCTTCATCTATTAAGACGCATCAAGCCAAACTTGCTGGTGCTTGGTGAAAAAGATTGGCAACAATTTGTGATTCTGCGCAAACTCATTAAAGATCTAGATCTCCCAATTAAAATTCGTGGAGTGGCAACTGTCAGGGACTTTGATGGACTCGCATACAGTTCTCGTAACCAATACTTAAACCATGCAGAACGAGAACAATCCTTGGCCCTACCCAATGAATTAGCACAAGCAGCTCAAGATGTACTTAAAGGGAAAAAATTAAACCTTCAAGCAATGAAATCTAATTTGGAACTCAAGGGTTTAAAAGTGGAGTATCTAGATGTCGTAGATCCAGCAACCCTACAAGCAACAAATCCTGATAAACATTTTTCTCTATTAGCTGCAGCCGTGCGCTGTGGAAAAACACGTCTCATTGATCACACCTTCCTTATGACTCGCAAACCGATTGTTGCCATCGATGGACCTGCTGGTGCAGGGAAAAGCACAGTTACAAAAGCTTTTGCAGAAAAGCTAGGGCTTCTTTATCTGGATACAGGGGCTATGTATAGAGCTGTCACATGGCTGATTCAGCAAAAAGGGATAGACCCAAAAAATCAATCTGCTGTAGCAAAATCAATTGAAAATCTGAAACTCGAAATAGAACCATTTGGCAAAAATCCTCAGATCATCATTAATGGAAACAACGTTACTGAAGCAATTCGCTCTCCAATAGTCACATCCCTAGTCTCGGAAATTGCCACCCAAGGGTCAGTGCGAGAAGCTCTGACTACTCAGCAAAAAGAAATTGGGAAGTCAGGAGGACTTGTGGCAGAAGGCAGAGATATTGGCAGTGCTGTTTTTCCAAATGCAGAACTAAAGGTCTTCTTAACTGCAAGTGCATCAGAGCGTGCACGAAGACGAGTTATTGATTTGCAAAATCAAGGTTATTCAATTCCAAGTTTGAATGAATTGGCAGCCCAAATTAAAATGCGTGATCAAATGGATATCTCGAGAAAAATTTCTCCCTTAGTTAAAGCTAAAGATGCAAAAGAAGTAGTAACAGATGGAATGCAGATTGAGGCAGTGATCGAAAAAATAGAAGAATTATTCCGCCTGGTAGTGCCAGAAGAAGTTTGGCCTACTCCTTCAAAATAAGCTGCTCGAGCAATCCATCACATGCATCCTCCAATAAATCTAGAACCTTTTCAAAGCCAGTTTCTCCTCCATAGTAAGGGTCAGGAACTTCAATTAAGTTTGTATTCCTTGCATAATCAAGAATTAGTTTAATTGTTTGAGAATCTTGAGTTCCAAACTCTTGAGAAAATGAGTTCAGAGATTCTAAATTATCATTATCCATAGCAAGAATTACATCAAAAGATTCCAAGTCATCTAAATGTATCTGCCTAGCAATGCTATCAATTTGTATTCCTCTTTTTTGAGCTGCCTTTATCATTCTGCCATCAGCTTTGTGCCCTACATGCCATCCTCCAGTACCTGCAGAGTCAACAAAGAATTGTCCTGCAAGACCTTTCTTTTTGATCAAGTGTAAAAAAACAGCCTCAGCTGCAGGTGATCTACAAATATTACCTAGACAAACAAATAGGATTTTTTTTTGCATTAAAAAAATATCATCGCAAAGACGATAACATAAAATAATTAAGCGAAGGCATTAAAAGTGGAAAATCAAAATCTTATAATCCCAAAAGTTCATTTTTCTTCTGACAAGTCAAACAAGACATCATGTATATAAAACTCTGTCCATTCTTTGCCGAAGAAACTAGTTAACATTCTTCTGGCAGGATCTTTCTCTGCACGATATCTCATATAAGATTCCTGCCCTAATAAAAGATCAGAGGACCTGCCTTTAGTTACTTCTATCGCATTATTTACTAAATTTAAGTATAGAGAAAAATAATCTTTAAAAGCAGGCATAATCACCTCTGAAATTATTCTATCTGCTTCAAGGCCTAAAGGCAGTCTTGTCCAAAGAAAACCTGGTGAAAAATAAGGTTCAGCCTCTTTAGGAATAGGACCTCCAGGCGGTAATATAGATTGCCAGCGCGCATGCATAGGGAGTAAATCCCTCCAAACAGCTTGTGTATGTAACTTGTCACTTTTAATAACTGGTTGCAAATCTAGTGCTAATAGATGACCAGAGGAAAGAGTTACAAAATCAGCACCAAAAAAAGGAAGATCATAACTCTCTAATGGATGCACAAGAAAATTCAACACTGAAGCTGTGCCTGATGCTTCAACACAAGCAGCTCGTACATGTCTTAATTTATTTGTTCGACAAGCCCAGGTTTGGGTCTGCACTTTTTGAGGCTTTATCTTGGATCCAAAGGTGGATTCTTTGTTCAGGAAGTCAGCTGCAATAGGAGATATTGTCGGCTGCAAAGATGAAAAAGAATGGATTATCTCATTGAGGAATGGAGCCCATCGCCATCCCTCAAGTTCTACAGGGTCTAAACTTGTAAGTCGTTTATAACTCATATGGTTGATCTAATTCACCTGAGGAAGCATATTAATTAACTGAACTAGATGGGAAGAGAAACTCATTAACAAAACGTTCGGTCCATTCTTTACCGAAATAACTAGTAAACAAACTGTGAGCAGGATCCCTCTCAGAACTATATTGATCGTAAGCAATTTGTAAGCGTTTCACATCTCCAGGCCGCATGATCGAAGAACGATTCATTGAGCTTTGATGTAAAGCCCAATAGGACTCCAAAAAAGCTGGAAAGGCTTCTGAAATTAGTTTCTTTGCCTGTTGAAGGCCTCCTCGGCAAAACAGCAACCAAGGGGAAAAATATTTATGTGGATCAAATGAACGCATGATTTCTTCATTGCATAGTTCTGGAAAGCGTTTTCGTAAAGACTTCAAGCCACAAAAGTAACGGTCAAAGTAATCCTCTTCTTGAAGCAGTGGCTGAAAATCTAGGACTGCAACAAGCTTGGATGTTTTTCCAAACCACAAAAGGTCAATTCCCATCAAAGGCTGTTCATTCATGTAATCGGGATATGCCACAGAGTTCAAAACTTGCAAACCCTCTCCTCCATCAAGTCTTGTAACCCTCCAGCGACGAAAGCCAGGGACCGTCCAGAGCCAATTACGAATAACACTGTTTCCTTTCAGGGAAGAACATTCATTCAATCCATAAGGGATCTCTTGAGGTACGCCTCCTCGAGCCTGGATACTTCTATTCAATTGCTCAAGCAAAGGGTCAAACATCTACCTCACCTAACGAGTGTGATCTTAAGCAAATTGATCTAAGTATGGATCTCCAATCTTTCTTAAAAAAAAGCTCATTTTGTAGTATTCAACTAACCAATGGGATCATCTTCAAAGGTATCTCAAAATCTTTAATGTCAGGTCTTTTCAGTGCTGCCCTTACGTTTTCTCCTAGTCAGGAAGCCAAATAGGACTTTACCAATAGCAGCAATAAGATTACCTTCTAACTCTTTAAAGATCTCCATATTCCATTTAAAAGCTTGATTGGCTTCCTCAACAATCAAGTCTGCAGTTGTTTGATTGATCGGTAATGAGTCCAAAGTTGCGCTGTATTGTTTTTTAAAGCCCTTTTCATCATCGATACTATCAAACTCATAAAATCTCAATCCATCTTGCTCTGGCAGATTCATAGCTTTCTGAGCAATGTTTTTCAGAATTTGTCCTCCTGATAAGTCGCCTATATATCTTGTGTAGTGATGGCCAACCAACAATTCAGGAGAATTCTTGGCAACTTGGCGAATTCGCTCTACATAAGCTTTTGCGGAACTAGTTGGCTCCAAACTTTTTAACCAATCTGCACCAAAATAAAAAGTGAGGTCTTGCTCAAGAGATTCTCGCCGATTGAGCTCTGGGTAGGAAATGCGGCTAACAACAGGGTGTCCATCTAAGGCAAGCCTGCCAATTTCCTCTTCCATCGCTCTATAAACAAAATAAAGATCTGCTAATAATTTGCGATAAGTCGACTTATCCACAACACCTTTCAGGAAGCAACTCACAAAGCCTGTATTTTCGGCCATTGTGTGAGCTTTTTTCGTTCCTTCTCTAAGTTGGCTCGCTAGGGCTAGAGACATTGGGGAGAAGCAATGAAAGAATTAAACGAAGCTATAAGCACCCATAGACTTTAAAATCTTGAGTCCGATGGGTTCAACAAATCCCTTGATTACGAAGGAGAGAGTATCAAGTTATACAAATGCAGCCATCAAAGCCTGCAGAATCGACTTTCACTCTCCAAATGATTAGGGATTACAACTCTCAAAGGTCAAGCATATCCTAGATATATCTGCATTATGAACATGAAAGCATAGTGCTTATAGAACTTAGAGGACCTCATTTAGTCATAGGCTCCCTTAGGTCAAATAATCGCCTAATTCAATCTTTATGGCCCAGTTTGAGAAACTCAGCACTCCCAGGCAAGGCACAGCGATTCGTTTCGTTAACGGTAATCCGGAAGTTCCCAATGATCCAATCATCCCTTTCATTAGGGGAGATGGTACTGGTGTAGATATCTGGCCTGCAACACAAGCGGTAATTGATGCAGCAATCAATAAAGCCTATGGGACTAAACGACGAATCGAATGGTTCAAAGTCTATGCAGGCGATGAAGCATGCGACCTTTACGGAACTTATCAATACCTTCCTCAAGATACTCTTACCGCAATTGAGACTTATGGAGTGGCCATTAAAGGTCCACTAACTACTCCAGTAGGTGGCGGAATACGTTCATTAAATGTTGCCCTGAGACAAATATTTGATCTTTATTCATGTGTTCGTCCATGTCGCTATTACAAAGGCACGCCAAGTCCTCATAAGCGCCCTCAAGATCTCGATGTCATTGTTTATCGAGAAAATACAGAAGATATTTATATGGGAATCGAATGGGAAGCCAATGATGAAACTGGAATTAACTTAATTGATCACCTCAACTCTAAAGTTATCCCTGCAAACGGAAAACTTGGCAAAAGGCAAATCCCTCAAGGTTCAGGTATAGGGATCAAACCAGTGAGCAAAGCTGGAAGTCAAAGACATATTCGCAAAGCTATTCAACATGCACTAAAGCTTTCAGGTGATCGACGTCACGTGACTCTTGTACATAAAGGAAATATCATGAAATTTACTGAAGGTGCCTTTCGAGATTGGGGCTATGAATTAGCAACAGATGAATTTCGTAAGGAGTGCATCACAGAACGGGAAAGTTGGATACTAGACAATGCAGAAAAGAACCTTTCAATCAATATTGAAAATAATGCAAAGATGATTGATCCTGGCTATGAATCACTAACTCAAGAGAAAAAAGATGCTATTTGTTTAGAGGTTAAATCAATTTTAGAAAACATAGGAGCAAGTCATGGGAATGGAAAATGGCGACAAATGGTTATGGTTGATGATCGAATTGCCGACAGTATTTTTCAACAAATTCAAACCAGACCTCAAGAGTACTCAATCCTTGCAACATTGAATCTCAATGGTGACTATATTTCTGATGCAGCAGCTGCAATTGTAGGCGGACTTGGAATGGCGCCTGGCGCCAACATTGGTGATAAGGCAGCCATATTTGAAGCAACACATGGAACTGCACCTAAACATGCTGGATTAGATCGAATAAACCCAGGATCATTAATGCTTAGTGGAGTCATGATGTTGGAATTCCTAGGATGGCAAAAAGCAGCTGATCTAATTACGAAAGGAATTAGTCAATCAATTGCAGATCAAAAAGTCACTTATGATCTAGCTCGTCTTATGGAGCCAAAGGTAGAACCCTTAAGCTGTAGTGGATTTGCAACTTCTGTGATTGAAAGGTATTAATTAAAAAGCAAAAAATTATATGTGAACTTTATTGATGGTCAGAAACAACAAAAAGTATTAATCAGTTAAAAATATTTACCTATCATTCTCCATTAGTTGCCATGCAGACAGGAGAGTATCTTTAAAACCTAAATTACCTGGGAAAGTAACAATTGGAAGTCCCTCTGCTAATGAATAGTCTGTCGCACATACAACAGATAAGCCTGGCAATAATTGTCCTTTCAATTCAACTGAAGCTAAGTTTAAGCCTTTCTCAAGAAAAGTATGAGTTGTAACACCACCCTTGCTAATTACATACCCCAACTTAATGATTACTTTCTTGACTACACTAGCCATGAATTCTGCCAAGAAATTTCCAAAATTGATTCTGGCTTCTATTGATGAAAAATAAATTTCTCCGCGAGTAGTGTAAATTACTGGTGTTTTTCTTGAAGCTAAAATAAGATTTAACTTGTATAAAACCTCAGTCTCGAAATCAGAAAGCAAAGTGTCTGCCAAGTCTCCCAAAAAAACACTTGCGATTTGCTTTGCAGGGAACTCAATGCCTTCACAACAATCTTGCTTCAGTAATAGTTCCAACTGCTCATCTGCAAGGCGAACATGAGAACCAACCATCACCAACCCAGGCTTTAAATCTCCAGAACTTTCTTTAAGTCTTAAAGACGCAAACTCCTCAGCATTATGAGTTTTTCCAGGCAGGTTAGATAAGCCATTAATCAAGCTTGCAGCCGAACGAAAAAGAAAACGTTTTCTTCCAATCAAAGTTCTAACTACCTTTCCTAAAACTTCCAACTGTGAAGGATGTTGAGCATCAACTACAACAGGTCTATTACCAGACAAGGCCAATAGGAAATCAATAAGATTCTTCAGGCCAGTCTTTGAGTTAATTGCTGCATCAAGTGAAGCAAAATTTAGTCGATCAACATTTTGAGCAACAATCTTTCCCCTACTCTTCTCTTGTAACCATAAATCTAAATCACTCGTTGAATATCCAAAAGCTTTATCTCGAGCAAACTCAGTAGTATGAACCGGTTTTCCATGTAAAAAATGCACACCATTTACAGTAGTCCTTCCACCTTCTAGAAACGCTGGCACATGCAATGTTGCATCAAAAGGTCCGAGTAAACTATTAATTACTTCTGGCTCAAGAGTACCATGTCCTCGCAAAGTTGAGTCTCCTCGACTAACAAAACAAATATTTTCCAAGAGAATTTCTTGCTCAATTAATACTTGTTTTATAGATTGACAAATTTCACCTATTCTTTTCTCTGCTAAAACTGGATTCATAGAGCGAGTATTTGCCAAAAGGAATAATAAAGGTGAAGGATGATTAATAGCTTGAACTAAACTAGATTTATCCCAACGCAAAAGTAAAGGGCAACCATAAACAGTTTGAGAACCTGTAGGGTCATCATCAAAAACAACAATCTTCATCCAAAAAACCTTTAATTATGAGTCAAGCTATGATTAAATTGGATTTAATATTGCTTCCAACTTTCAGGGAAAGTAACAAAGGATGAATCTAACTTATTAACTGAGTCACAACCCAAAAGCTTCATTGTGCGCAAAATATCAGTACGAATTATCTCAATTGCTCTTGCTACTCCAGGCCCCCCTCCTGCAGCAAGTCCATAAGCATACGCTCTACCAATGAGGACTCCCTTTGCACCAAGACATAAAGCCTTTACAACATCCCCGCCTCTACGTATACCTCCATCTAAAAGAACATCTATTTGACCATTCACAGCTTTCACAATTTCAGGTAGAACCCTAATTGTTGGCGCAACACTATCAAGCTGTCGAGCACCATGGTTAGAAACAACAATCGCATCAACTCCTAAGTCAGCAGCCTTTCTGGCATCATCACCTACATGCACACCTTTAACAATAATTTTGCCTCCCCATGCTTCACGAATCCAATCCAAATCATCCCAAGTAACAACTGATTGCTCTAAAGCTGGGCCTATTTCTGTATAACCCATTGGCCCATCATCTAGTTCAACATTTGGAAAATTCATCAACCCCCCATCCCCAAGCCATTGAGTAAGCCAACAAGGTTTTATTAACATCTGGGAGATATAAGGAAGCATAGAAAATGGGTTCATAGAGAGCAATTCTTTTGTCCCATTTCGTACATCACGTTCACGCAATCCAGAAACAGGAGTATCAATAGTCACCACGATTGCTGAAAAACCTGCAGATTTAGCTCTTTGAATTGTTTTTAATGCCACATCCCTACCACCAAGCAGATATAACTGGTACCAAGCAGGAAAATTTGTTGCTTCCTTTACATCTTCTAACCTGCATCCTGAAAGAGTCGAAAGGGTATAACCAGTTCCAGCAATTCCTGCCTCACGTGCTGCAACAATTTCACCTTTTGGATAAAACATCCTGCTACTACCTACTGGTGCCAAAAGGAAGGGTAATTGGAATTTCTGATCAAGAACTTTAATCGACAAGTCACAAGAAGGAGTGGCTACTGCACATCTAGGCCGGAAATAAATTTCGTTAAAGGCTGTGCAATTTTGCAATAAAGTTTGTTCTCTATCAGCACCACTATCTATATAGTCGAAAACCATCTGAGGTAAACGATTCTTCGCCAAATCCCTAAGATCTCGGACATTTACAACCTTTGGTGCTGAGACATTGCCAGCCATCTTAATAAACGTAAGAATTAATTATATATTCTAAAATATAGCATCAGTTTCCGTAGGAAAAAATTATTAAAAATCAAATCTCAAATTAGCAAAAATTTGAATCGACTTAGAACTACTCATAGTGCTTCTTTTTCGATGTTTTGCCTATCCCAGGGTTAAAGCTATTAGTCGGATCCAAACTTCTATAAAAGCTCTCTAGGCACTCATCAGCCTTATACAAATGACCAACATTATGCTCAGCAGGATACTTTGCATTATTTTTATCTAAAATTGTTAAAATTTGTTCTTTCAAATCATTTAGATTTGCTCCTTTCTTTAACACAAAATCCCAATGAAAAACCATACACAGGAAATGACCCATTTGGAATGATTCTGCCATTTGGCTTATAATCTCACGTGGAAGAATTTGATACCAAGAAGTACAATTTCTTGGAAGTGCAACATCCAGAGGAAGCAATTCTCCAACCTTTGAAGAATTAATAATTCGATATCTAACTGGCGCTGCTCCAGCTACATACCTATGCAAAAGGAGATCCTTACCTTCCGAAGATGTGCATTTAATGTAATCATAATCATCCTCAAGTGATATTGCTAAATCTAATAAATTCTGAGTTGGTTCAATAGATTTATCACTAGTCAAAAGAACCATGTAATGTTCGTATTTTCTGCGAATATCTCTTATTCTTTCAGGAAGGTGGTCAGGAAATATATTCGCTATAAATTGCAAAACTTTATCAGAAAAGTGTTTTGGTAAAAAGCGAGTTTTAACAGCTATGTAATCTAACTTCCTCTTGATAGCTAAAAGTTTAGGAAGGAACCTTGTGCCAAAATATTTAATAATCAAAAATGTATCCTTGCAATATTTATCTGAGCCATCGAAATAGCTACGGTGCATATATTCACCCATATCAGGTAAATGATCAAAAGTTAAAAGAATCTTTTCTCTCAACTCAGTAAATCTCCTAGGGTTATTCGTTCCTACAAGGAATACTTGCTCATCTTTTGGTAGTGGAAAAGTATCTAGCCTCACAGCAAAAACGGCGATTTTCCCTGCACAGCCACTAGCCTCATAATGGCGCCGTTTGTCTGCATTAAATCTAGAAGGTGTAATCGCATGAAAATCACGTACTCTTTTCTGATATGTACGATCAGATGCCATTCTGTCAGAATCTTGTAAACCTTTTTTCTTAAAATTTGCCGATTCGAGATTAGTTAAAATCTTCTCGGGTGAGTCTCCTAGCTCAATATCAAGATGATTGACTAATTCTAATTGCCCTTTTTGATTTAATCTTGCAAATAAAGATAATTCAGTATACGCAGGGCCCCGATTAACTAAATTTCCTCCAGAGTTGTTGCATACACCTCCTACAACTGATGCCCCAATGCACGAGGAACCAATGACGGAGTGTGGTCCTCTCCCGAGAGGAAGCAATTGCTCTTCTAATTGAAATAATGTTGTCCCTGGGAGCGCAATAACTTGAGAGCCATTATTCAAAATAAATAACTTGTCCAAGTGAAGAGTATTAATAATAACAACATCACGATCATAATTATTACCATCTGGAGTCGAACCACCAGTCAAACCTGTATTTGCAGCCTGAAGAAGAATAATTTTGTCGAAAGATATTGCTGTTTCCAATATTTTCCAAAGTTGTATCAAGTCTTTAGGGAAAACGACTGCACAAGCATCACCAAAACCAACACGAATTCCGGTACTATAAAATCGAATCTTGCTTTGCTCAGTAATTACTTTTTCACTTCCAACAATCGCAATTAACTCTTGCCTGAAATCCAACAAACGATAATTTCTCATCTCTTAATACCTCATAAGAGGTTATCCAATCACCTATAAGAGTAAATCCATCAAGTAGAGATGTAAATCACTATGAAATGAAGTTTCATGAGTAAGATAATTATTTGGATATTGGAAATGCTTTAAAAAAGATTTGAAATAAGCAAGCTCGTCAGCATTAAATTAATCAGTCATAAGTCTACAATCTAACTTTTGGATCGCTCCTGGCTCCAGTAAAAGTATACGTTCTCCATTAATCAACGACTCACGTGGGCTTGTCCAAGGCTCTAAACAAATCATTTTTCTAGGTGGGTCCGTCCATAAAACAGTTAGATTCATGGGCTCTTGTTGTTGCAAATGAACTCGGGTACGAGTTAACAAATCAACCACAGTTACAAGTTTAGAAGGGCCACAAATAAAATCTATCCCATCTGAAATAACAGCCAGTTGTTTTTTAGTATCATCTTCTAACATATTCAAGTGATTAATACATTTAGAGGGCAATCCATCAACTTCTATTTTCCCCAAGTCCGTTACATTAAAATAGGGGTGCATACCAAAAGAAAAAGGCATTTTTTCTTTACTACGATTTTCAATATTAATTAAAAAATTAATAGCATTAATCTCTAGTTTAAACTTAATTTCAACCAGGAAAGAATATGGATACATTGCACGCGAAGCTTCATTATCACACAAACTTAAAACACAACATTTATCATGATGCATGAAATCTATTTTCCAAGGAAGATCTCTCGAGAAACCGTGTTGTGGGAGCCTATATTCATGATTACCTGATTTCCAAGAATTACCAGGCAAATTTCCGCAAATAGGGAATAAAATAGGGATTCCACCACGAACACTTTGGCCGATTTGGTTAAATCGCTCGTAGTCAAAATAAAGAACCTCTCGTCCATTACAAAACCATTCAGTGATCAAGCCGCCTCGCTCTGGAACTATTCTTATACGATCACAACTATCAATATCCAAAAGTTCCCAATGATGATAGGGCACTTCTTTTCTAGTAAAAGTGATTGGCATAAATCAATTCTTACGAATAATCCAAATGGTCAGCTAGAAGCTTATTTCTCAACCCGACAAATTACTAACCTTTCAACCACGTAAGCATTGCTTCATTTACCTTATCGGGCACCTCATCATGAGGGCAATGACCAGCCTTTAGAAGAACCTCTTTAACTTCTAAAGAAGCTTTTTGAGCAAATGCCCGAAATTTATCTTGTTTGGCTTTTGCATTCCTCAGCCAAGGGTCACTATCACCCCAAAGCAAAAGGAGAGGCGCTTTTAAATCTTTAAATAATTCATCTATCGGTTTACCCTTCAATCCACGTGCTTGAAAAACTTTACGAAACACCTGAAATGCTCCTGGATCCAAAGAAGGCCGACGAATCGACTCAATTAAATAATCATCAACATTAGTAGGATCTATATAAACCTGTTGGAGAGTACTCCGAATAACACCAGGTCTACGTAAATTTTCAAAAATCAAGCGTTGCATTAAAGGATAAACAACCCACTTAACCAAAAGATCCCTTGAAAGGCCCAAGCCAACCATTTGACGCAACTTTGCTCCAAAATCCTTTGGCTTAGAGGGGAACTTCTCATCACTGAAATATCCCGCTGCATTTAATAAAACCACACCAGCAGAATCAGATTCCAATGCAGCTCCTGCAGCCAAAGCGGCATAACCACCAAGAGAGTTACCAACAATCACCGTAGGTCTTCCTATTCGCTCTTTTACATATGCAACAACCTGTTCCTTCCATAACTCTCCCCCATATTCCAATTCTGAAGGTTTTGCACTTCTGCCAAAACCAAGCAAATCAATGGCATGAACCTCATAAGTTCGAGCAAGTACTGGAATGTTGTAACGCCAATGGTCTGTTGATGCCCCAAACCCATGAACTAGCAAGACTGCTGGGCTCTCTTTGTTAAAGCTTGCCACCTGCAAAGGAGCATCAGCAGGGCTACAGCTCACCGAATAAACGTCATGACCTAAATAGCTCCAAGGGGCATTAGGCGTACCAGCTAAAGCAGACATCGAAAGAGTGAGCTGACTGAACTAAAGAATGAGATGTTAGGCAACCAACTCTCATCTCGGACGGTAATTATTTAATTGCTCATCCTTATCTCCAAAGTCAATCCTGTGCCTGGATTGAACAGTAAAGATGTTAGACAAGTCCAACAGGGTTAGCTGCTACATCATCAGGGATGGTATTACCACCACCTGGGGTTTTATCTTTAAGCACAATTCGGAGCAAAACTGGTGCAAGAAAAGTGGTTCCTATAACCATTAATAAAACTGCTGCTTCTAATGAAGGACCTAGCAGGCCTGCACTGGTTCCCAATCCAAGAAAAATCAAACCAACCTCTCCACGAGGCATCATTCCCAAACCAACCACTAATCGATCAGTAGGCTTGTCAATAACGAAACACCAACCTGCAGCTATCTTCCCAACAATTGCAACTAATAACATAAATCCTGCTACTACCAATGCTGAGCGACTGCTGGGATCAAGTGGATTAATAACTGAAAGATCCATTCCTGCGCCTACAAGCACAAAGAAAATAGTTGCAAAAAGAGAGACAAGTGGTAATACGGACTGTTGAATGGCGTGATTGTTTTTAGAACTACTGAGGATCAAGCCAGCGGCAAAGGCTCCTAACGCTGCTTCCAACCCAATTGCAGTTGCAACAAAACAACTCAACACAAGAATTACGAACGAAGCCACCACGACAGCTCCTGGAGCTTTCAGTCTTTCTAGTACCCAATCAAAAGCAGGTGCAGCTGTTCTACTAAGAACTATTGCCCCAACTACAAATACAGTGGCCGCCAAAACAAGTTTGACAATGGGAGCAATCTGCAGTGAGCCTCCTGTAGCCAAAGCAACGACCACCGCAAGGATGACGATGCCCAAAATGTCATCAAGCACTGCCGCGCCTATAACAATCTGTCCTTCTCGAGTTTTGAGATAACCAAGTTCCCCAAAAACACTGGCAGTAATACCAATACTTGTTGCTGTCATAGAAGCACCAGCAAAAACCGCAGGTATCAAATCAACCTGAAAGATAAACATCAAGCCAACAGTTCCAGCGACAAAAGGCAAAATCACACCTGCCATGGCGACTGTGAAAGCTTGCGCACCAACAGCAACGAGTTCTTCTAACTCGCTCTCTAAACCAGTTAGGAAAAGCAGCGCATATAAGCCAAGAGTTGCAACTGCCTGCAGCGAAGGAAAAGTTTCGAAATAAAGATCAGGAACAGCCTCAGGGGGAACTGACGCCAACGAACTAATCACATTTACAAAGCCCGCATTTAATTGCGCCCCAGTAGTTGGAGGTATTAACAAATGCAATCCCGAAGCTCCAATCAGCACCCCAGCCAAAAGCTCCCCAACAATCGTTGGCAAATTAATCCTGACTAGAACCTCAGCCAAAGTCCTTGCGGCTAAGAAGATCAAGAGGAAATTAATTACACCGATTAAGGTTTCTGCTACTTCGACTTCATGCGTGCTGAGCACTGAAAACACTTGAGGCAAATCCATAGATTGAAGTTTTCAAACTCTTTTCCTTCTTGAAACATAAAGGACCGAGAAACATTATCTTGCCATTTCATACGAAAATAATCTTCCGCTCACTTCCAATCAGGTGTGGATCTGAAGTCAAGAAGATTCCCACTTCAAAAGTAGAGCTACCGTCTTCGAATATTAATCACAAATATCCCTGAACACTGCGGGAACAATCTCTAAGAAGCCAATCAATCTCTTATTTCGTTATGAGCAGCACCAAGCCTTTAGAACTAAAGCTTCCAACACCAGGTTGTTACTCCGACCATGAAAGAGCAGGCATAGGAGCTGATGCAGTATTTGATGGCATCACCGAGCATTTATTTTTCACGCTTGGGAAACTAGCTCCAACTGCAAGTCTGCATGATCTTTATATGGCACTGAGTTATGCAGTCCGAGATAGGCTCATGACGCGGTATCTAGCAAGCCAAGAGGCCATACGTGCAAAGCCACAAAAAACAGTGGCCTATCTATCTGCTGAATTCCTCATTGGTCCACAATTAAATAACAACCTTTTAAATCTTGGAATACAGAAGGAAGCCGAGACCGCATTAAAACGATTTGGTATTCAATCTCTAGGTCACATTCTGGAAGTAGAAGAAGAACCAGGCCTAGGGAATGGAGGGTTAGGACGTCTTGCAGCTTGCTATATGGAATCACTCGCAAGCTTGCAAATTCCAGCTACTGGTTATGGCATTAGATACGAGTTTGGAATTTTCAATCAACTCATTAGAGATGGCTGGCAGGTTGAAGTAACAGACAAATGGCTTAAAGGAGGCTGGCCTTGGGAGCTTCCTCAACCTGATGAAGCTTGCTTTGTTGGCTTTGGTGGAAGAACAGAAAATTACATAGACGAAAATGGTAAATACCGATCACGGTGGATACCAACAGAACACGCAATTGGTATTCCGCATGATGTTCCTGTTCTTGGATATCAAGTAAATACTTGCAACCGTTTAAGGCTTTGGAGAGCAGACGCTACAGAAAGTTTTGATTTCTACGCTTTCAACATTGGCGATTATTACGGAGCAGTAGAGGAGAAGGTAGCTTCAGAAACGTTATCAAAAGTTCTATATCCCAATGACGGCACTGATGAAGGACGTCGATTGAGATTAAAGCAACAACATTTCTTTGTTAGCTGTTCACTTCAAGACATGCTAAGAAGCCTCGAAAAAAGAGGTATAGCAATAGAAGAATTCTCAAAACATTGGACAGTACAACTTAATGACACACATCCCGCAATTGCAGTCGCGGAGATGATGCGCTTGCTTATAGATCATTACCATTTGGAATGGGAAAAAGCATGGGAAGTCACTAACAGCTCAGTTGCATATACAAATCACACTTTGTTACCTGAAGCACTTGAAAAATGGGATTTAGATCTATTTAGCAGCTTGCTTCCTCGTCACCTTGAGTTGATATACGAAATCAATCGCAGATTCCTCCAACAAGTTCGCCTGCGCTACCCAGGAAATGATTTGATTTTGAGAAAGTTATCAATCATTGATGAAGACGGTGGCAAAGCAATAAGAATGGCACATTTGGCGACCATCGGTGCCCACCACATTAATGGAGTTGCTTCCTTACATTCTGACTTAATCAAAAGACAGTTATTACCAGAGTTCGCAGCACTCTGGCCAGAAAAATTCACCAATGTAACTAATGGAGTTACACCTCGCCGCTGGGTTGCCTTGGCCAATCCTGAACTATCAAAACTACTGGCAGAAGAAGTAGGAACTGATTGGATTACCAATATGGAATTACTTACAAAATTAGAAAATAAACAGCTTGACAAAAGCTTTCTCGAAAAATTTGGTGCCGCTAAATTATCAGGAAAAAGAAAACTTGCTGGTTACATCCATCGTCAAACTGGTGTCCTTGTTGACCCTGCCAGCATGTTTGATGTGCAAGTCAAAAGAATCCATCAATACAAGAGACAGCATCTAAATGCACTGCAAGTAATTGCACAATATCTTCGTATAAAAAATGGAAAAGCACAGGGAATGGCTCCTCGAACAGTCATTTTTGGAGGCAAAGCAGCTCCTGGCTACTTCATGGCAAAACTAATTATTAGGTTTATCAATGGCATTGCTGAAATGGTCAATGCGGATCCTGATATGGACGGTCGCCTAAGAGTTGTATTCCTTCCTGATTACAACGTAAAGCTTGGAGAGCAGGTTTATCCAGCTACTGACCTTTCAGAACAAATTTCTACTGCTGGAAAGGAAGCTTCAGGTACAGGAAACATGAAATTTGCAATGAATGGTGCATTGACAATTGGAACTCTTGATGGTGCGAATATCGAAATTCGTGAACAAGTGGGAGCTGAGAATTTCTTTCTTTTTGGGAAAACAGAAAGTGAGATCATGAAATTGAGAAATAACAATTATGACCCAAAAAGTTATATTGAAGCCTTGCCAGAGTTAAGTGAAGCAATTCGATTAATAGAGTTAGGCCACTTCAGTAATGGTGATACAGAGCTCTTTCAACCTTTATTAAATAGTCTTACAGGTAATGATCCATTCTTTGTAATGGCTGACTTTGCTGACTATTTAAGGTCACAAGACAATGTCAGCCGTGCATGGCAAGATCGTGAAGAGTGGAATCGCATGTCACTTATAAATACAGCAAGGTCTGGATTCTTTTCATCAGATAGATCAATTCGTGAATATTGTGAATCAATATGGAATGTTCAGCCATTCCCTGTTGAAATAACCTGTGATGTTAATTCATTAACTAATTCTTCAAATAAATTATCATAGGCTAACAACCTTAACTATAATTTTTCCCATTAATTGTTAAACTATATACAATCATCTTAAAGCTAAGCGTGAATTTATAAGAGTTAAGATAATTAGTTTTTATCAGGAACGTCAGGCGTCTGATGAAGCAATCTATTTAATCTGAGACGGTCTGCGTTAAGAGGATCAGGAGCCAATTCATCGGCTAATTCACGGAATTTTTGTTCTATAGCTTCTGGTACTTTCACATCAAAAACTCTTTCCATCAATGCTTCTATTGAAAAAAGATGAGCATTAATATTTTCAAGATCAGCTATTGCTTGCTGAAGAGAGTCAGCTTTTTCTTCAGCTTCTCCAGCAATGGAAAGCGATGTAGCAGAGTCATCCTGATGACTAGCCCTAGCACCATATTGCTTTTGTAAATCCTCTAACACTCTTCCTGAAAGAGTCCTAAAAGATTGCAAAGCTGCCCAATTCAACTCTTGCTGATTGCGAAGAGTGGGAAACTCACGAATTAACCGATCATGCTCCCTATAAAACCTTTGACAGTCAGGGCATTGGCAGGGCTCTTCAGTCACCGGAGTCCCTCTTAGCGCTTCCACCATCATTACATCTGCTATGCCGCTAATGGAGGTTCTTCAAAAGAATTGTCCTCATCCCCTTCAAGGTGAAGGCTATCTGGGAGAGGAATCTCAACACTCGTAACAACCTGTATGACATCCCTCAATCGCATTGAATCTGCAAACCAACCCATTGCCTGTTCAGTGTCACCTCGTCGTTCAGCATCACTAGCCTGATCCTCATGGGCTTCAGCCAAAAGAGCTAACCAGCAGAGGCATCTAGCTTGAACAACTGAAAGATCTAATTCAGTCGATTGTAAATTTGCGATTTTCTCACTTTCCTGCTGTACAAGAAGTCGAAGTCGAAGATCGTGAAGCTGGGTCATAGCGACTGTTTCACTTCACATACGCTAGCGGCAGGGTGCCATGTTTGCCCACCCCACCAGATGTAGCACCGACCACTAAAAAACAATCTTCAACATCACGGGGCTGGCGGGACTCGAACCCACGACCTACGGTTTAGGAAACCGTCGCTCTATCCGGCTGAGCTACAGCCCCACTGGAATGAATTATGCCTTCAAGGCATTATGGACTGTGAAAGCAGGAGAGGTGATCGCAATCGTTACTTATTTGCTATACGCATTCTGTATTCGATTGAGGAAAGTCCGGGCTCCTCGATGGCCAGGCTTGCTGGGTAATTCCCAGTGCGGGCAACCGTGAGGAAAGTGCCACAGAAACACACCGCCAATGGCTATTACTGGGGCATTTACCCCAAAGCACAGGCAAGGGTGCAAAGGTGCGGTAAGAGCGCACCAGCAGCATCGAGAGGTGCTGGCTAGGTAAACCCCGGCCAGGAGCAAGGCGAAGGAACTAATGCTGGTCATCTGCCTTAGTTCCATTACATGAGCCGCTAGAGGCTGTCGGTAACGTCAGTCCCAGATAGATGATCACCCACATCTCTTTCGAGAATGTGAACAGAACCCGGCTTATGACCTGCTTTCACCCTTTTTATATATTTAGCAACCAATTCAAATAGTCAAGATATTAAACAACAATAAGCAAAATTACAATGAAACAAAAGACAAATGAAAAAATTTCCACGAAACGAACAAATCAGTTGCAATTACTATTGGCACGCATAAATATTGACCCCAACAAATTTGTTCTTCAAAAAACAGATTTAGGGTTCAAAATTATCAACGAAGCATTAACTCATACCTCTGCAAATTGCTCATACAATCATGAGAGATTGGAATTTCTAGGAGATGCAGTTCTTAGGCTTGCTGCTACAAAGTTCATTGACTACAACTTTCCAAGAATGACAGTTGGCGATAGATCGGCCCTTAGATCAATCCTCGTAAGCGATGATTGGTTAACAAAAGTTGGAAAGAATATAAAGATAGAAAAAGTACTAATTATTGGCCCTAAAGCCGAAAAGGACTTTGCTGCACTTTCCACTCTTCAGGCGGAAGCAACTGAAGCCTTAATTGGAGCTATATACGAATGTTTAGAAGATCTCAGTCAAATTATTATTTGGCTCTCTCCATATTGGCAAGAAGAAACATTCCAAGTTATGAAAGACCCATACCGACACAATTCTAAGTCTGCTCTTCAAGAATGGAGCCAAGGCAAAGGACTTAACTTACCGAAGTATGCAGTGCAAGAAGTTTCTCAAGAACATGGAGATCCTAAAAGATTCTTTTGTAGAGTAAAAATCGAAGATAAAGTAATAGGAGAGGGCTGGGGAAGCTCTCGCAAAAACGCAGAAAAAGAAGCAGCAATTTCAGCCTTAAAAAGTCTTAAAATCTAAGCAAGTTTATAAATTAAGAATATATATAAAATACAAATTAAATTAATTGAAGATGCTTAATTGGAATTGTTATTAACTTATCCCAATTGCCTCCTTCAAAAAGTACCGCAGCCTGGTCTCCACTCACTCTCTGAACAAAGCCTGTATAACCTTTGTAAATTGAGCGAGAGTCATTTACTTGCACAGTGGCTCCAGGCAAAATTGGTGTTGAAGATTCAGTCACCTATCAAATCCTCTTGCGTAAGGTCAAGTCCAAACAATCTATCCTTCTCGCATGATTAGCAACGAAAATTGGCTAAGGATAGGAAAGCTTGTTACGCCCCAAGGCCTCCATGGCGAAATCAGAGTCAAACCATACAGCGATTTTGAAGAGCGGTTCACTCAACCTGGTAAACGCTGGCTAAAGAACAAAGAAGAAACTGATCTCCTCCAAGTCAAATTAATCTCTGGTAGACGAGTCCCAGGAAAGGAAATTTTTGTAGTGCGCTTCGCTGAAATAAATAATCGGACTGAGGCTGAAAAACTTATTGGTGCAAACCTTCTAGTCCCTTCAAGTGATCGACCAAAGCTTGCTGAAAATGAATTCCATCTTCTGGATTTAGTTGGCTTAGAAGCCAGACTGAAGCCAAATGGACCTCTAATAGGAATGGTGACCAACCTGACTAATGGTGGCAACGATCTACTAGAAATCAAACTTTTAGAAGGACGAACAGTATTAATACCATTTGTCCATGCAATCGTACCCGTAGTAGATCTCAAAGAAGGGTGGCTCCTGCTAACTCCACCACCGGGACTTCTAGAACTTTGAAATAGTCGACAAAAGTCAAATCTGAGGAGATCCTTAGAAGAAGCACAGTAATTCAGTAATAGAAGTGGAAACATCCTCCATAACCCCTGTCATCCTTTGTGGCGGATCAGGTAGCAGGCTATGGCCCCTTTCTCGTGCTAGCTATCCAAAACAGTACTGGGCTTTGTATGGCGACAACAAAGAAACATTGCTTCAACAAACTCAGCAAAGATTGAAAGGGTTGCAAGGCCTAGCCGAACCATTATTGATCTGCCACGAAAGTCATCGTTTCATCGTGGCCGAACAAATGCGACAAATAAATGTTGAGCCAAGCGCAATTTTGCTTGAACCAATAGGCCGAAATACAGCCCCTGCAATTGCAATAGCTGCATTAAAAGCTACAGACAAAGGGGAAGATCCTCTTCTATTGGTCTTAGCAGCAGACCATGTAATAAGAGATGAAAAACAATTCCTACTTGCTATTGAAGCTGGCAAAACCTATGCAGAAAAAGGAAGACTTGTCACGTTTGGAATAGTGCCGACCAAACCAGAAACAGGCTATGGCTATATCGAAGCATCTCATTCTCTAGAAAATGATTCTCTCGAAGGAGTAACAATATCGAGATTTATTGAAAAGCCAAACAAAAATACCGCTCAAGAGTTTTTGAAAGATACTCGGTTCACTTGGAATAGTGGGATGTTTCTTTTCAAAGCAAGTGCAATTATCAGTGAATTAGATCGCTTAGTACCAGAAATTGTTAGCTCCTGCAGAGCTGCATTAGATCAAGAGATCCCTGACCTTGACTTCTTCCGCCTGGAAAGGGAGGCCTTTGCAAGATGTCCAAATTTGGCAATTGACGTCGCAGTTATGGAGAAAACTCAATTGGGAACTGTCATACCTCTAAAGGCAGGATGGAGTGACATTGGGAGCTGGAATGCTCTATGGGAAACAACAGATCAAGACCAGAATGGCAATGTCATTACAGGACGAGTAATAGCCGAAAAAACTCGCAACTGTTACTTGCGAAGTGAGCACCGACTAGTTGTTGGCCTTGGGGTAGAGAACCTACTAGTAGTAGAGACTGACGACGCAGTTCTCATAGCTGACCAAAACGAGGCTCAAAATGTCAAAAATATAGTCAAGCGTCTTGAAAATACTGGAAGTCCTGAAGGTATTGCACATCGAAAAATATATCGCCCATGGGGAAATTACACAGGTGTCATTAAAGGCAACCGCTGGCAAGTCAAGCGGATTGAAGTTAAGCCAGGCGCCAGTCTTTCACTGCAACTACATCACCACAGAGCTGAGCACTGGATAGTTGTAAAGGGAACTGCTTTAATCGAAAGAGATGGAGAAAAAAGTTTATTAGGTGAAAACCAAAGCACTTACATACCCTTAGGTTGTAAACATCGTCTAACAAACCCAGGGCGTATGCCAGTGGAATTAATTGAAGTTCAAAGTGGTACTTACTTAGGCGAAGACGACATTGTTCGATTCAAAGATCGTTATGGTCGAATTGCTGAAGTCCAAGAGCATTCAGCTACTCAACTGTGACACTTTTCGCTAAATTGCGAGGCTGATCAATGTCTAGACCCCTATTTGCTGCAATGTGGTAACTAAGCAATTGCATTGGAATAATTGACACTAAAGGACTAATCAATTCACTTACCTCAGGAATTGGAAGCAAAGCATCAAAAATTTCTGTCGCAAGCCCCTCAGGTGCAACGCCTATAAGCTTTGCATCACGTGCTTTTGCTTCTTGTGCATTACTTAAAACTTTCTCAAAAACTATTCCTGGTGTAGCAATAGAAATAACTGGAACCTTTTTTTCTAATAAAGCTATAGGGCCATGTTTCATTTCTCCAGCTGGGTAACCTTCTGCATGTATATAACTAATTTCTTTCAGCTTTAAAGCTCCTTCTAAAGCAATTGGATAGTTAATACCCCGTCCTAAAAAAATTACATTTTGTGTATCTGAAAAAAGTTGAGCTAAATTTGCACAAATTTCATTATGTTTCTCAATTAATACAGCTAACTGGTTCGGTAGGGCTCTAAGTTCATTTGTCAAATTACGTATTTCTTTTGCAGAACAACTATCACTTCTAGATGCAAATGACAGTGCTAAGCCATAAAAAGCCAATAATTGACCTAAAAAGGTTTTTGTAGCGGCAACTCCTACCTCAATCCCTGCTCCTATATCAAGAATATTTGAAACCTGACGGGTAATAGAACTTTCAAGTCTATTGGTAATACCTAACTGACGAGGTAAAAAAGCAGGGTTCCCATATGCCTCTCGTCTTTTAGATTCCATTGCTAACGCAGCTAGTGTGTCAGCAGTTTCTCCTGACTGAGTGACGCCAATAGTCAATGTATGAGGGGCTAGCGGTGGTGGCGCATAGCGAAATTCACTGGCATAAAACACTGATGTAGGTATCCCTGCAAACTGTTCCAAAAGATAAGCTCCAACCGTCGCGGCATGGCGACTAGTTCCACAGGCAAGAATCTGAATACGCTCGATACCTTCATAAAAAGAATCTTCAAATGGATAAACCACTGGAGCTTTTTCAGGAAGTCCCAATGGAAGATGCCTATCCACCCAATATCTTGCCGTTTCCGATTGCTCAAAAATCTCTTTAAGCATGAAATGACGAAAATGTCGCTTATTGACAACATCTTCTTGCCCATTCAGCAAAGAAGGGCTTCTGAGTTGTCGTTTTCCTTGAATGTCATAGAGCTCAATTCCAAGAGGAGTTAATAACGCAACCTCGCCATCTTCCATTGGCAAAATCGTCCGGGTAAAGCCAGCTAGTGCAGGGGTATCACTTGCACAGATAAATTCACCTTCTCCAAGACCAATTAATAGTGGGGCCTGTCGCCTTGCTACTACTAATGCATCTGGAGTGGCATCCCAAACGACTGCAAGAGCATATGCACCTTTCAATTGCAAGGTGACTTTTTGAACAGCTTCTAAAAGCAACGAACCGTTTGAAGCACGGCCATCAGATTTGAGCAACTTAAGTTCTCGAGAAATTAAATGAGGTATAACCTCTGTATCAGTCTCGGAAGCAAATTTGATGCCTTCTTTCTGAAGGTCTTTTCGTAAAGAGCTGTGATTCTCAATAATTCCATTCTGAACTACTGCCAAACTGCCAGAACTATCCCTATGAGGATGAGCATTCCGCTCATCAGGCTTCCCATGCGTTGCCCACCTTGTATGCCCAATTCCTAATTGGCCAGAGGCACCCTCCTTATCAACCACATTTATAAGATTTACCAATTTTCCACTGGCTCTTCTACATGTAAGAGAGCCTTTCCCCCTTAGAGGCGATTCGTTGACTGTTGCAAGTCCTGCTGAGTCATAGCCTCTGTACTCAAGACGCTTTAATCCTTCAAGAAGCAAAGGAGCTGCATCTCTAGAACCAATTACAGCAACAATTCCACACATTTATTAACCCGGGTGGAACCCAGGCTGAGGTTATTTCTTTAGTTTCTAGAAACTAACCTAGAGGCTAACAAAGTTGGGGAAGGTCAATAGGCTAGGCCCATGCTGCGGGTGGTTTCATCGCCTAGATAAACCCTGATACTGATGAAATCTGTTGGGCAAGCCGTTTCACAACGTTTGCAACCAACACAATCTTCAGTGCGAGGAGATGAAGCAATCTGTCCTGCTTTGCATCCATCCCAAGGGACCATCTCAAGCACGTCGAGAGGGCAAGCCCTCACGCATTGTGTGCAACCGATGCATGTGTCGTAGATCTTGACGGCGTGGGACATAAGTCCTTTTCCGGAACTGGCCTGTAACAAACATTACTCCGCCTTGGACAAATTAAATACATTCGCCAACCTGCCGTCACTCTTGTTAACTACTTCCGTCAGCTCGTAGGATACAGATCTGGTTTTATCGGTTATTTATGGCTGCGGAAGCGATCCTAGAAAAAGTTCGTTCTATCGTTTCAGAACAACTCAGTGTTGATGCCGGTGAAGTAAAGCCGGAATCAAATTTCCAAAATGACCTCGGAGCAGATTCGCTGGACACAGTCGAGCTAGTCATGGCTTTGGAAGAAGCCTTCGACATTGAAATTCCCGACGAGGCTGCAGAAGGCATCGCCACAGTTGGTGATGCTGTTAAGTACATCGAAGACAAGCAATCCTGAGGATCTAATGGTGAAGGGTCTTCATCGCGTTGTGGTCACTGGCCTCGGCGCGATTTCACCTATCGGCAATACCGTCGAAGAGTACTGGGAGGGTCTAACTGCAGGCCGTAACGGTGTTGCGGGCATCACTCTCTTTGATGCTTCTGCTCATGCCTGTCGCTTTGCTGCCGAGGTCAAAAACTTTGATCCAACAGGACTCTTAGAGCCAAAGGAATCTAAAAGATGGGATAGATTCTCAAAGTTCGGTGTAATAGCAGCAAAAGAAGCACTAGCTCATTCAGGAATCACAATTGAAGAAAGCAATGCCTCTCGCATTGGTGTAATCATTGGCTCTGGAGTGGGTGGGTTACTGACTATGGAAACCCAAGCTCATGTACTCGCTGACAAGGGTGCATCTCGAGTAAGCCCCTTTACGGTTCCAATGATGATCCCCAACATGGCTACAGGACTAGCCGCTATTGCCCTTGGGGCAAAAGGGCCTAGTTCAGCAGTCGCAACAGCATGTGCTGCAGGTTCTAATGCAATAGGAGATGCCTTTCGAATACTTCAACTTGGAAAAGCTGATGCAATGGTATGTGGCGGCGCCGAAGCAAGCATTACTCCTTTAGGAGTCGCAGGATTTGCAAGTGCTAAGGCTCTCTCATTTAGAAATGATGATCCATTAACAGCTAGCAGACCCTTTGATGCACAAAGAGATGGCTTTGTGATAGGAGAAGGGGCTGGAATATTAGTACTAGAGACCTTAGATAATGCAAAAAAACGAGGTGCAACTATTCATGCCGAGATCATTGGATATGGCACAACCTGTGATGCGCATCACATCACTTCTCCTTCTCCAGAGGGAGTAGGGGGTGCAGAGGCAATTCGACTAGCTCTCCAAGATGGCGAGATAAGCCATGAACATATCGATTACATAAATGCGCATGGAACTAGCACACCAGCCAACGACAAAAACGAAACATCAGCAATAAAAACAGTGTTTGGGGAAAAAGCTCATCAAATCCCTATTAGCTCTACAAAATCCATGACTGGTCATCTTCTTGGAGGCTCAGGAGGGATTGAAGCTGTAGCGTGCGTGCTCTCTCTAAAGCATGGAGTAGTACCTCCAACCATCAATTACTCCAATAAAGACCCTGATTGTGATCTGGACTATGTACCGAACACAGCCAGAGTTCACAACTCAAAAGTTGTTCTATCAAACTCTTTTGGTTTTGGAGGCCATAACGTCTGCTTGGCCTTTAGGCAATTGATCTAAAAAGGTCTGCCAACAACACCTCTCATCTTCACATCACTAATCCGCAATTAACGAAATGGTCGCCGCGACAGCCTCTCTAGAAACGCTCTGCATCAACAGCATTCGCATGCTGGCCGTCGATGCGATCAATAAGTCCAACAGTGGGCACCCTGGTTTGCCAATGGGATGTGCCCCTATGGGATATACCCTCTGGGACAAATTTCTTCGCCATAACCCGAAAAACCCTCAATGGTTCAATCGAGACCGCTTTGTCCTGTCAGCTGGTCATGGATGCATGTTGGTCTATGCGCTCTTACACCTCACTGGATATGACTCAGTCACCCTTGAAGATATCAAGCAATTTCGTCAATGGGGCTCAAGAGCCCCTGGTCACCCAGAAACTTTTGAAACCCCTGGCATAGAAGTAACCGCAGGTCCTTTAGGGGCAGGTATTTCTAATGCAGTAGGTCTAGCTATTGCAGAAGCTCATCTCGCCGCCAAATTCAACAAAGTAGATTCAAAAATTGTGGACCATTTCACCTATGTAGTGATGGGTGATGGTTGTAACCAAGAAGGAATCTCTTCAGAGGCCTGTTCTCTGGCAGGCCATTTAAAACTTGGCAAGCTAATTGCTCTCTATGACGACAATAGGATCACCATTGATGGGAGGACAGACGTTTCATTCACTGAAGATGTCCTAAAGCGTTATGAAGCTTATGGCTGGCATGTACAGCATGTGGCTGATGGAGACACAGATATCAATGCAATTGAAAAAGCAATTGAATTAGCAAAAACAGTCACAGACAAACCCTCAATTATCAAAGTCACCACAACCATCGGTTATGGCTCACCTAACAAAAGTGATACCGCTGGCGTACATGGGGCTCCTCTAGGAGAAGAAGAAACCCAGCTGACTCGCAATCAACTTGGATGGAACTATGGCCCATTTGAAGTTCCGGAAGAAGCTTATGACTGTTATAGAAAAGCCATTAATCGTGGAGCCAGCTTAGAAGCTGAATGGAATCAAGAGCTAACTAAATACCGCACCAAATACCCCACTGAAGCTGCTCAATTTGAAAGAATGTTGCGTGGTGAACTTCCCCAAGGATGGGATAAGGATTTACCAACCTATACAGAAGAAGAGAAAGGTCTTGCAACTAGAAAGCACTCTCAAATCTGTCTAGGAGCCCTAGGACCAAACCTTCCTGAACTCATTGGAGGGTCAGCAGACCTAACCCATTCAAATTACACAGATATAAAAGGAGAAACAGGGTCTTTCCAATCTGGAACACCTGAGAAACGCTATCTCCACTTTGGAGTCAGAGAACATGCAATGTCTGCAATTCTCAATGGGATCGCTTATCACAACAGTGGACTTATTCCTTATGGAGGAACCTTCTTAGTTTTTGCAGACTACATGCGGGGCTCAATGCGCCTTTCAGCACTAAGTGAATTAGGAGTGATTTACGTACTTACGCATGACTCAATCGGAGTTGGGGAAGATGGCCCTACTCATCAACCAATAGAAACTATTCCATCTTTACGCGCAATACCCAACATGTTGGTTTTCCGTCCTGGTGATGGAAATGAAACTAGCGGGGCTTATAAAATTGCTATTGAAAACAGAAATCGACCAAGCGCCCTTTGCCTAAGCAGACAAGGCATGGCGAACCAAGCAAATACTTCATTAGCAAAGGTTGCTCAAGGCGGCTATATCCTTGAGAATTGCGAAGGTGAGCCTGAGTTAATTCTTATCGGTACAGGGACCGAACTAGATCTCTGTGTACAAGCAGCCAAACAACTCACAGCAGAAGGCCGAAAAATACGAGTTGTATCTATGCCTTGTGTAGAGTTATTCGAAGAGCAAAGTGAATCTTATAAAGAGGAAGTACTCCCATCAAGTATTCGCAAAAGAATCATCGTAGAAGCAGCTGAGGCCTTTGGCTGGCACAAATACATTGGTCTTGATGGTGACAGTGTGACGATGAGTAGTTTTGGAGCATCTGCACCAGGTGGAACATGCATGGAGAAATTCGGATTTACGGTTGAAAATGTTATAAATAAAGCCAAAAAGCTATTGAATTAAATAATATTTATAAATAAATCCTAGTCAAATCCTACATGCTTCTAATATCTACTCTGCTTATTCGGCAAAGTAGATATTAGAACTAGTTAACAAGTAATAACTCCACTTATCGTGGCTTGATAACAAATTTAAGCTATCTCTTCTAAAGATAATATTAATCGTCTTTGTTTAGCTTAAGTGCTATTAATTCAGACGCTCCTTTTTGACTTATCGCCTTTTCAAGGCCTTCTAAATCAGCTTCCGTTATCTTGGTCTGCATTGGGCAGTGCTTTGGCCCACACATTGAACAGAACTCAGCTTGTTTATATATATCTGCAGGCAAAGTTTCATCATGATATTCACGAGCTCGTTCAGGATCTAGAGCTAATTCAAATTGCTTATTCCAATCAAAGGCATATCTAGCACGACTTAACTCATCATCTCGATCACGAACTCCTGGGCGATGTCTAGCTATATCGGCTGCATGTGCAGCAATTTTATAAGCAATTAAACCCTCTCTTACATCATCAGGGTTAGGGAGCCCTAAATGTTCTTTCGGTGTGACATAACAAAGCATCGCTGTTCCATACCAGCCAGCCATTGCTGCACCAATTGCACTTGTAATGTGATCGTAACCAGGTGCTATGTCAGTAACTAAAGGGCCAAGAACATAAAAAGGGGCCTCAGCGCAATCTTCCATTTGCTTACGAACATTGAATTCAATCTGGTCCATTGGCACATGACCTGGACCTTCAACCATCACCTGAACATCATGTTTCCACGCACGCTGGGTGAGTTCTCCAAGAGTTTTCAATTCAGCGAGCTGCGCCTCATCCGATGCATCATGCAAACAACCAGGGCGAAGAGAGTCTCCTAAGGAAAAGGCACAGTCATAGCGTTTGAAAATCTCACAAATGTCCTCAAAGCGAGTGTAAAGAGGGTTTTGTTTGTAGTGATACAACATCCATTGGGCAAGAATTCCCCCTCCTCTACTAACAATCCCAGTTAACCTTCCTTTGACCTTGGGAAGATGCTCAATTAATAATCCAGCATGGATAGTTTGATAATCAACACCTTGTTGACAATGCTTTTCAATAATGTGAAGAAAATCATCCTCAGACAATTTTTCGATCGAGCCATGGACACTTTCTAAAGCCTGATATACAGGAACGGTGCCTATTGGCACTGGAGATGCATTAATAATCGCAGTGCGAACCTCATCTAAATTCACTCCTCCAGTCGAGAGATCCATAACAGTATCTGCGCCATATTTGACAGCAAGTTTCAATTTTTTTAATTCCTCATCAACGTCACTGGCATTAGGTGAAGCTCCAATATTTGCATTCACTTTGCATTTAGAAGCTATCCCTATAGCCATAGGCTCAAGGTTTAGGTGATTAATATTCGCAGGAATTATCATCCTTCCTCGAGCCACCTCCTCCATAATTAAGGATTCAGGCAAGCTTTCTCTGTTGGCCACATAAGCCATTTCTTCGGTAATAACTCCCTGACGAGCAAAATGCAATTGAGAAACATTGCTTTTGCCCTTGCGAGAAGCTACCCAGGAAGTTCGCATGACCTAAACGTAATCAGAACAGAATGGTTGGAGTAGCAAAGCCTGAGATCACACTTGATTCACTTCCCTTCGCCGACGCAAATCGGATCAGGTTCGGAGGGTTTGATCTCAGCCATCAAAAAGAAATTTGAATGGCACCCCTAGTGATTGTCTAAAGCTAGCTCTATTTCATTAATTCAGCCGTAATCTATTTACCAAACCAAATTCTTTTCCCACGAACCCAAAAAAGAACCAAGTCAAATGAAAGTTAAATAGATTGAAGGAAGTAGTGCTCGATATTAAAATTTCTCTGAAGAGTTTAACTAGCAATTACAAGATAAATAATATCTGAACCTTAATTATTTATATTGAGAATTGATCAATTTATAGGCTGATTTCGATTGCGAATTGCCAAGAGTAACTTCTTTCGACGATTGCGGCGCTCCAGAGCCCCACTAATTATTAACCCTACCCCTGCTAATAAAGCAGGCAAAGATTGCAATCGCTCACTGCCTTCACGTTGAAATAATCCCAATATTGAAATCAAAATCAAACAAGGAGCAGAAAGTGATAACAATCGATTATGGAAGTTCTTCATGAATCCTTACTATCAATTATAGAGTGCTCTTGCATCCATTCAAAAAGAGTAGCTAAAAGCACCTCAATACCAACCTCAAGACTTCTCTCATCTGGCGCAAAATGACCGTTATGAAGTGGGGCGCAACCGTTCTCACTAGCAACACCTAAGCGGAACATTGTGCCTCTAATACCTTGCAATAGTTCAGCAAAATCCTCTGCACCTAAAGAGGGTGTGGCCAGTCTTAAGACATTAACTTCTCCCAAAACAGAAATCGCACATTTTTCAAGCATAGTTGTCAAAATAGGATCGTTATAAACAATTGGTGTAATACAGCGGTATTTGACAATTGCGCTAGCGCCAAAGCTAGAAGAAATCGATTGGACAATCTCTTCTATCCAATTTGGCAATGTCTCATGCAAAGTGTCATCCAAACAACGAACCGTTCCCAAAAGTTTCACCCGATCGGCAATTACATTGAAAGCCTTCCCTCCTTCAATTCGTCCAAAACTAATCACCACTGGATGTAATGGATCTAGTCGTCGACTAATCGATTCTTGTAAACCACTTATTACCTTTGAGGCAATCCATATAGCGTCAATAGCTTGGTGAGGCCGTGCTCCATGTCCACCTTCTCCAATAATTTCAATTTCCAACTCTCCTGCTGCTGCAGTTAGGCTTCCACTTCTAACGCCAATTTTTCCTACAGGTAAATCGGGGTATACATGCACCCCAAAAAGAGAGTCCAAACCTTGAATTGCACCATCTGAACGCATCCATCGGGCCCCTGCTGCTATTTCTTCTGCTGGTTGAAACAACAATCGAACACCTGTCGTCAGGTCTTTTTCCTCGGCTAAAATCCTTGCCACACCAAGCCCTATACAGGTGTGTAAGTCATGTCCACATGCATGCATCAAGCCTTGACTCCGAGATGAATATTCCAACCCCGTTAGCTCCTCGACAGGCAAAGCATCCATATCCACTCTTAAACCAACCAATGGACCATGACTAGGCCCAAGTTCAGCTAAGACTCCAGTACGACCGACAGCCTCTGTTACCCGCCAACCATATTTTCTTAATTCTCCAGCCACAAGGGCGGCAGTCTGATGTTCATTACCACTTAACTCTGGATGTGCATGCAAATGGCGACGCAGCTCTATGAGATCAGGTAAATAATTTTTCAGGCGAGTCTTTAAAACATTTGCACAATTCATGGTTTCTCCAATGCTAAAAATGCAAGAAGGTCGTTGGCTGGTGCAGGAGGCCAACGACGAATATGCAACAGCCAATCTTTCTCTCTGTAACGACTATCCAATCCAACTGCTGCAGCCCAATGACTCTCCGCCTCACCAAAACGACCTTGATGCCACAAAAGTGCAGTCAATGCAGCCCTCGCATCAGCGAACATAGGGTACCTCCGAATAATTGCTCGAAGTTCTGATTGCGCTTTGTCCAAATCACCAAGCTGGTAAACCATTAAAGCCTTACTTGAACGAGCCATAACAAAACCCTTTCGTCCCAATGAAGCATTTTGAAAAAGCACTTCGGCCTCTGCCCAGCTAGTTTGTGCAACTCTCACATTGCCAAGGTTATACATTGCAGAAGGATCTTCAGGATCATGTTGAAGAATCCAGTTGTAGTCAGCTGCTGCTTCATCCCACAACTGCAACGCTTCCTCTGCTATTCCCCTATTTAAATGAGAATCCACCTCAGAAGGCAGAATATCTATGGATTTTGTTTGATCCGCAATAGCGCCTTCTAAGTCTCCAAGTGCAAAGCGTACATTTCCTCGATTACTCCATGCCAAAGCATCCTCTGGAAATAATTCCAAGAACTTATCCCATCGTTCTAAAGCTGAGATCAAATCTCCATCTTTACTAGATTGAATAGCCTTTTCAAAGAGTGGTTGCGGTAATTGCGAAGCCCCTACTGGCAGCTGATTAGTAAATAAAAAACAAACCAATAAAGCCCTCAAACCAAACAAAATAAGTTTTTTGTGCACTAGAAAAAGCTCATTAATTCTCTTTTGATGCCATATGAAGCTTGCCAGCAGGAGTAACCACTCTCCCCCTTGGAGTTCTTTGAAGAAACCCAATTTGCAAAAGAAAGGGTTCAACAACTGATTCTAAAGTTGCAGAATCTTCTCCGAGGGCAGCTGCCAAAGTATCGAGCCCCACAGGCCCTCCTCCATGAACCTCAAGAAGAAATTCCAATAATCGTCTATCGCTTTGATCTAAACCTCGATCATCTACACGGTGCAATCTGAGAGCCTCATCAACCAAGTCTGGATTAATCAAATCAACAGCTCCTCGAACTGTTGCAAAATCCCGTACCCGTTTTAATAACCGATTCGCAATTCTTGGAGTGCCTCTACACCTTCTAGCTATCTCAAGACAAGCTTCTGGAGTAATTGACACGCTAAGCAAACGTGCAGTTCTTTCAACAATGGCCTGAAGGTCTTTCAAATCATAAAATTCCAACCTTTGACTCAGGCCAAATCGATCTCGCAAAGGCGAACTAAGCGAACCAGCTCTAGTTGTAGCGCCAACAAGAGTGAAGGGTGATAGTTCTAAAGACCTCATACGGGATGAACTTCCTTTCCCAACTGTGAGATCCAAACGTTTGTCCTCCATAGCGGGATACAGCAGTTCTTCTGCGACCCGTGGTAGTCGGTGAATCTCATCAATAAAAAGCAAATCACGAGGCTGAACATTGACCAACAAGCCAACTATGTCGCGTGGTCGTTCAAGCGCAGGGGCACTCGTAATGCGACATCTCACTCCCAATTCCGAAGCCAAAACAAGAGCCATAGTTGTCTTACCTAATCCAGGCGGCCCATACAACAAAACATGATCAAGAGCCTCCCCTCTTCCAATTGCAGCCTTTATGGCGATACCAAGAACTTCTTTGAGCGCAGACTGGCCAATATAATCTTGTAACGATTTGGGCCTAAGTCCATCGTCACGGAGCGGACTTAACTCTTCGATAAGAGGTGAAGCAGATAAATAGCGATTCTTACCCCTTAAAGCTTGAGAATCGGATCGATCTGTATTAGAAGAAACAATTGCCATGATGGAAGGGTAACCATCTCTGGATATGTTCCAAGTGTTAAGAAGTAGTAATGGCTAAAACAAAAGCTAAAAAATTAAAAGCAGCTCTCCGAGCTTCAGCGCACAAAAGATTGGCAGAAAATCGTCTGGCCAGGCATCAATATGAAATTTTAGAAACCCTAGAAACAGGAATGGAGCTATTGGGAACTGAAGTCAAGTCGATACGAGCTGGAAAAGCAAATTTAAGAGATGGATTCTGTCTAATTCGCAAAGGTGAACTTCAACTGCACAACGTACATATTTCTCCTCATAAACAGGCTAGTAGCTACTTCAATCATGAGCCTCTAAGAGTAAGAAAGCTTCTAGCTCATCGCAGAGAAATCGAAAAGTTAAAAAGTCAACTAGATAGAAAAGGACTCACGTTGATTCCATTGAGCCTTCACCTCAATGGTTCATGGATAAAACTCACCATTGGGCTAGGAAAAGGCAGAAAA
Source organism: Prochlorococcus sp. MIT 1307 (assembly GCF_034092395.1). Lineage (NCBI taxonomy): Bacteria > Bacillati > Cyanobacteriota > Cyanophyceae > Synechococcales > Prochlorococcaceae > Prochlorococcus > Prochlorococcus sp. MIT 1307. The sequence goes on along the minus strand of NZ_CP139301.1, from coordinate 1,454,755 downwards.
CTTCATGACAAAAGGCAGGAGGAAAAAAGGAAACAAGCTGATCGTGATGTGAAGTCAGCTTTAGAACGTTTTTAATCAAGAGAGAATTCGAACAATTCGACACTCGCTAGACAGAAAAGTAGCCACATAAGCTTTTCAACTGTCTTATCTCTATTTCATAAAACTACTAGGTTTTCCTAGCACTGAAAACAACCTCCAGAAACGAAAAACTGATGTAATTAAGTGAGCTCAGTGTTATTGGCCAGGAGGCTGCAGGCTCACATTCTCAGGTGGGGGTGAGGGATCAGGGTCAGCTATCAACATGTGTTGAAGCACAATCTCAGGTCTTTCGCTATCACGCCAGCGGATGCGATAGGCAGGCATCTTGGTACCACGGCTAGTGGTTTGTTCAACAGGCTCCATAACCCAGCCACGCCTAGAACGTCCCTGAGGATTGCGTTTGACCACCGCATCGGCGTGTTTAAAGCGGAAACCAACGCGCTCACCACTCATCGGAACAGAACTTTGCCACTCGCTCAATTATCCACTGTGATGGGACCCCACTAGAAATGTTTTTATTTTGACTCCGGCCGAAGTAATGGAAAAGCAATCACTTCTCGAATAGAAGCACTATCAGTGAGAAGCATAACTAAGCGATCAATTCCTATGCCAAGGCCTCCTGTAGGAGGCATTCCGACTTCCAAAGCATTCAAAAAATCTTCATCTACACCATGAGCTTCAAGGTCACCTGCCTGACGACGAGCTTGCTGAGATTCAAGGCGCTTACGTTGATCTATAGGATCAATTAATTCACTAAATGCATTTGCAGTCTCGCGACCAGCTATAAAAAGTTCAAAACGTTCAACCAAACCCTTCTGACTACGATGAGGCCTCGCTAGAGGTGATATCTCAATTGGGTAATCCATCACAAATGTTGGCTGATGAAGATTTGACTCCACTGACTGCTCAAATGCTTCATTAAGCAATCTCCCAACACTATCTGCTTTTACTGGGACCTCTAAACCAAATTCAACCATTGCTGCAGCAGCGTCATCCCGGTCATTAAAAGTAGTGAAATCAATACCAGTTGCTTCCTTCACTAGATCATGCATAGTTGCCCGTCTCCATGGTGGAGTCAGATCAATTTCCATCGCTTGATACGAAATTTTGGTAGAGCCAAGAAGCTGAGCACAAACTGAAGAGATCAACTCCTCAGTCAAATTCATCATGTCTAAATAATCCGCGAAAGCCTGATACACCTCAACTGAAGTGAATTCAGGATTATGTCTAGTACTAATGCCCTCATTACGAAATATACGTCCGAGTTCATAAACCCGTTCAAAGCCCCCAACAACTAGTCTTTTTAAATGCAACTCTGTGGCAATCCTTAAATAAAGCGGCAGATCTAGTGTGTTGTGATGAGTAATAAAAGGCCTTGCCTCTGCTCCCCCAGCCTCAGATTGCAGTACTGGCGTTTCAATTTCTAAAAATCCACGCTGATCTAACCATCTCCTTATGGCACTAACCATTAAAGCCCTTCGTTTAAAAGTCTCCCTCGATTGAGGTGAAACGATCAAATCCAAATATCTTTGTCTATATCTAGTCTCTATATCTGTCAAACCATGCCATTTATCAGGCAAGGATTGTAAAGACTTTGACAGCATCTGCCATGCAAAAACCTTTACAGAAAGTTCACCCCGGTCAGTTCTACGCAATATCCCGCTAACACCTATCCAATCTCCAGTATCAACAAGATCGATTAATTGCGAAAAAGAAGTGGAGGATTCAGATTTGCCATCAATAGTGGCCTTCTCTAAATAGAGCTGCAAAGTGCCAGTTTCATCAGCCAAATTAAAAAAAGCAAGCTTCCCCATGACGCGGCGAGACATTACTCGTCCTGCTACTGAAACATTGACTAATCGTTCTTGACCGTTGGGAAGATCCTTATGATCAGCCTTTAAAGAAGCCGCATGATGAGTAATTGCATATCTCACCGCATAAGGCTCTTGACCTAAACCTTTCAATGCTTTCGCCTTTTCTAAGCGAATCTCTCGTAAATCAGACAAAGAAGGATTAGCAGACCCGCGTCATCTTGCCTGGAGATGGGCCATCTTGCACTCTTAAATGTAATTATTTCTTCAACTGGCTATAGCAGTAGGAAACTCTCCCATACGCTGTGATGCGTATCCAATTCCTCTAACAGTAAGGATCAATTCAGGATTACGAGGATCAGGTTCAAGCTTGCCTCTCAAACGCGCAACGTATACATCAACAACTCGAAGATCTGCAGCTCTTCTAGGCGGGTATCCCCAAAGTTGTTCCAGTATCTCTGCTCTAGGAACCACCCTGCCTGGTTCACGGAACAACAACTCAAGCAAACTGAATTCTGTATAAGTAAGTCCAATACGATCCCCCGCACGACTTACTTGTCTCCGATTTGTATCCACTACTAAGTCACCTAAACGTAAAACTCCCTGGCCAACAGGCAGTTCCCTTGGTTCAGCCACAGCAACACCAGGCCCCATCCTTCGCAAAATTGTCGCAATTCGTGTCTCGAGCTCTTTGGGGCTAAAAGGCTTGGAGAGATAATCATCTGCCCCCAAATCAAGCCCTGCAACTCGTTCAGAAATCGCTTCAAGTGCAGTCAAAAAGATTATGGGTACACAAGATTCCGCTCTAAGACGCCTACAAACAGCAAAGCCATCAAGCTTTGGAAGCATTACATCTAGGACAACCAAATCTGGTGACTCGTTATGAAACACCTCTATAGCCTTTTCCCCATCCTCAGCTGATAGAACCCTATAACCAGCCAATTCAAGTCTGGTCATCAAGACACGAACCACAGCTGGCTCGTCGTCCACGACAAGGATCGTGGCCCGAGGGTTACTCACTGGCGCCTTCTTTGGGGACCCATCAACGCTTTTAAGCTCTGATGGACCTCTCCTTGGCATGTTGAATTCCTCGTCAAGAAAAGCAACATTAACCTTCCAACCCAAAGAAAAAGGGTCAAAAGATCCTTCAACAGAAGAGTTTTTCGTTTTTTTTAAGATTTCTAAAGTATTTGTACCTGCGTATTTCTACTCAATTAAGGGTATTTTGGGACTGTATCAAAAATCACCTTACTAGGTAAAAAAACATCTGTCCGACTGGGCTCTTCTATTAAAAAAGAGTTTTGATATTGACCCAAAATTCAAGATAGCAATGGTGATACATATTTCTTTGCAAGTTAAGGTCCAAAGGCACCATTAAAGGTGGAATTGAGGAATTGCTAAATTCAAGTTTCTTGGAAATACTTGAATTACCTTGAATAATTTTTCGCAATCAAAAATTACCTAAAAAATTTAGCTGCTATCAGGTCAAGCTTTTAACAAGTCCAAGAGCAACTTAAAAGAAAACCATTAACCAAAGTAGAAAAAAGATCACCCCCCAAATTGGGTACTATTTATTTAGAGATAAAGGTAGATTTAGGCCCCTTAAACAGGGTCAAAAGCCAAGTACAAGCTAATGGGGCAAGTAAACCTGTAAGAATCGCCTGGCAAAGGATAGTATGCAAACTCCACGAGTTAAATAAAACCTCTTGTCTACCAATGTGTGTTAGTGAAAACTGAATCCAAAAACTTATTCCTAGAACTACACTTCCTATCCATGCCAAGCATCCAAGACTAAAGTTGCTATCTATAAGTAAATCTCTTCTTCCTATTCGACCCCACCAAAAACCAAGAAGGATTAAAACTGGTACATGAGTGCCGTCCCCAATACTAATCGCATCCAAAATCAACCCTAATGAAAAACCCGCCAAGCTCCCTGAATTAGGACCATTCACAAGTGCCCAGGGCAATAGCCACAACACCGACCAACTGGGGCCAACACCCATCAATGAGAACCAACTAGGTGATAAAAAAGTCAAAAGAGGAACTGCTAAAGCAGAAGCCAAAAAAAACTTTCTTAGCTTTTGTCTACCCATCAAGGTCTTTGCACTTGTACCCAATCAATTGCCTCTGGGGCTGCTAGCAATTGCACACTGGCCTGAGGTGCTGGTAATGCTTTTTTATCTAGAACCTGAATTACCCCAACAGGCAAATTAGGCGGCAAAATTGTGCTGGCTGGGGAAGTACTCACAACATCTCCTTCGATAACCATTGGAGCTTTATCTAGAAAAGTCAACTGAGGACGATTGGTGCCCATTCCAAGCAAGATCCCATGACTTTTGGTACGAGAAACCCATACCCCTACTTGACTCCCAGGAGCAGTAAGTAATCGCACTCTTGCAGTTGTTGGAGTAACACTTTCAACTATCCCTAATAAGCCTCCAGGACCCATTACTGCAAAAGTCGGCCTAATCCCATCGATGGATCCTTTACCAAGCTCCACTTGTTGCCACCATCCCTTAGGCCGACGAGAGATGACTGGAGCGGAGAAAAGTCCAAATTTTGATGATTGCTGAAGAGAGAGAATTGTTCTTAATCGTTCATTGTCCTGTTCAAGCAAATTCAATCTGATCTGCTGATCGAGTTGAGCCCCATCTTGAATCCACTCCCTCTGAGCTGAACCAGGCCAAAACGGCTTTGTTAATAATGCATAAGCATCAGAAAACCCTGCACCTTTACTCAATCGAACAATAAAAAGACAACTTGCAAGAAGAAACCAAGGCCACAGTTTTCGCCAAATTTTCCAACGAAAAGAAGCCAACCTAGCCCCTCCAAACATCTCTTCAATCCGTAGCTGAATTTCTTGCGAAGTCAGGAGTGTCGAGAACTCTCCGTAAACGCTTGAAATCTTCTAAAACCTGTCCACAACCCTTCACAACACAGAGTAAAGGATCTTCTGCTACGTGAGTAAAAATCCCAGTTTCATGGCTCACAAGATCACTAATGCCTCTCACTAAGGCTCCACCACCAGCAAGCATGATCCCTCTATCGGCTATATCAGCCGCCAATTCAGGGGGGGTTCTCTCCAAAGTCCGTTTTACAGCTTCAACTATTTTGCTAAGAGGTTCAGCCATAGCTTCCCTCAGATCCCCTGCTTGAAGATTAATCGACCTAGGCAGACCTGATAAAAGGTGAAGACCTCTAACATCCATCGACTTCATATCGTACTCATCGTCAGGGAAAGCCGATCCAATTCGAATCTTGATTTCTTCTGACGTACGTTCCCCGACAACCAAGTTATGCACTTTCTTCAAATAGACGGCAATAGCATCGTTAATTTCATCGCCAGCGACACGAACAGATTCACTTAGCACTGTCCCTCCCAAGCTAAGCACAGCTACCTCGGTTGTTCCTCCTCCAATATCAACAATCATCGTTCCAATTGGCTCTGTCACTGGCAGTGATGCTCCAATTGCAGCTGCAACTGGCTCATCAATTAAATGAACTTCCCTAGCTCCTGCCATACCTGCCTCACGAACAGCACGACGTTCAACACCAGTGACACCACTGGGTATACCAACCACTAAGCGTGGTGAAATTATTCCACGGCCCTCATTGCATTTTTGAATAAAGCTTTTGAGCATCTGCTCAGCTGCATCAAAGTCAGCAATCACTCCATCACGCAGGGGTCTAACTGCACGAATATTCCCAGGAGTTCTTCCCAGCATTAATTTGGCATCATCACCGACTGCCATTGGAACTCCCTCCTCTAAGTCCATAGCCACCACAGAAGGTTCTTGGAGGACGATCCCTTTCCCAGACACATAAATCAGAGTATTGGCTGTACCCAAATCAATCCCGATATCGCGAGAGAACTTAAATCGACTAAAGAACACGGGTTTTTTTCCAATTCGGCGAATCATAGAGGTACTTTGCGAAGACTCTTGTTACTTACAAAGAAGAGTCTTGAACTCCTTGCATCCATTAACCTCTGATTTGAAGCATTATTAAGCAGTATCAAAATCGGATTCATAAATGGGCATTAATTCCGTCACATTGGTAGGCCGAGCTGGCAGAGATCCCGAGGTGCGCTACTTCGAATCAGGAAGCGTTGTTGCGAACTTAACCTTGGCAGTAAATCGCCGTAGTCGCAATGATGAACCTGATTGGTTCAATCTTGAGATTTGGGGGAAACAAGCACAAGTAGCTGCCGACTATGTCAAGAAGGGTTCACTACTAGGAATCACTGGCTCATTCAAGCTAGATAAATGGACTGATAGGAATACAGGTGAAAGCAAAAGTAAGCCCGTTGTTCGTGTTGACCGCCTAGAACTTCTCGGTTCAAAACGAGATGCAGAACCTAATACGTTTGGAGGTGCAACGTCTAATTCAGGGAGTCCAAATAATGAAGAAATACCTTTTTAAAGCTTAATTTCTTTGCTTAAGCACACGCCAAGTTCGAATGGATAGCCAAATCAATCCAGATATAAATCCAATCAAAAGAATAATTTTGATGCCTTTAGATAAAGGACCCATCAAAATTGCCACATTGTTATAACTCTCACCAAGAACAAGTCCAGCAAAAGTCAACAACAAAGTCCAAATCAAACTCCCTGCAGTCGTCCATATCAAAAAAGGCACTAAAGGCATCAACTCAATGCCAGCAGGTACTGAAATGAGAGTTCTAATTCCTGGTACTAAGCGCCCCCAGAAAACCAAAGGGATTCCATATCGATTAAACCAGCGCCGGCTGCGTGAAAGATCTTCAGGACTAATGCCAATCCATCTGCCATTACGTTTCAGCCAAATTTCAAGCCTTTCTTCATTAACCAATCTACCTATTCCATACCAAGGGAAAGCACCCACAACAGTTCCTATCAAGCCTGCAAAAACAACTGGCAAAAAATGCAATTGACCTTGCTGAACATAAAATCCCCCGAGAGGCATAATCAATTCCGAAGGTATTGGTGGAAAAAGATTTTCCAAAAACATGGCCAACAAAATTGCCCCGTAACCAATCCATTGATTAGCTTCAACAGCATTACCAATCACATTAGGTAAATTGCTAATCAATTCGGTTATATTCATGAATACTTAGAAATAAAAATCTTTTTAAAAGGACTAATTAAGAATTAAAGTTCAATAGCGATAATGATCAGGCTTGTAAGGGCCTTCCACAGGAACGCATATATAATCTGCTTGCTCGGAAGTTAATTTTGTGAGCTTTGCGCCAATCTTTTCCAAGTGGAGGCGCGCAACCATTTCATCAAGATGTTTTGGTAATACGTAAACCTCATTTGAGTAATTAGAGCCTTTAGTAAATAGCTCGATCTGAGCTAAAACTTGATTCGTAAATGAATTACTCATTACAAAGCTAGGGTGACCAGTTGCACAGCCCAAATTAACTAATCGGCCTTCAGCAAGAAGAATGATCTTATTTCCACTTGGAAGAGTTATATGATCAACCTGAGGTTTAATATTTTCCCATTGATATTGTTTTAAAGAAGCAACATCAATCTCATTATCGAAATGCCCAATATTGCAAACAATTGCCTCATCCTTCATGCGAATTAAATGCTCATGCTGAATCACTTTGAAATTTCCAGTCGCAGTAACAAAGATGTCTACATCCTGCACAATCTCATCTAATCGAACAACTCGATAACCTTCCATAGCCGCTTGTAAAGCACAAATCGGATCAATCTCAGCAATTAACACAGTTGCCCCAAGCCCTCTCAGGGACTGAGCAGATCCTTTCCCCACATCTCCATAACCAATAACCAGTGCAACCTTTCCAGCCACCATTACGTCAGTTGCACGCTTAATACCATCAACTAAGGATTCACGGCACCCATATAAATTGTCGAACTTGCTTTTAGTCACTGAATCATTGACATTAATTGCAGGGAAGGGCAACTCACCACTCTTTTGCATCTGGTACAGCCGAGCTACCCCTGTAGTTGTCTCTTCTGTAACCCCTTGGATGCTTGCTTTGACTCGGGAATAAAAAGTTGAGTCCTGAGCAAGCTTTTTTCGAATAGAAGAAAACAATGAAATTTCTTCCTCGTTCCTGGGATTTTCTAAAACCGAAAGATCGTTCTCGGCCTTACTTCCAAGCATGACTAATCCCGTTGCATCCCCACCGTCATCCAAAATCATGTTCGGTGCATGTCCATCTCCCCAATCCAGAATGCTATGGGTATAATCCCAGTATTCATCTAGGCTCTCACCCTTTACAGCAAACACAGGAGTGCCTGTTTCTGCAATTGCTGCTGCTGCATGATCCTGAGTAGAAAAAATATTGCATGAAGCCCATCGAACTTTTGCTCCCAAAGCTACTAATGTTTCAATCAACACACCTGTCTGAATAGTCATGTGCAAGCTGCCTGCAATGCAAGCACCTTGTAAAGGCTGGCTACTTCCATACTTGTCTCTAAGAGCCATCAATCCAGGCATCTCAGTTTCTGCAATCTTCAGTTCCTTCCGACCAAAATCGGCTAGCCCTATATCCGCCACAACGTAATGAGCAGAATCCGCCAAAGTATTTTTAGGATTAGACATTACAACCATGATTAAACGTTAATTGAAGTTGAGGATAATGAAAAAGAGTCTCTACGGAATGTTCGAAGCTTCCGAGTGGAGTCAATGTCAATCTACAGATTCATACTGGCTACTCCAAAATCTTGAGGAAACCATTGCTTTAGGCACAAAGCTCAGTGAAAGAATTCCTGACTTAAAAATACTTTTACTCGAAGGTCCTTTAGGGGCAGGAAAAACCTCTCTTGTGAAAGGCATAGCCAGTGGCTTAGGGATTAATGAACCCATAACTAGCCCAACTTTTCCATTGGCACAGCATTATCCTGAGGGCAACCCACCCTTATTTCATCTAGATCTATATCGATTAGAAGATAAAGAAGCTGCTAATGAGTTGTTTTTACAAGAAGAAGAGGAAGCTGAAGATCTTGGTGCACTCATAGTTGTCGAATGGCCAGAACGTTTAAGTTTGTCTCTTCCAGAAGCCTGGAAAATAAAATTAAAGCACCATAGTGATGGAAAGCGATTAGCTCATGTAATCCCTCCTATAGATCCTGCAAAAAATTCTTTATCTCTTCATAAGTAGGCTGAGGATCGATTCCTCCTGGGCCGCCGCAAACTAAAGCTCCACATGCTGCTGCGAAACGAACAGCTTCTTCTACAACCTCTTGATTGAGCTTATTAAAAGAAGACGTCAAATATTGCTGAAGCAAGCCTGCAGTAAAAGCATCACCAGCGCCAGTTGTATCGACCACTGTCTGTGGCGAAAAAACCTTCATCTCTCCAGCAAAACCTCCAATTACCCAATGCAAAGGCCTAGCCCCATTGGTAACAACCACATCAGGCCGATTAGGCAATGATCTCGATATCTTCACAGGGTCGGAAGTATTGAAAAACCACCTTGCCTCTTCATTTGCAAGCTTTAGCAAAGACGCATTTTCCAATAGAATTGCAATCTTTTTAAGAGCAGCGTCATTGGGACCACAATTTGAAGAAAGGTTTTGACTCCAAAAGGTAGGGCGCCAATTTATATCTAAAGCAAATTTAACTTCTTTTTTGATTGCCTGTTCAACACCCCATAACAAAGTCTCTGCAGAAGTAGTTGTTGCCAAGGGAATTGTGCCAGCCAATAACCAGCCAGCATTGCTTAGTAAACCAGGCCATGTCTCCTTTAGTGCCTTAACCTCCAAAGCCTGGTCAGCAAAACCATGCTCCTCTCCGCCCTGAAATCCTTCAAAAGAACGATCCCCTTTTAAATCACGACGAACGAGGACAATTCTGCTAGGCCTAACTGGATCTACTTGTAAAGCTTGAACATTAACTCCACAAGTCTTAAACAATTTGTGAAATTGCTTCCCAATAAAATCGTCTCCTAAGCGCCCAGCAAAGGCAGTATTGATCCCCAGCTTTGCTAAGCCGCAAGCAACATTGGCAGGAGCCCCTCCTAAACAATCTTCAACCGGTTTATCTGCATAAGGGTCTCCACCAAGAGGGCCCAAACGGTCCAAAAGTGCTTCACCAATACAAATTACTTGAGGTGCATTTAAAGAATCCAAGTCAACAGTCATAATTTTCGCGTTCTAATAATCTGAAATTAGGAAAAATCAATTCAATTGTCTTTTTGAAGGTATGTTTTCAATGCAGATATCATCTTGGAATTAGCTACTGGAAAAGGATACTGATCGAGCTCATTTGGTTGAACCCAGCGACATTGTTGACTAGCTAAAGGTTGAGGTTTACCTGCTATGCAATGACAAATATGCACAATGAAGAGAAGCTTTTTATGGCTATATGAATGTTCTATTGAAATCAAGAGATCACCTACTTCGACTTGGATCCCCAATTCCTCTCTTAATTCACGCTTGATTGTTTCTTCAATCTCTTCATCTAACTCCTTTTTTCCACCTGGAAATTCCCACATTCCGCCCATAGAAACTCCATCCAAACGTTGATCTATCAGCACCTCTCCGAAATCATTAAAAACAACACCGATCCCTATAACTTGAAAAGGTAAGGGTCTACTAGCAGCCTTCACGGGAAATTTTTGAGTTTGCCTAGAAGAGTAAGCAATGCAATACGCATTCCAAGGACATTTAATACAATTTGGGCTGCTTGGAGTACAAACCATCGCTCCCAAGTCCATTAAGGCCTGATTGAAGTGTCGTGGATTCTGTTTATCCATTAATTGATCACTAAGATCCCATAAAACAGGCAAACAGTCTTTTGCTGGCCTGGGATTTGCGATTAATCGGCTTAATACTCTTTGAACATTGCCATCAAGAAGAGACTTAGGAAGGTTGAAAGCCGAAGAGATGATGCTTCCTGCAGTACTGCGACCGATTCCAGGCAAAGACATCCACGTCTTTAAATCACTAGGCCAAGAAGATGGGTCCAATGAGTCAGCGCCTCCTAAAACTTCCAACAATTTGTGAGCTGATTTGTGAATTCGACGTGCTCTGGAGTAATAACCAAGTCCTTGCCAAAGCAGCAAAATTTCTTGCTCAGAAGCTTGCACCAAATCGAGCAAAGTTGGCAAAGTTTGCATCCATCTTTCCCAATAAGGCAAAACAACATGCAGTTGGGTCTGCTGAAGCATCACTTCAGCAATCCAAATTCCATAAGGATTTAAGGCCTCGTTATTTTTCGGATGACTCCCATCTGATTTGAGCTTCCAGGGGATCGAATGACGTCCATGTTCAACGAACCAATCAAGCAATCCAAGTTGCATGAAATCTAATTTCTCAAATGTTAAGAAAAGCTCTCCAGACCCTTCCTCAACACTTTTTCTATTAATCACAACCAATAATCAAAAAACAACATAATTAGAGGCAATGAATTTGGCAAATGGAGGAATGTTTGTTTCATAGCAATAGCTGGCGCTGGCATGACTGGAAAATCTCCTGGAATAGTGAGGGCTGCAGTGACAACTCAAGTCCTGCAATAGTGCTCATACATGGCTTTGGAGCATGCAAAGAACATTGGCGCCATAATCAACCAGTCATAGGTAAGGTCACAATCTGCTACGCAATTGATCTAATTGGCTTTGGCAACAGCAGCCAACCAAATGCAAGATTGCAGGGAGAAAAGTCTCACTCAGGAGACTTCACCTATGGATTCGATGCTTGGAGCAAGCAAGTCGCTGACTTTTGTACTCATGTGGTGCAGAAACGAGTAATCCTTGTAGGGAATTCAATTGGCGGGGTTATTGCGTTACGAGCTGGTCAATTACTAAAAGATACCTGCTGCGGCGTAGTTCTTATCGATTGCGCACAAAGAACAATGGACGATAAACGCTTAAACGAGCAACCTAATTGGATGAAAGCAGTTCGTCCTGTGTTGAAGACACTTGTAAGGCAGCGATGGTTGAGTGGAAATCTTTTTCGAAATGCAGCAAATCCAACTGTCATTAGACGAGTACTTATGCAGGCCTATCCCAGCAAAAAGAACATTGATGAACATTTAATTAATTTGCTACATACTCCAAGTAAGCGAACAGGAGCAAAAGAAGCTTTTAGAGGCTTCATCAACCTTTTTGATGATTATCTTGCCCCTGATTTAATGAAAGATCTAGAAACTCCGGTCGACATGATTTGGGGCGACAAAGACCCATGGGAACCTGTTGAAGAAGCAAAAAGATGGTTGAAATCTTTCAAATGTATTCGTTCATTAGAAATAATCCCTGGAGCTGGACATTGTCCGCATGACGAAGCGCCTGAGCATGTAAACCGTGTCCTCTTGAAATTAATTCAACACGCAACGTAAGCCTCAACGGCATCACCAAGTCTTCGAAGACCTCTGAAGCCATCTCTCTCAAGATTCCTAACCCGGTCTCTACTGATTCCTAAAACACGACCGATTCCAGTCAAGCTCATCGGTGCCTCTCCATCTATGCCATAACGCATCCTCAAAACTCGAGACTGCAATTCCGGTAACTGCTCAAGCAATGTTTCCAAATCACCTTTCATGCATTCACTCTCAATTTGCTCACTTGGCACATCTTTTCCAGCAGAAAGCAAATCAAGCAGCTCAGTTTCATCCCCATCCCCCACACTCATCTGCAAACTCATTGGTTGACGTGCACTACACATCAACTCTTTGACATCTTCTTCGGGAAGCTCTACAAACTCAGCCAGTTCAGTCAAAGTTGGTGTTCGAGCCATTTGTTGACTCAATTCACGCTGACCCTTCTTCAACTTGTTGAGCATTTCAGTGATATGGATAGGCAAACGAATCGTTCTGCTCTTCTCTGAAATCGCACGAGTTATCCCCTGTCGTATCCACCAATAGGCATAAGTAGAGAATTTGTACCCACGCGTCGGATCAAATTTCTCAACTCCTCGAACCAATCCAATAGTTCCCTCCTGGATTAGATCCAAGAGCTCCATGTTCCGCTTTGTGTACTTCTTAGCAACACTGACCACCAATCGCAAATTGGCCGCAACCATGCGCTCTTTTGCACGCTGACCATTCTTTAACTTCTTTTTCAACTGTAAAAGAGTTAATCCAGCAGCCACTGCAAGGGCATCCTGACTAGGCTTATCACCTAAATCGGCCTGAAGTTCAGCTTCTAGAAGCTCCAGAGACATCAACTCCTGCACTTGTCGCCCCAATGTGATCTCTTGCTCATGAGTAAGCAATGGCACACGACCAATATCACGTAAATAAGAACGGACCAGGTCAACTTCTACTGGGAACTTTTGAGATGGAGCTTCCATTGCTTGATTCGACTGAAAACGGCCTGGGGCGGCAGCCATAAAAATTTTGTTGCGAGATGTAAAGAGTACTACTAAGGAGTGTAAAGCTCCATTGCGAATCGTAAATCCGCAAGAAATTAAGTATAATTACCTATAGAAGAGATGGGCTCATATGCGCAAGAAGCCATGAGGCAGTGCGCAGGTAAATCAACACTCCAGCAACATCAGTTGCAGTAGTAATAAAAGGTGCAGACATTAGTGCAGGGTCTAAGCCCATCCGATCAAAAAACAAAGGAAGTGCAGCCCCAGCAGTAGCTGCCAATGTTGTAATCGCAATGAGACTGATTCCTACAGCGGTCCCAATCAAAGGACCTTCCCCACGCCACCACGCAAAAGGAACCACTACCAACAACATCAGTAATCCCAATAGTGCCCCCGCAATAGCCTCTCTAACAATCGCTTTTGTTACTCCAAGGGTTTGAATACTTTGAGTACTTAAACCTCGAATAACCACCGTCGAACTCTGAGCACCAACGTTGCCACCTGTACCAATGAGCAAAGGAATAAATGCCGCAAGAAGCACAACCTGCTTCAAAACAGCATCATTCATTGCTATCACCTGTGTTGTAAGGCCATTTGCCAAAACCAAGGCAGATAACCAAACAACACGTCGCCTAGCGACTACAAACAAATTACTTTGAAAATAATCATCTTCATCACCAGCCTGTACCGCTCCAGCAGCATAAATATCACGTGTCGCTTCTTGCTCAATTACATCAATCACATCATCTACCGTGACTATGCCTACAAGGCGTTGCTCTAGGTCAACTACAGGTAAAGCTAGAAAGTCATATCGCTGAATAGCTCGTGCGACCTCTTCCTGGTCAGTATCAGTTCGAACATTAACGACTTCACGAGTCATAACATCTCGAATACGATCTCCTGGCTCAGCAGTCACCAAATCCCTTAAAGACAGAATTCCTGTGAGATGCCTTTCTCGATCTGTCACATACAAGCTATAAATAGTTTCTGTAAAAGGAGCCTGACGCCTCACAATCGTTAAAGCCTCTTGAGCAGTCTGGAATTCTTTAAGGTCAATAAATTCAGTAGTCATCAATCTGCCAGCTGTCTCAACTTCATACCCAAGCAATTGAGCTGTGACTCGCCTCTCTGCAGGACTCAACTGAGAAAGCAGTCGACGCACAACCTTGGCAGGCAACTCATCAAATAACTGAACTCTGTCATCAGGAGACATCTCCTCCACTAACTCAAGGACTTCATTTGAGCGGAGTCGATCAAGCAAACTTTGTTGAACTACAGGATCTAAATACTCATAAACTTCTATTGCTTCATTTTTATTTAAAAGCCTAAAAGCCAAAGCTTGCAATATCAAAGGAAGACGACCAATTGCCTCAGCAATATCCACCGGTTGAACCGGCTGAAGCAAAGTTTTAACTCCGTCATAGTTACCCGCAGACAACATCGATTCCAATTGAGCAGCCACCACATCTGCGGGATGAGGGCTATTCCTCACAAAAGCAGTTGTGTTAGGTGCCCCCGTTGCCTCATTCATCGGCCGTCTCGTCGGGCAAAACTACTTTATGGCTAAGCTCATGAATAAACATCTGTAAGTCAATGAGCGTGAACGTAAGTGAAGTGATCGTAAAAACTGCCAATGGAGATGACTTACGACTGGGGGAATACCGTGGGCAGGTACTACTAATAGTGAATGTTGCGAGTCGCTGCGGCTTCACAAAGCAATACGCAGGACTTCAAGAATTGCAAAACACTTATGGGCCAAAAGGCTTCCAAGTTCTTGGCTTCCCTTGCAACGACTTTGGAGCACAAGAACCGGGGACCATTTCAGAGATTAAAACTTTCTGCTCTGCAACCTATAACGCAACATTTACCCTATTTGAAAAGGTACATGCAAAAGGCAATACAACAGAACCCTACTCAACACTCAATCAAGCAGAACCAACAGGAGAGGTTCAATGGAATTTCGAAAAGTTTCTAATTAGCAAAGAAGGAAATGTATTAATGCGATGTAAAAGTGCAATAGAGCCTAATAGCGAAGAATTAAAAGCTGCTATAGAAAAAGCCTTGGAAGCTTAATATTTCTTCCGACCAAGAATCCAAACGCACCTGATAACAATCCGAACCCCAAAGTATACAAAATCAATCCAAAAGCCTGGATCAATGATCCATTAAGTAATAGTAAAGTAGAATCAAATATCCAACCACTAAAAGTAGTTAGAGAGCCACAAAATCCCACCCCTAGCATTAATTTCCATCTTCTATTTAATTGCAAGCCAATTACAAATCCCAATAAAGCAGCACCAGTAAGGTTAACAAAAAAATTATTATTAAGCTGCCAACGAATAACCGCTCCTGGGATAGCGCCCAACAACACAATTAAAAGCTTATAAAACTCCTTATGTACTAATTTAATTTTATAAGCCATTACCCAAAATAACACCTGCTGCCATAGCCAAGGCGCCGCCAACCAAAGAAAATAAAACTACTAATAGAAATTGCCTCCATCGCTTAACTAAAAAGGTATTGATCAAGTCAGAAATAAAACTCGAAAAAGTACTCATACTGCCTAAAAAGCCAACACAGCCAAATAAAAACAATGGGGACGTATTGTTAACAGAAGTCAAATTGTAAGCTGAGAACTGGAGCGCAAAAAAAAACCAAGAAAAAAAGTAGCTAAGACGTTCACAAAAATTGTTCCCCAATACTTAGCAGGGAAAATAATTGCAAAATAATCCGTTATATACATTCGAGTCCAAGAGCCTATGATTGCACCACTAGCAACCAAACAAAAAGGCCTAAAGCCTGCAATCAATTCAGACATTTAACCAGCCACGTCGTCCCGAAGACAATTCCATGATTTGATTAGTAGCAATGTTGACCTGGAGCCATTCTTTACCATCTGCAGCCTTCCAACTTCTTAAAACTCTTAATGGTGTACCAACACTAATAGTCCGTAAACTTGGTGCAAAGATGGATGGACTAGCCTTTAAAAGACAACAATTACCAGCCAGAAGAGGAGTTGAAGCAAAGCACCTACAAATTTTCGGTTGATATAACTGCCCACCCCCAGCGGGAAGAGCTACCGGAAAAAAAAGAGCTATTCCTAAAAGCCAGCTCCAGCGAAAAACATAGGTCACTGCAAACATCAGATATCAAGTGCAGCCATATCCAAGTCAACACTATGGGTTTCAATAAACTCTCTGCGCGGTGCAACTTTGTCGCCCATCAATATTGTAAAAATTCGATCAGCTTCTAATGCATCTTCTATCTCTACTCTTTTCATCATTCTAGAAGATGGATCCATTGTCGTCTCCCACAATTGTTTTGGCATCATCTCACCAAGACCTTTAAATCGTTGGATATTATAATTAGCTTTCTCACCAAATCCAGAAATTGTAGTTTTCAATTCACCTTCATTATAGCAATACTTATGACTCTTACCTCTTTCCACCTTGTAAAGAGGGGGGCAAGCAATATAAATATATCCACCTTCTACTAATTCTTTTTGGTATCGATAAAAGAATGTCAATAAAAGTGTTCTTATATGAGCACCGTCTACATCAGCATCAGTCATGATTACGACCCTATGATAACGAAGATTCTTAGATTGAAATTCTTCTCCTTTAATGCCTAACCCTAGAGCTGTAATAAGAGATTGAATCTCTGTATTTTTATATATTTTTGCATCATCAGTTTTTTCAATATTAAGTATCTTGCCTCGCAAAGGAAGAATCGCCTGAAAACGCCTATCTCGGCCTTGTTTTGCAGAGCCACCTGCTGAATCACCCTCAACAATATATATCTCCGACTCTGAAGGATCTCTAGAACTACAATCAGCCAACTTACCTGGCAAAGTAGAGCTCTCTAGAACACTTTTTCTACGAACAAGTTCTCTGGCTCGCCTTGCAGCTTCAGCAGCGTTAAAAGCCTGTATTGCTTTTTCTAAGATTAAGTCAATAACACTTGGGTTAAATTCCAAATATTGACTTAAAGAATCACCAACTAAAGTATCAACTATTCCTCGCACCTCAGTATTGCCAAGTTTTGTTTTGGTCTGACCTTCAAATTCAGGGTCTGGAACCTTCACAGAAAGAACGACTGTTAAGCCTTCTCGAATATTCTCACCTGCCAAATTTGTATCACCGTCCTTACGTTTTCCTCGCTTTTTAGCAAAAGAATTGAGTGTACGAGTTAAGACAGTTTTTAACCCTTCAATATGCGTTCCTCCATCAACAGTTCGAATATTATTTGCAAACCCCAAAATGCTATCTGAATAAGCATCAACGCACCATTGAAGAGCAGCTTCAACCTGCACATTATCCTTCTCGGAATTAACATATATAATTTCTGGGTGCAATGCATCCTTTTCTTTATTCATATAAGTGACATATTCTTTTATTCCACCCTCATAAAAGTAAACCTCCTCATAAGGCTTCCCTTCAGAGTCCAAAGAAGAAGTTCTTTCATCACGAAAAATAATTTTTACGCCGCCATTTAAATATGCAAGCTCTCGCAGTCGTGATGACAACGTGACATAGTCAAAATCAATGCCCCCGGTAAAAACTTCTATATCAGGCTTAAAACAAACAGTTGTGCCGGTTAAACCCTTCTCTGAAATAGGTTGAGCTTCAGAAAGCAAGCTTCCAATGGGAGCACCTTTTTCAAATCGTTGTTGATGAACTTGTTCTTGGCGGCGAACTGTAACTTCGACCCATTCACTAAGGGCATTAACTACCGAGACCCCCACTCCGTGGAGTCCTCCTGAAACTTTGTACCCACCACTTCCAAACTTACCCCCCGCATGTAAAACCGTAAGAACAGTTTCTAGCGCACTCTTCCCAGTACGAGGGTGAACATCAGTGGGAATCCCTCGACCGTTATCTGTAACAGCTGCAGAGCCATCATTACCAAGTACAACAACAATCTGATCACAATGGCCTGCTAAAGCCTCATCCACTGCATTATCAACAACCTCATAAACAAGATGATGCAGCCCTCTAGGACCAGTCGAACCTATATACATGCCAGGTCTTTTCCTGACAGGCTCCAGGCCTTCAAGTACCTGAATCTGTTCAGCGCCATAGGCGGCTTGAACCTTCTGGACCTTGGAGTCTTCGCTCATTCGGGGAGGCAGCAACCAGGAAGGCTTGTTCTAAGAGGCCTCATTTACCAGAAACCTATACCCAGCAATCACAATTTACCACTGGCTTCCACGAAAGTCTCTATTTTCCAAATGCTTCTGTCAATCGTTTATGGCAGGACACAATTAAAAGAAATTAATGCAAGCCACTAAGCCACTAATCATTGTTCTTCTAGGACCAACCGCTAGCGGCAAAACTGAAATCTCGATTGACCTCGCAGCGAAATTAAAACTAGGTATCCATAACATCGATTCTCGTCAGCTGTATGCCGGCATGGACATAGGGACAGCGAAACCATCCAAAGAACAGATGAATAGAGTGAGGCACTACCTGATAGACATACGCAAACCAGATGAACCAATCACCCTTAAGGAATTTCAAGAAACAGCTCAAGCAAGCCTGAAAAACAGCCTAAAAAACAATCCCATGGCGTTCTTAGTTGGGGGAAGTGGGTTATACCTCAAAGCACTTACATCTGGACTTCGTCCTTCAGCCGTTCCTCCAATCCAGGATCTTCGCAAACAACTCTCTGAAATAGGGCAACAAGAGTGCTATCAAATTCTTAAATCCTCTGATCCGAATGCTTCTAAACGTATTGCACCAGCTGATGCAGTACGAACTCAAAGAGCACTCGAAGTACTTTTTGCGACTGGAAAATCAATCACCCAACAAGAAAGTGCTGAACCACCGCCCTGGAAAATTCTTGAGTTAGGGTTAAACCCGAAAAATCTTCGCGAAAGAATTGCCAAACGCACCACTCAGCTATACAAAAATGGCCTAATAGAAGAAACAGAGCAATTAATTCATCAATACAACCAGGATCTTTCTCTTTTACAAACAATTGGTTATGGGGAAGCTTTGAAGGTTATTCAAGGGAAGTTAACACGCACAAAAGCCATTGAAATCACCAATCTTCGCACCAATCAATTTGCAAAAAGACAACGGACCTGGTTTCGTAGGCAACACAATCCAATATGGCTGAACGATGAGGAACCACTGAGAGAAGCACTATCTTTGATCAAGACCGGTCTAGACTCCGTAAAGCAGACATGAGCTTTGATTTCTTTTTGGTCTGCATTGTTCCTTTAACCCACTGAATGCCACCACGTCCTCGTTTTGATCGTCGCGCCCCAGTACGGGAGCTCCCAAACATTAATGATCGCATCAACTATCCCAAACTGAGGGTAGTAGACGCAGACGGAACGCAACTAGGAGTCATCAATAGAGAAGAAGCTTTAGAGGTAGCAAAAGAAAGAGAACTAGATCTAGTTCTTGTTAGCGAAAAGGCAGACCCACCTGTCTGCCGAATCATGGATTACGGCAAGTACAAATTTGAACAGGAAAAAAAAGCGAAAGAAGCCAAGAAAAAATCACATCAGACTGAAGTCAAAGAAGTCAAAATGCGGTACAAAATTGACCAACATGATTACGACGTTCGAATAGGGCATGCAGTGCGCTTTCTAAAAGCCGGTGACAAAGTCAAGTGCACAGTTATTTTTAGAGGCCGTGAAATTCAGCACACTGCTCTAGCCGAAACACTTTTAAGGCGAATGGCTAAGGACCTAGAAGAGCAAGCTGAAGTTCAACAAGCTCCAAAACGCGAAGGCCGAAATATGATTATGTTTCTTACGCCTCGTAAGACACCTCTGGTGAAAAAGGAGCAAAACAACTCTGGGCCTGTTCGGACAGTAAGAACAATTAGTACTCCACCCAGAGTAGGGTCAACCAAAGTGGCTAGTAGCACTAAGGTGAGAGAAATTTAAGGTTATAAAAGATACAAGCCAAATAAACTAAAAAGAAAATAACCCATCAAAAGATAAATTTTTCCAAATTGTTGGATAACCCCTAATCGCAGTCCCCAACTATGATCCTGGAACTGTCACAGTTTCTTGGGACAAAGGGGAGATTGTCACCAGTGCCTCCAGTCCTTATCGTAGCCACATTGCGACCTGGCCCTGCTGCGTGCGATTTCATATTCAGCAAGAAAGCGACATCCCTGCATCGAGCCAGCTCTACAACCAGATCTGTTTCGCAATAGCAGCACGCCATTACCCTCCTGGTCACCGTCTGCCAAGTACTCGACAACTTGCAATGCAGACAGGCCTCCATCGCAACACCATTAGCAAGGTTTACCGCCAACTAGAAACTGATGGCGTAGTTGAAGCAATTGCTGGATCAGGTATTTATGTTCGAGATCAACAAAAACAAAGAGAAGTACGTATCTCTCCGCATATACGAAATAAAGGCGTAAAAGATCTAGATCAAGAAGTCCGCAAATGTGTAGACGGATTATTAAATGCGGGCTGCACCTTGCAACAAACAAGAGAACTTTTAACTCGCGAAATTGATTGGCGTCTCCGTTGTGGAGCAAGAGTTTTAGTAAGCACACCAAGAGAAGACATTGGAGCCTCAATGCTTATAGCGGAAGAGCTTTCTCCAAATTTGGATGTTCCCGTAGAAGTTGTTCCCATGGAGGAGCTGGAAAGCGTACTAGAAAGCTCAACTAACGGAACAGTGGTAACTAGTAGATACTTCCTAAAACCTTTAGAAGAACTAGCTAAACGTCATTCAGTCAGAGCAGTAGCAGTAGACCTCAGTGACTTTAGAAAAGAATTATCAATGCTCAAAGAACTTCGAGCTGGCAGCTGCGTGGGGCTTGTAAGTATTAGTCCTGGCATTTTGAGAGCTGCAGAAGTCATTTTGCACAGTATGAGAGGCAATGAACTGTTACTCATGACAGCAACACCAGATGTTGGCAGCAGATTACTAGCCCTACTTCGCGCTGCTAGTCATGTGCTTTGTGATAGCCCTAGCCTGCCTTTAGTTGAACATTGCCTTCGTCAAAATCGTTCACAACTAATACGCATGCCTCAAGTTCATTGTGCTGAAAAATATCTAAGCGACTCCACAATCGAACAATTACGTAAGGAGATAGGCCTACTTGCTTAATCAGACTTAGTAATCTAAGACCATGCTGTTCAAAACCCTCAAGAGCGATTTAGCCATCATCAGAGAAAGAGATCCAGCCGCAAGAGGGCTACTGGAGATTCTGCTCTGTTATCCAGGGTTTCAGGCCCTTTCTCTTCATCGCTTTAGCCACAATCTTTGGAAATATCACGTTCCACTTGTTCCGCGATTACTAAGTCAATTCACAAGATCACTAACTGGTATAGAAATTCACCCTGGAGCAAGAATTGGGAAAGGAGTCTTTATAGATCATGGCATGGGTGTAGTTATCGGTGAAACAGCAGAAATTGGCAATCGCTGCCTTTTATATCAAGGCGTAACACTGGGAGGGACGGGCAAGGAAAGTGGGAAAAGACATCCCACATTGGCTGAAAACGTTGTTGTTGGGGCAGGGGCTAAGGTTCTTGGAGCTATTAAAGTTGGAGCTAATACAAGGATTGGCGCAGGTTCAGTAGTTGTACGAGACGTAGAAGCAAATAGCACAGTCGTCGGAATACCTGGGCGTGTAGTCCATCAAAGTGGGGTAAAAATAAACCCGTTAGCTCACTCTGCCCTGCCCGACGCTGAAGCAAATGTCATCCGTAATCTCATGGAGCGAATTGACCAACTAGAAAATCAACTCTGTGCTCTACAAATTTGCTTTGAAGATGTCACACAAGGACGTATCCCTCAAGATGTTTTATCAGGGGAATCTCAAAACTTAAAGGATAGAGAAATTATAGAATTTATAGGCGAAAACCCATAAAATCACACCTCTTTAACATTGTTCTCTGTAGGAGCTGGTTGAAACATAAACATAGAGTAAATTACATTTCGACGCATATTTGTCATCATTTCTAAAAACATATCATATCCTTCATTTTTATATTCAATTAAAGGATCTTTTTGTCCATAACCTCTGAGCCCAACTGATTCACGCAGTGCGTCCATTGCTTGCAAATGTTCACGCCATAAAGTATCAATTTGCTGCAATATAAAAAAGCGCTCCGCTTCTCTCATCAAGCCAGGTCTTCCCACCTCAATCTGACTCTCCTTGATATCATATTTATTCCTTAATTGTTCTTGTAAAAAGGCCTTAAGTTCTTCCATGTTCAACCCTTTGACATCTTCTGGATTAAGTTCATCAAGCAAATAAACAAATTGTTTAACCTTTTCAATCAATTGAACAGTATCCCACTCTTCAGGAGGCAAGTCAGGATTGACATAGGCATCCACGATATCATCCATAGTCCTTTCACCATAACCAATTACCTGTTTTTTTAGAGCTCTTCCATCTAGAACTCGTCGCCTTTCAGAATAAACAGCACGGCGCTGATTATTCATTACCTCATCATATTCAAAAACTTGTTTCCGAATATCATAATAATAAGTTTCTACTTTCTTTTGAGCAGTTTCTAATGAGCGTGTAAGCATCCCAGATTCAATAGGCATATCTTCATCAACTCGGAACGCATTCATTAGAGAAGCAACTCTTTCACCACCAAAAATCCGAAGCAAGTTATCACCTAGTGACAAAAAGAATCGAGTACTTCCTAAGTCACCCTGTCTTCCAGATCTGCCTCTTAATTGATT
Source organism: Prochlorococcus sp. MIT 1307 (assembly GCF_034092395.1). NCBI lineage: Bacteria > Bacillati > Cyanobacteriota > Cyanophyceae > Synechococcales > Prochlorococcaceae > Prochlorococcus > Prochlorococcus sp. MIT 1307. The sequence goes on along the minus strand of NZ_CP139301.1, from coordinate 1,431,961 downwards.
ATCAACTCGTCGAGATTCATGCCTCTCTGTACCAATGACATGTAAACCTCCGGCTTCTCGCACCCGAACTTCCTCCTGCAAAACAACAACGTCATACTCTGCTTTGACCATTGCAATTGCCTCTCTTAACGATGCAATATCTGAATCATCAGTTGGTGCTTTTTCTGCAGCTGTAGCAATTCGATCCTCCAACTCGATCATGTTTAAAGCCCTATCTCCCCAAGATTTAACAAGATCCTTTTCTAAAGTAATAAGAAATTGATCTGTTTCCTCCGTTAGGGTACAGGGATATAGACTCCCAATTGCTCGGGCCTCAGTAGATACTTGACTATCACTTTCTTTAGCATTAGCGCTCTTAGCGTCAAATCCAACTGAAGATTTACGGCTGCGTTGTAAAGGAATTGGAGCTTTATGGTCATCTTCAGGTTTAACTAACTTTGATAAAAGAACCTCCCTTAATTTCAGACGAGCCATATAGTCACTATTCCCTCCAAGGATGATATCTGTCCCTCTACCAGCCATATTTGTTGCAATCGTAACTGCCCCAGCACGTCCAGCTTGTGCAACAATTTCTGCCTCTCGTTCGACGTTCTCCGGTTTGGCATTCAATAAGTTGTGAGGAATTTGCTGCTCTGACAGCAAAGAACTCAAAAGCTCGCTTTTTTCAACACTTGTTGTACCTACAAGAACAGGTCGACCTTGTTTATGAACTTCTGCTGTCTCCTTAGCCACAGCTCGCCACTTAGCTGCTTCTGTTTTAAAAACCTGGTCGACCCAATCCTGTCTCGCTATAGGACGGTTAGTTGGTATTACAGACGTCTCAAGCTTATAAGTTTTTTCAAACTCAACTTCTTCCGTCTTCGCTGTACCCGTCATTCCTGCAAGACGTGGATATAACAAGAAAAAGTTCTGATATGTAATCGATGCCAGAGTCTGAGTTTCTGGCTGAATAGTTAACTGCTCCTTCGCTTCAATAGCTTGATGCTGGCCATCACTCCAACGTCGACCTGGCATGACACGCCCAGTGAACTCATCAACAATGACTGCATCACCTTCACGCACAATGTAATTAACATCCCTGACGAATAGCTCTTTCGCCTTTAATGCATTAGTGATGTAATGAGCCCAAGGGTCAGCAGGATCAAATAAATCACGAACAGCAAGGGTCTGCTCAGCTTTGGCAAACCCCTCGTCAGTCAGCGTACATGTTCTTTGCTTCTCATCGACTTCATAATCTCCCTCTGGATCAATCCCATCTTTGCCCATTTCGGCTGCTCTCTGAAGACCAGCTACAACCTCAGCTGCCTTTTGATATTTCTCCTGAGGTCTTTCTATCTGCCCAGAAATGATTAAAGGTGTCCGAGCTTCATCAATAAGGATTGAATCGACTTCATCGATCACACAATATTGAAATTCCCTCTGCACAACTTCATCAAGATCAGTGGCCATATTGTCTCTTAAATAATCAAACCCAAGCTCTGAATTCGTGGCATAAGTGATATCACAAGCATAATTATTTCTTCGTTCAACGGGATTCATTTCCTGCTGAATCAAACCAACAGTTAAGCCAAGGAATCTATGCACTTGTCCCATCCACTCAGCATCTCGTCTAGCCAAGTAATCGTTAACAGTGACAACATGAACTCCTCGACCAGTCAGTGCATTAAGAAAACTTGGCAGAGTAGCCACCAAAGTCTTTCCCTCGCCAGTTTTCATCTCAGCAATTTGTCCCTCATGTAAAACCATTCCTCCAATCAACTGGACATCAAAATGACGCATCCCTAGCACTCTTTTACTAGCCTCCCTAACCACTGCAAAAGCTTCAGGCAAAAGTTCATCTAACAACTCACGTTGTTTGTCTAAATTTCCTGCTTTCTCGAGTTGACCGCGAAACTCTGCTGTTTTTGAACGGAGTTGCTCATCACTTAAAGGAGCAATATCCGCTTCGAGGATATTGATTTCAGTGACAATCGGCTGGTAACGCTTCAGCTTGCGGGCATTGGGATCTCCCAGCAAAACCTTGAGCATGATTTGACCATCTACCAAAAATATTCTTTCAGCCTAACTAGCTCCCTGATTTACTTCATAAGTACAACAAGTAGTAATAGCAAACCAATATTCTATTTTGCAGTGAAGAAAAGCTCAAACAGCAACCAAAATCATAATAATGACTGGGTTGATAGTCTCAACTTTCAAGATTTCAATGCGTTCTCAGGCATTATTACCAAGCACCAGGAGCATGCTGAAGTGGAGCTAAGGCAATGAGTCGAATCAGACTTGTCAAGCATGCTCCTGGTGCCCCAGGCTTGCGTCTATTAGGACTTGGACCAAGATTCCTACCAAGTCGAGGAATCCTCAAGTTAAAGCAACTATTGGATAAACATGCCTTTTGGGCTAAGGGTCGAACAAAAAAACAAATACGTCTATCACTAGCAAGCAGCACTGTTGTTATAAGTCTTTGGCGAGGCAATCGAATGGTTGGATTCGGTCGTGCAACTAGCGATGGAATTTATCGAGCAGTGCTTTGGGACATCGTAGTAGCAGGCGATTTACAAGGACTAGGGCTAGGTCGTGACGTTATTGAAGCGCTTGTATCATCCAAAGCATTAAAAGATGTTGAAAGAATCTATTTAATGACAACAAATAGTGCTGAGTTTTATTTGCAGCTTGGCTTTCAAGAGTGTCATAGCCAAAACTTGCTTGTTATTCGAAATGAACAGGCATAAAAGCTCTTACCACCTACCTATTAGATAAAACCATCCATACTTAAAAAGCAAATTCTCCTTTCACAGGATTAAAACTGAAAAAACACTAAATATAGGTATACATACATAGAGCAGACACTAGATATATTGCTAAGTTGTTCGAGATATATGGCAATACGAGTATGTCGGCTCATACGTCTCACCGTGATTATTTGCTCCAATGTCTGTGTCAAGACATAGTGGATCACCCTCTTGAAACACGGGAAAGCATCATTTCACTCCTTAACTCATTAGTAGATGACCAAAAAGGAGGAAAGCCCCCAGTCTCAAAAAGCTAAATAACAAGGATTTAAGAGGCTGAATCTAAACATCTCCAATCTCAACGTCCTAAAAAATTTTTACCATTTTATAAATGGCTCAGTCCACTGAATTTGCTTTTCTGAGGATTGCTATAGAGATATATGCAGTCCAATTTTCGCAAATGTGTTCTCCGATAAAAAACAACTAAGTGTTTAGCTGCCTATGAGCAGACTTGACACTATTTAATAATGCAACCCATTTATAGATCTTCTAAAAGCTTGTTATCAAAGAGTTTCAAAGAAAGCGGATGAAGAGATTCGAACTCTCGACCCTCTCCTTGGCAAGGAGATGCTCTACCACTGAGCTACATCCGCAAAAGGCAAGAAGAAAAAAATCCCTCAAGCTCAGATCAGCATGCCTTAAATCAGGGGACCTGGTCAATTGAATCGTTCAAGTAGAAGACTTTATTGACTCAATTGCATTCATCAATGAACCCATTTCTAAAGCCTGCAAAGCATAACTCCAACCAAGATTGCTCTTTATTCCTGCCCTCTCAAGAGCCTGATGCATCGTGTCAGTAGTTAATACACCAAAAATCACAGGAACGCCAGTATCCCTAGAAACTGCGGCAATGCCCTTACTAGCCTCTGCTACTACAACATCAAAGTGAGGGGTATCGCCACGGATTACAGCTCCCAAAGTAATTAATACTTGATATTTCCCACTGCGAGCTAAGGATTGAGAAACAATTGGCAGTTCAAAAGATCCAGGTACCCAAGCTAGATCTAATTGATTACTTTCAACAGAAGTATCAATGCCATGTCTTTCTAAGCAGTCCAAACACCCACTAAGAAGCTTATTAGTCACAAGATCGTTAAATCGAGCAACAACTACAGCTATACGCAATCTAGACGCATCAGTAAAGCGTCCTTCAATGGTGGCCATGGTTTCAAAAATATTTCTTGAATTATTACTACCGTAGGGTCTCGAGGGTAGACCGATTTAAATCAACAGAATTTAAGCCTGAAAAAATTAGATGGCTGTAGACAGGCTAAAGCAACTAATTTTTAGAACCCACTAAGTTCAAAGACCAAATGTCTGGTGAGTTACATATTCACCAACAATTGCCTGAATCAGTACTAAGTGGAACCAAACTCCACCAAGGATCTCAATTCTTTTAATGTTCCCATTGCGACGATCAGAAGGATCGGCCTGGGTCATGTAAAGAACTGGTACACCGATTACCAAAAGCAAAGAAGCAAATAGAACAGCGTTCGTTGTAAAGGCGTTAATAACCAGCATTGAAATCGGAGCGGCGGAAAAAGTGCTCTATGCAGATAAATATTCTCACACGAAGACATCAGATTTCAGGAAAAGCCAGGCTCGGTTGTCGCGAGGCTTCACATCCAAAAAGAATCAATGCATTTACTATGCGTCTGTTTGGGGAATGGGGACTTCGATGGCAGCCGACGTAGAGCCCCTGCAAGGCAGTTTATTTGGAGATGCCAAAGCAGTCAGTATCGATTCAAAATATTCTCCATCCAACAATCTGAAGTCAAGCGACGATTTTTCTGATGAGGAGCTCACTAAGGATGCTCAACTACGCCCAAGAAAAGCCAAGTCAACAAATTTCAAGTCAGGCAAGGAATTTTTATCTAGCTCAAACGACAATTCTTCATCCAATTCTGATCTGCCAACGTGGTCCCATCACAACCTGGTTGATATAGAGCTTCTAACACCAGTACTTAAACACTATGTCGAACTTAAAACGGCCAATCCAGAAAGGGTATTGCTCTATAGGCTGGGAGACTTTTTTGAATGTTTTTTTGAAGACGCAATCAAACTTTCACAAATTTTAGATTTAACACTAACAGGAAAAGAAGGAGGAAAAACTATTGGGCGCGTCCCAATGGCGGGAGTTCCCCATCACGCTGCTGAACGCTATTGCGCAGAATTAATACGCAAAGGTCTAAGTGTGGCCATTTGTGACCAACTAGAAAACACACCAAGCAAAGGCAACCTTATTAAGAGAGGAATTACAAGAGTCCTTACTCCTGGAACAGTTATTGAGGAAGGAATGCTCCAAGCTCGTCGTAACAATTGGCTAGCTGCTGTTGTCATAGAAAGCAAAAGCCAAAAACAATCATTGTGTTGGGGACTTGCAACAGCAGATGTGAGTACTGGGGAATTTCTTGTAATGGAAAGAGAGGGAAGCTCATCGCTATATCAAGAACTAAACAAACTCGAAGCTTCAGAAGTTCTATGCTCGAAAAATGAGGTAGAAACACCCAATGATTGGTGCCCAGATCGACTTCATCTCACGCAAACCCAAAAAACACCTTTCAGTCGCCCCGAAGCTGAACTCACTCTTAAAGCTCATTTCGAACTAACAACTATAAATGGCTCTGGCCTTCAAAACTGGCCATTAGCTCTAAGAGCAGCTGGAGGGTTACTAAGTTACTTAAATAACACTAATCCCATCAATGATGCAAGCGAATGCTTTGGAAGCTCAGCAAAAATCCCACTAGATCTCCCCAAAATAACTTTTCAAGAAGATTCTTTAGTTATTGATGCACAAACTCGAAGAAATCTAGAAATAACAAGTACTCAACGAGATGGCCAATTTCATGGCTCCCTTCTATGGGCGATTGATAAAACTCTCACCGCTATGGGAGGGCGGTGTCTACGTAGATGGTTAGACAAACCCCTCATTAAGGCTTCAGACATTCGCGCCCGTCAAGAGATAATTAGTGAACTGGTTGCCTCTCGTGGGCTTCGAAAGTCCATACGCAAATTACTACGCTCAATGGGCGACCTAGAACGATTAGCAGGTCGAGCTGGTGCAGGACAAGCAGGTGCCAGAGATCTTGTAGCAATAGCTGATGGTTTAGATCGGCTTCCTCATCTGGCCGAGCAACTTAAAAGCATTTCAGCAAAAGGTCCATCTTGGCTCACTACTCTTACTCAAGAGAATAAAGAGTTAATGCAATTAGCAGAGCTAATTCATAATCAACTTATAGATAATCCACCTTTAAGTTTAAGTGAAGGTGGACTTATTCATGATGGTGTTGACCAATTGCTTGATGGGCTAAGAAATCAGCTTGATGATCATAATACATGGCTAAAAAGCCAAGAGGAATTAGAAAAAAAATTAAGTCAAAATATAAATCTTCGTTTGCAATATCACCGTACGTTTGGTTACTTCCTCGCAGTCAAAAAATCTAAGGCTAAACAAGTTCCAGAACATTGGATAAGAAGGCAAACTCTCTCCAATGAGGAAAGATTTATCACTCCTGAGATCAAAGCAAGAGAAGGAAAAATATTTCAATCCAGAGCAAGAGCAGCTCGAAGAGAATATGATATCTTTTGCAATTTAAGAGAGATTATAGGCAATAAAGCAAATTCTATTCGCGATTCCGCGAGATCCATAGCTGGGCTAGATGCGTTAACTGGACTAGCAGAAATAGCAGCAACTAATTATTATTGCAAACCAACAATTATTGATGAAAACTCGAAAAATAATTCTCGAATAATTAATATTGAAGGCTGCAGACATCCAGTAGTTGAGCAAATACTAGTTGAAGAATCTTTCAAACCAAATAATGTAAAGCTAGGCTCTGGCACTGATCTCATCATCCTTACTGGGCCTAATGCTAGCGGGAAAAGTTGTTACCTTAGGCAAATTGGTTTGGTTCAATTAATAGCACAAATTGGAAGTTGGGTTCCCGCAAAAAAAGCCTCTCTAAGTATTACAGATAAAATCTTTACTCGTGTTGGGGCAGTTGATGATCTTGCGGCAGGACAGTCAACTTTCATGGTTGAAATGGCAGAAACTGCATACATATTGAATCATGCGACGAATCGATCACTAGTACTTCTTGATGAAATAGGAAGAGGGACTGCAACCTTTGATGGGCTTTCAATCGCATGGTCTGTCAGTGAATTTCTAGCAAAAAAAATACAAAGTAGGACAATATTTGCAACTCACTATCACGAGTTAAATAATTTATCAGACTCCTTAAATAATGTAGAAAACTTCCAAGTCTTAGTAGAAGAAAGCGGAAAAGAATTGCACTTTCTTCACCAAGTAGCACCAGGTGGTGCCAATCGAAGTTATGGAATAGAAGCTGCTCGTCTAGCTGGAGTCCCTAAAGATGTGATACAAAGAGCACATTACCTATTAAATCAGCTACAGAAAAAAGAAATCATTCATGAGTAAAGATATTGAGCTACAAAAACAGGCTATCAACGAAACAGCCTAATTATCTCTTGCAAACTAGGACATAGAGGCTCGCAATAAAGCATTCATTGCTGCTGCGGCCAGTCCCGCTCCACCCCTAGTACCACCTAACGCAATATTGGGTAAGCCACTAAGCGACAAGCGCCTTTTACTCTCAGCTACGCCAATAAAACCAACTGGCATACCAATAATCAAACTAGGAGCGATTGAGCCTTGCGAGACCAAATCTAATAAAGTCTCCAAAGCCTTAGGAGCACTACCTATTAAAACAATAGGTGGAGGTGAAGTGCAGTCAATTGAAAGTTCTTGCCAAGCTCGCTTCATGCCAAGTGCAGTTCGCGTGGTCCCTTCAACAGTCTTTTCAGGAACCCAATCAAGCACTGTACGAACTTTTGCATTAGAAGTTCGTACAGCCATAGGTAAAACGGCCGCTAATGCCATTGCAGTATCTGTAAAAATGTTTGCACCCGACTGCAATGCAAACACTCCTTTTTGACACGCGCCAGGACTAAAGCTAATCAAAGACTTCAAGTCAAAATCTCCGCTGCTATGAATCAACCTTTCAAGAACTTGCTGTTGCAAAGGGTCTAATCCAGTCCAACCTAGTTGCGACTGTATAAAAGCAATACTCTCCAGAAAAATTGGATGATCAATTGTTTTCACTTGCACTGTCGTCAGTCTCAAACATATTTAAAACATGATCTATGAAACAAACCAATGATCTAACTTGAACTATGCCAATACACCTAGTTTGGGGAGATGATTCAGCTGCCAGCGATCGTGCAGTAGAAGCCCTAATTCAAAAAATTATTGATCCTGTATGGACAAGCGTCAACCTTAGTCGTCTAGATGGATCAGACAACTTGCAAGCAAGTCAAGCTCTAGAAGAGGTGCGAACTCCTCCATTTGGCAATGGAGGTAGGGTGATCTTGGTCAAACGCAGCCCTTTTTGTAATGGTTGTTCTAGCGATCTTGCAAAAAGCTTTGAAGAAATTCTTGAACTAGTTCCTAGCAAAACCCACTTAATTCTTAGCAACACAAATAAGCCTGACGGCCGATTAAAAGCTACAAAAGCACTCCAAGCTCTCATCAAAAAAAACCAAGCTTTTGAAAAAAGCTTTGTCCTGCCAGCAATTTGGGATGGCGCAGGTAAAACAAAACTAGTAGAGCGTACAGCTAAAGAATTGGACATTACACTTACAACCGAGGCCACTGCTCTCCTTGTAGAAGCAATAGGAAATGACAGTGGAAAGCTGACTTCAGAACTCAAAAAGCTTTCAATACTCGCGGACACAAGAAAGAACAAAACCAATACACACCAACAAAAGGCTTATATAACCGCAGATATTGTTCAAGCTTTAATTGAAGGTATGGCAACTAATGCGCTGCAAATAGGAGATTCTTTACTAGCAGACAATATTGGAGAAGCACTTGAGCGGTTGAATGCATTACTTGATAAAGGCGAGCCAGCACTTCGCATTCTGGCAACACTCACAAGCCAAGTAAGAGGATGGCTTTGGGTAAGTCTTCTGGAAAAACAAGGGGAAAAAGATGTTGGTGTAATTGCTAAAGCAGCAGGTATTGCAAATCCCAAACGTATTTATGTAATGCGCAAACAACTCCAAGGCAAGCTACCCAATCGCTTTCTCGAATTACTTGGTTGTTTGTTAGATATAGAAGCTGCTTTAAAAAAAGGTATTTTGCCTGCAGATGCTTTCAAAGAGGGTCTACTTAGCGACAATTGCTTTAAGTAAATGCAAACTAAAAGGATTACACCCTTCCTAGGATAATTGGATGGCCTTGTTGGTCCAAAAGTTTGGTGGTACTTCTGTAGGGAGTGTCAAAAGAATCCAAGCAGTAGCAAAAAGAGTTGCTAGCAGCAGGGAATTGGGGCATGAGCTGGTGATTGTAGTTTCTGCAATGGGCCATACAACAGATGAGTTAACTTGCCTCGCAGAAGCAATTAGTAGCAATCCACCTCAAAGAGAAATGGACATGCTGCTGGCAACAGGAGAACAAGTATCAATAGCTTTACTTTCAATCGCACTTCATGAACTGGGTGTGCAGGCAATTTCTATGACAGGCAGCCAAGTTGGAATAGTCACAGAATCTTCTCATGGGCGTGCACGAATACTAGAAGTAAAGACTGAGCGTATAAAAAACAGGCTAGAAGAAGGATATGTTGTTGTGGTTGCTGGATTCCAAGGAACCAGTCTAAGTAGTGGCGGCACAGCAGAAATCACTACTCTTGGCAGAGGAGGATCAGATACTTCTGCAGTAGCTCTTGCAACTGCATTAAGTGCCGATGCATGTGAAATTTACACTGATGTCCCAGGGGTACTAACCACTGATCCACGCAAGGTGGCAGATGCGAAATTAATGCCCAGTTTGAGCTGTGACGAAATGCTTGAACTAGCTAGTTTAGGCGCAGCAGTACTACACCCAAGAGCAGTAGAGCTAGCTAGAAACTACGGAGTCAAGCTGAAGGTGCGTTCAAGCTGGACCAATGATCCAGGAACAACATTAACTAGTGAAAGCAAGCGTTCGTTAGGTCGAGATGGACTAGAGCTGGGACGCCCAGTCGATGGGGTGGAGCTTGTAGAAGGACAAGCAGTACTAGGACTATCTCATGTCCCAGATCAACCAGGCGTAGCAGCAGATTTATTTGAGAAGTTGTCTAATGCAGGTGTCAATGTGGATCTAATCATCCAAGCAACGCATGAAGGCAATAGTAATGACATCACATTTACAGTTAACGAAGAAGAATTACCTAAAGCCCGAACGATTTGTATGAGTGTCCTCTCACAGATGGGGGGAGAACTCTTAGCTCAAAGCGGAATGTCCAAACTAAGCATTAGTGGGGCTGGCATCATGGGACGGCCGGGGATTGCAGCAACACTGTTTGATACCCTTTCCAGAAAAGGAATCAACCTTAGGCTAATCGCAACGAGCGAAGTCAAAGTAAGTTGTGTCATTGATAAATCACTAGGCCCAAAAGGAATGCGCGCAGTGGGAGATGCCTTTGAACTAGATGAACATCAAATCCAAGTAAATCCAGGAGCAAATGGAATTGGAGAGCCTGAAGTCAGAGGGATTGCTCTCGATCCAGATCAAGCCCAAGTAAGCGTCAGAGGCGTTCCTGACAAACCAGGAACAGCGGCTGCATTGTGCACAGCACTAGCAGATGCAGGAATTAGCTTAGATGCAATAGTGCAATCTGAAAGGCAGCAAAAAGATGGCTCACGAGATATAAGTTTCACTCTCAAAAAAAACGATCGTCAAAATGCAGGAAAGGCACTTGCCCCGTTGTTAGCAAAGTGGCCAGGTGCTCAGGTAGAAGACGGGCCCGAAATCACACGAGTGAGCGCAGTTGGTGCAGGTATGCCTGCCACACCTGGGACAGCAGCTCGTATGTTTAGAGCATTAGCTCAGGCAAAAATCAACATTGCAATGATTGCAACTAGCGAAATCCGCACCAGTTGTGTTGTAGCAAAAAAAGATGGATTAGTTGCACTCAAAGCAGTCCATGATTGTTTTAAACTAGGTGAGTAAATGGTAATAACTAGTCACTGAAATGCCCAATCAACTTTTGTCTTAAGTGCTTAATCTTGTCGCGTAACTTCGCAGCATCTTCAAAATTCAACTGTTTTGCAGCCATACCCATTTTTTCTTCTAGTTTATTAATGATCTCTGGCAATGCTTCTAAGGCCATTCCAAGATCTTCTTTATGAATATCATCCGTTGCTTTTGATGCAATTTGAATTAAATCACTATTATTGCCTTCGGCTTGCAATCGTCTAGAGAGCTCAAGGAATGAAAGAATGGAATTACTAGCCTTTCTGCCAGCAGGTCTAGGTACTATCCCATATTTCTCATTATAAGATTTTTGAATATTTCTACGCCTCTCTGTCTCAGTAATTGCTTTCGTCATCGACTCAGTAAGGTTATCTGCATATAAAAGTGCCATACCTTCAACATGCCTCGCAGCTCTTCCAATTGTTTGAATCAAAGATCTTTCAGCTCTAAGAAAACCTTCTTTATCAGCATCAAGTATGACCACCAATGAAACTTCAGGCAGATCTAATCCTTCACGTAGAAGATTAACTCCAACCAAAACATCATATTCACCCAATCTAAGGTCCTGAATAATCTCGATACGTTCAAGAGAATGAATTTCTGAGTGAAGATATCGAACGCGAACACTATTTTCTGAAAGATAATCTGTTAAATCCTCTGCCATTCTTTTTGTCAGAGTTGTGATTAAAATTCTCTGTTTTTTCTTGACTCTGATTCTTATTTCACCCAACAAGTCATCAACCTGACCTTCAGTAGGGCGCACCTCTACCAAAGGATCGAGTACTCCAGTTGGCCTGATAACTTGTTCCGCAACCTCTCCATCACTCTTATTCAATTCCCAATCACCTGGAGTTGCACTGATAAAAACAGTTTGTCTAGCCTTCTTCCAAAACTCCTCACTCTTTAAGGGTCGATTATCGGCTGCACTTGGTAAACGAAACCCATGCTCTATTAGAACCTTTTTTCTTGACTGATCACCATTGTACATTGCTCTTAATTGAGAACAAGTTACATGACTTTCATCAACAACCAGGAGCCAATCTTTTGGAAAGTAGTCTATTAGACATTCAGGAGGGGATCCTTCTGGGCGCCCTGATAAATGTCTAGCATAATTTTCAACCCCATTACAATATCCGACTTCTTTTAGCATCTCCAAATCATAAGTGGTTCTTTGCTCTAATCTTTGAGCCTCTAATAATTTTCCTTGTTCATTTAAACTATCTAATCTTTCTTTTAACTCATTTTGAATAGCCTTGATTGCACTAGAAAGACGATCTTTAGGGGTTACAAAATGTTTCGCAGGGTAAATATTAATGTTCTCTAAACTTTGTAGTATTTCACCAGTAGTTGGATCAACAAAACGAATCGCTTCGATTTCATCACCAAATAGCTCTATACGGACCAATCTGTCATCATAAGCAGGCCCAATTTCTAATACATCTCCTTTCACACGAAAGCGGCCTCGATTTATATCAAAGTCATTTCGCATATATTGATTATTCACTAATTCCCTCAAAACTTGGCGTAAATCAATAACATCGCCAACTTGGAATCCAACCGAAGCTTTTAAATATTCACTAGGAATACCCAAGCCATATATGCAACTAATAGATGCCACAACAATTACATCTTTCCTTTCAAATAGTGATCGAGTTGCGGAATGTCTAAGCATATCAATCTCTTCATTAATTGATGCTGTCTTGGCTATGTAAGTATCGCTTACAGGAACATATGCTTCTGGCTGATAATAATCATAATAAGAAATAAAGTATTCGACAGCATTGTCAGGAAAAAACTCTCTTAGTTCATTACAAAGCTGAGCAGCAAGAGTTTTATTGTGTGCCAACACAAGTGCAGGCCTACCTGTTTGGGCAATTACATTTGCAATTGTAAAGGTTTTTCCCGTACCAGTTGCACCCAACAAAGTTTGATAAGGCTTTCCTGCATTGACTCCCTCTACTAAACGAGCGATGGCCTGTGGCTGATCACCTTTGGGACTGTAAGGAGCAGTTAGTCGATGTTTAGCCATCACATTAATTTCACTAAAAAATAGCCATTGCAGTTGTAGGAATATTGCATGTGATGTTTATTGAATATTGATTTTAAAATCCAATAGCTAAAACGTCGCTACTTTGCATTGACTTCCATTCAAGTGAAATATTCGACAAAGCAATAACTAAAGGAAAAAGATATTGTTAAGTCAAGTTAGAACTGCTTTTTATACAAATTTCAAGCCTCTAGATAATTATCAAGAACACTTTTGGCTCACGGCGAGGGAAGAAGAAAATGAAGAAGTTGCTTCTCTTAATCTTTTAACTACTGCGATCATTTCTAACTCATTACTCAGCCTATTGACAGCAGATCCTATTCCTACGCCAGATGCGCCAACAGCTAATGCCATTGGCACAGTCACTGCTGAAAGGCCTGAAGCACAAAGCAAAGGAATGTCATTACCTGCTTGTTTAAGACTATCAAAAATAGTTTGAGTAGCTGCCAATGTTGGAGCGGCTTTCTCAATCATTCCTAAATTGCCTGCACTTAAAGGCCGCGAACTAGTTCCACCTTCAGTCTGAATTAAATCAGCACCTGCATTACTCAAGTCCAAGGCTAATTGTGCTTGCTCGTGTAAAGGTAAAACATGCGGAACAGTTACAGATAAAACAACATTGGGCAACAACTTTCTAGTTTGAATAGTTAACTGAAAGACCTCTTGTGCGGAAAAGAAACGCCCTCGTGAATAAAAAGAATCAAAATTCCCTATCTCGATCATCGCTGCACCAGCTTCTATGGCTTTAGGGAATAAGTCAGGTTCCACTGCACTAACACAAACTGGCAATCCAGAGGCATGGATTGCTAAATGCACCAAATCAGGTTCACAGGCAACATCAAGCAAATCAGCACCACCACCACCAGCGGCCCTGGCAACCATTTCCACGGAAACAGGGTCAAAATTGCTTAGGCCAGCAATAACCTTAAGGAGAGAACGTTGCTCAAGACTTTGCTGCAATGCAGGAGGTAAATGGTGAAGACGAGCCATTAAAAGACCATCGAACAAACTGATTGTCCCATCCACACCCACCATCTTCTAACAAAATTGATTGAGTTGGTTAACCAAACAACAATGTCCATGTCCACGAGCAACTCAAAACCGTGGACACCATGGCACCTTCGACTGCACAAAAAATTAATTACTAAAAAAAATCTTATTCCCGACGGATCATCTCTGCTGATAGCAGTTTCTGGAGGTCAAGATTCAATGGCGCTACTACAACTAATAGTTGATCTCCAAAGATTGCACAAGTGGAAGTTATACGTATGGCATGGTGATCACGGCTGGCATCAAAAGTCTGGAGATATCGCAAAAGAACTCAAAAGCTGGTGTGAAGAAAAAAACCTGAATTTCTTCTCTCATCAAACAACAAAAGAACTAACCAAAAGCGAAGCTTATGCAAGAAAGTGGAGATATGAACAGTTAGCTAAAATTGCAAAAGATAAGTTCCACACTTGCACTCATATTCTGACGGGTCACACAGGTAGTGATCGAGCCGAGACTTTATTACTTAATCTGGCTAGAGGGTGCGATTTAGCTGGACTTAGCACTCTTCCAGAATCAAGAAATCTTGAGAAAGGTATATATTTAGTCCGTCCATTACTTGATTTCAGTAGAGATGATACAGCCTTAATCTGCAAAGAGATGAAACTACCTATATGGATTGATCCATCTAATAAAAATATTACACTGAGCCGTAATAAAGTTCGTAAAAAAATCTTTCCCATCTTGGAAGAACTCCACCCTGGGTGCAGCATGAGAATGGCATCACTTGCAGAAAGGCTATGTCATTACAAAGAAGATCAAGATGCCATCGCCACTCTTTTACTTCAAGCAATCGAACATCCTCAGGGTCTGTATAGGCAAGCTTTTTCTACACTTTCATTAACCGCAAGAGCAACTTTATTAGCGCGATGGCTAAAACAAAAAGAAGCTCCTGTGCTATCCGCAGCTCAACTTGAAGAACTTAGCTACAAAATTGGCACCAACAAAACTCCAGGATGTTCGCATCTCAGCCAAGGATGGAAAATAAATTGGAAGCGCGAATCAATTGAACTCACGCAAACCCAGTAAACAGTTCAAAGAGAACCATCATTCATTTTGAAATTTTTCAAGAAGCAACCGCTGAGCGCCTCCGTCGTGTACGACCGGTTGGCATCTCAGTTTGAGATTCAACTTGTTGACTCTTAACTACAACTGATTTAGAGGGTGGCTCAACTCCAGGGGCAGATTGTGCTGCAGCTTTAGAAACCTTAACGGGAGTTGCAGCCGATGCACTATCACGCCCAGAACGAGGTCCATCAACCCGCCTAGTAATCGGTTTTGAATCAGTTTCAAGATCTGTCCTGCCTTTATAAACAGGTGTTCCCCCAGGAGCAGGTTGAACTAAGCAAAGTATCAATGGCTCTACTTGCAGCTCACGCCGCATACGTCGAGCTAAACCAGCTTCAACCTCACGCTGCAAACCCATCCAATCAACCTCTATTGAACTTCCACCCGTCTGACGAGCAAGTTGCTTCCAACGATTCTCTAAAACCCAGGTGATCTCCCTCTCAGTCCAAAGAGACATCTTTTTCGCGTCAACACTAGTGACAACACCACGCAAATTCACTCTGGGCGGAGCAACCATTACACCATCAGTACTTACTGCGGCTAAAACTGTGATAACACCATCTTCAGCTAATTGCTGACGTTCTTTCAATACTCGGTTATCAACGATGCCTTCCCTTGAAGCGTCAAGTAGTTCTATCCCAGCAGTCACTGATTCACCTTTAGAGATTGAATCTGGAGTGAGTTGAACAACATCCCCATTCTCAAGAATCAAAATATTGTCCGATGAAATGCCCATAGATTGAGCACTTTTACTATGGCAAATAAGCATCCTGTGCTCACCATGGACAGGCACAAAGAACTTTGGCCTGGTCAATGCAAGCATCAACTTATGGTCTTCTTGACAGCCATGACCAGAAACATGAATACCCTGTGACTTGCCATAAACAACCTTGGCTCCCAGCTTCATCAAACTGTCAATGGTATTGACCACTGAAATGGTATTGCCAGGAATCGGGCTAGCAGAAAAAATAATTGTGTCAGTACTCTTTACTTGAACATGTTGATGCTCTCCTCGAGATATGCGGCTTAACGCTGCCATTGGTTCACCCTGACTACCGGTCATTAACAACAAGGTTTCACGATCAGGTAAATCACGAATTTGTTTAATCGGTACAAATAAATCATCAGGGCATCTCAAGTAGCCCAACTCTCGAGCCTTTGCAACCACATTGAGCATGGAACGACCCATTAGCCCTACTTTCCTGCCATTTTTCATGGCCAGCTCAATGATCATTGCAACCCTATGAGTAGAACTAGCAAAGGTTGTAACGATCACTCGACCCTCTGAGGTCGCTATGTGGCGATCAAGGTTAGGGAATACAGAACGTTCAGACGGCGTAAAGCCAGGCACTTCCGCATTCGTCGAATCTGAAAAAAGACACAGAACACCCTTCTCTCCGTAATGAGCTAATCGCTGAATGTCGAAATGCTCTCCATCTGGAGGCGTATGGTCAAACTTGAAATCTCCAGTAAAGATCACCACCCCAACAGGAGTAGTGATAGCCAGCGAAAAACTATCAGAAATTGAATGGGTGTTGCGAATATATTCAACCGAAAAATGCTGACCAACTTTGACAACCTCTCGAGGAGTAATTGTCTGAATAGTTGTGCAGTTATTGACACCTGCATCTTCCATCTTTCCCTGCAGCATCGACATAGCTAAGGGAGGACCATAAATAATTGGGATCTTGAAATGCTTCAAGTGGTGTGAAATACCACCAATGTGATCCTCATGACCATGTGTAACGATTAAGGCACGAATACGTTTCTGGTTTTCCCTCAGGTAAGTCGTATCAGGCATTACGACATTGACACCATGCATTCCATCGTCGGGGAATGCGAGTCCTGCATCCACAAGCATGAGGTCATCGCCATACTCAAAGACACAAGTGTTTTTGCCAATCTCATGGAGACCGCCAAGAGGAATTACGCGTAAGCAAGGCTCCTTCGTTTTGGAGCTACCAGAAGATCTGGAATTCGAACTATTCAAATTGATGGTACTGGACGTCATGGAAAGAGTATGAAAAAACTACCTGGTGAGAGGTATTGCGATAGCGCAGAACGCAAAGCAAGCTTTTAGAGAAGCCCTGACATTAATGCTTAGGCAACGCAGAAAGAATTTTGGACAGTTCATCTTTCATTTGGTTATTTAAGCGAAGTAAAGGACTCCTAGGAGCTCCAACAGGCCAACCATCAAGCTCTAATGCAGCTTTGACAGGAATTGGATTCGTAGTGGCGAATAGAGCTTTAAAAAGAGGTTGCAACTCCTCATGATATTGAAGAGCAATAGAAACCTGACCCTCGAGATAGGCATTAATCATCGCCTTGAGACGAAGTCCTACCAGATGACTGGCCACACTAACTACTCCAACAGCCCCTACAGACAACATTGGAAGAAGCAAACCATCATCACCACTATAAATAGCTAATTTTGGACCACACTCCATCCTTAATTGCGTAACCTCCTCAGTTGTTCCACTCGCTGCCTTAAAACTGACTACATTCTGACAATCCATCAAACTTGCAACAGTTTTGGGCTCAAGCACACAGCCTGTCCTACCAGGAATGTTGTAAAGCATAAGTGGTAAGTCAGGCGCAGCAGCGGCAATTGCCCGAAAATGAGACTCCAATCCTTCTTGAGGTGGTTTGTTGTAATAAGGAACCACTACTAAGGCACCATGAGCTCCAGACGCAGCCGCTGCTCGCGTAGCTTCTACAGCTTCAGCAGTACTGTTGCTGCCAGTACCCGCCAAGACAAAAATATCTGGGCCAACTGCCTCACGAACTGTTTCAAGTAACTGATGTTGCTCCTTCCAACTAAGTGTGGGTGATTCACCAGTGGTGCCACAAACCACAATCCCATCAGAACCTTGATCGACTAGATGACCAGCAAGACGTGCTGCCAAGGACAAATCTACTCGTCCATCTTCAGCAAAAGGTGTAACCATCGCTGTTAACAAGCGACCAAAAGGAACAGAAGATAATTCAGCAATAGAACTCATGACTTATTTACTAATAATTCTGCAATTTGTATTGCATTAAGAGCCGCACCTTTTCGAATCTGATCACCACATAACCAGAGCTCTAAGCAATTCTTGTTACTGATATCTTGACGAATTCGACCCACTGCAACATCATCTTGGCCAGTAACATCTATGGGCATAGGGAAACGATTCTTTTGAAAGTCTTCAATTAAAGTCACTCCTGCAGCAGAATTTAAAATGTCTTGAGCTTCTTTAAGAGGAAAAGGCTCAACAAACTCAACATTTACTGACTCAGAATGTGCCCTTAGGACTGGAACACGTACACACGTTGCAGTGAACTGCAACTCTGGTAATCCCAAAATCTTTTTTGTTTCATTGACCATTTTCATTTCTTCTTCGCAATAGCTATTTTCTTGAAGTGGTGAATTGTGAAGAAATAGATTAAAAGCAAGTGAATAAGGCAATACCTCACTATCAGGGTTCTCACCATTCAAAACTTTTAGGCTCAGATTTTTCAGCTCTTCCATGGCTTTTGCCCCTGCACCACTAACTGACTGATATGTAGAAACAATTACTCTTCGTATTGGAATGCGTTTTGCTAATGGAGCAAGAATTAAAGCTAACAAAATTGTCGTGCAATTAGGGTTCGCTATCACCCCATGATGATTAAAAACAGTCTCAGGATTCACCTCTGGAACTACTAATGGCACATCTGAATCCATACGAAAAGCACTGGAATTATCAATCATCACTGCACCAGCAGCATTAATAGCGTGTCGCCAATCACGTGACACTGATCCCCCAGCAGAAGCTAAAACAAGATCAACACCTTGAAAAGTCACTTCACTAACCTCTTGCACCTTAACTTTGGTACCTTTCCAAATCTGCACACTTCCTGCTGAACGCTTAGATGCTAATAAGCGCAACTGACTAACAGGAAAAGAACGCTCCTCTAAAAGTCCAATCAACTCTTGGCCTACTGCCCCGCTTGAACCAAGGACAGCAACAATTAGTGGTTTGTTCTGAGGCAGTGGTTTGAAAAACAACGAATTAATGAGGTATAGACCTTTAACAGAAGATTGAGCGACTCAAACGTCATGACCTTATGCAATATAAGGCTCACCCTTCAGCAGTCAAAGCGTTGATGCCACAATACGCGTCAAGGGATTGTCCCGCGCTTAATTAATGTGATTTGTACTGGTCACAATCTCCTATCCCAATGAGTGCTGCTGCATTGCAAATCAAAACCAATGCCTTACCTGGTAGCCGCATTGCGGTGGAATTAGAGATACCAGCTGAACGCTGTAAAGCCAGTTACGAAGAAGCATTATCTCGACTGAGTCGATCAATCAAACTTCCAGGATTCCGTCAAGGGAAAGTGCCAAGAGCGGTAATTCTTCAGCAAATAGGCGTTGCGCGAATCAAAGCCACTGCATTAGAAGCACTATTAGAAACAGTTTGGAGAGAAGCCTTAACAAAAGAATCGATCGAGGCTCTTTGTGAACCAGAGTTAAATGGTGGATTTGAAGCTGTATTTGAAAGTTTTAATCCTTCTGAAATCCTTAATGTCACTTTAGAAACAGATATACCTCCAACTCCAAAATTAAAAGCAACAAAAGGTTTAGAGGCAGAAGCTGAGGCAATCACATTTGACCCTAAACAAGTGGACGAGTTAATCAAACAATCACAAAAACAATTAGCAACCCTAGTACCTGTAGAAGACCGTGCAGCAAGTAAAGGGGATGTAGCGGTTGTTAGTTTCAAAGGTCAATACGAGGATGGTAGTGAGATAAAAGGTGGAAGTGCAGATTCCATGGATATCGAATTAGAAGAAGGTCAAATGATTCCAGGCTTTGTAGAAGGGATAATCAAGATGAAAATTAATGATCAAAAAGTCTTAAAATGCCAATTTCCAGAAGACTATCAAGAAGAAAGTGCTCGAGGGAAAAAAGCAAATTTCGCCGTGACTCTTAAAGACTTAAAAACACGAGAACTCCCAAAATTAGATGATGAATTTGCAAAGCAAGCAAGTGACAAATCAACTATGATCGAACTAAGGGAAGAATTAGAAAATAGACTCAAAGAAGATGCAAAGCGTCGCCATCAGAACAATCGCAAAGAAGCCTTAATCAAGTCACTAGTTAAACAATTAGAAGTTGAACTTCCTAAAACCTTAATTGATCAAGAAGTAAGAAATATAATTGAGCAAACGGCTCACAAGTTTGCCCAGCAGGGTATGGATGTTAAGTCAATATTTACGCCTGATCTTGTTAAATCACTGATGGAATCTTCTCAGGAGGAAGCAAAAGAAAACCTTCGTCGCAAACTGGCACTACAAGCTCTTGCAGAAGAAGAAAAAGTCGAAGTGGAAGACAAAGATGTCGAAAGCAAGTTTCAAGAATTTAAACAAGAGATTTCAACAGAAAAAAATCTTGACCCCAAAAGGCTCCGAACTGCTATTCAGGAAGACTTATTAGAAGAAAAACTTGTAGAGTGGCTAGAAGAAAACAGCAAAATTACAGAAACTGATCCCAAGTCGAACAATGAAGAAGGCAAGGTGAAATCTAAAAAAGCAACTACAAAAAATACCAAGCCTTGAGCTATACCAAATAGATTGATTCCAATTAACCGTATCTCCTCTTGCGCGTGATCAACAATATCCAAACTCATCCCATTCATAATCAATGGCATGGGTACCGCCCTTCCTCAGGCCCAGGAATTCTCCCCACAGTTATTGAGCAATCAGGGCGAGGAGACCGATCATTTGATATTTACTCACGATTACTCCGAGAAAGAATTATTTTTCTCGGCACTGAAGTAAATGATCAAGTAGCAGATGCACTGGTAGCGCAAATGCTTTTCTTAGAAGCCGAGGATCCCGAAAAAGATATACAGATCTATATCAACTCGCCTGGGGGCTCAGTGACTGCAGGACTAGCGATCTACGACACTATGCAGCAAGTAAACCCAGATGTAGTAACTATCTGCTATGGACTCGCCGCAAGTATGGGTGCTTTTCTCCTTTCTGGCGGAGCAAAAAGTAAGCGTCTAGCCCTGCCTAATGCACGAATTATGATTCATCAACCACTCGGTGGTGCACAAGGACAAGCAGTAGAAATTGAAATTCAAGCTAAAGAAATTCTCTTCTTAAAAGACACACTTAATGAACTCATAGCCCAACACACTGGACAACCTCTCAACAAGATTGCTGAGGATACTGACAGAGACCTCTTCCTTTCGCCGCAAGAAGCGGTTGAATATGGCCTAATTGACAAAGTGGTCACCAGTCTCTAAACACTTGAATCGTTAAGGAAGGCTGACGAAGCACTTATCCCGAACGATCCTATGAGCTCAGGCTGACTCACCATTCCGTCAATCCTGTAACTACTATCTGAACTATTCAGCCCGCCGATGGCAAAGTTCGACGCCCATCTGAAATGCTCATTTTGTGGCAAGTCGCAAGAGCAAGTGCGAAAGCTTATAGCAGGGCCTGGAGTTTACATTTGTGATGAATGCATAGACCTATGCAATGAAATTTTGGATGAGGAGCTTTTAGATAGCCAAACCAATGGAAGCTCGAGACAAAGCAATGAAGCTAATCGCAAAAGTTCACCAGCAACTCGTCATAGTGGAAAACCTGCACCCACACTGGCCTCTATACCAAAACCATTAGCAATCAAAACTTTCTTAGATGACCAAGTAGTGGGACAAGAAGCTGCAAAAAAAATCCTCTCAGTCGCTGTTTACAATCACTACAAAAGGCTGGCATGGCAAGGAGATGGCCAAGGTGAAACTGATAAGACAGCCACCAAGTTGCACAAATCGAACATTTTATTAATTGGCCCAACTGGTTGCGGCAAAACCCTTCTTGCACAAACACTCGCAGAACTCCTTGATGTTCCATTCGCAGTAGCGGATGCAACAACACTTACAGAAGCAGGTTACGTAGGCGAAGACGTAGAAAATATCCTGCTTCGACTTCTACAAAAAGCAGATATGGATGTCGATTTAGCTCAAAGAGGAATTATTTACCTAGACGAAATAGATAAAATAGCCAGAAAAAGTGAAAATCCTTCTATAACTAGAGACGTATCTGGAGAAGGCGTTCAGCAAGCGTTGCTGAAAATGCTTGAAGGCACAGTAGCAAATGTTCCTCCACAGGGAGGGCGCAAACACCCTTATCACGATTGCATACAAATCGATACAAGTCAGATACTTTTCATTTGTGGAGGTGCGTTTGTAGGCCTTGAAGATGTAATTCAAAAACGATTGGGTCGTAATTCAATAGGGTTCACGCAAAGCGATAAACATGGAAGAAACGTTATAAATAGAGATTTAAAAGCCCAAGAGGTGCTCCATCATCTCGAACCAGACGATCTCGTGCGCTATGGCCTGATCCCAGAATTTATCGGCCGAATTCCCGTAACTGCTGTCTTAGACCCTCTAGATGCAGAAGCTTTGGAATCAATTCTTACCGAGCCTCGTGATGCACTTGTAAAACAATTCAAAACCCTTCTCAGCATGGACAATGTTGAACTGGAATTTGACAATAATGCTGTTGAAGCTATTGCTCAGGAAGCTCATAGGCGTAAAACCGGTGCAAGAGCATTAAGAGGAATAATTGAGGAATTAATGCTTGAACTCATGTATGACCTGCCATCTAAAAAGAATGTGAAAAATTTCACCATCACTAGAGCAATGGTTGATGAACATACCGGTGGAAAAGTTTTATCACTACCTTCTAAAGAGGAACGCTCAGAACAAGAGCCTGCATAAATACGTGAGTGTCGCCGATCATCTTGAAGTACCAAGGCATCATGGTCTTTTTAAGCATCACGGGATTGATCTAGGCGATGGGACAGTGGCTCATTATCAAGAGGGGCATGAAATTCTTAGAAGCTCAATTCAAGATTTCAGTGCAGGTCAAAATATTAAGGTAATCATTCATGATAATGCTTCCTCAAATGATTTAACTTTACGACGAGCAATTAGTCGAATTGGGGAACAAAGATACAACTTACTTTTCAATAATTGTGAGCATTTTGCAAACTGGTGCAAAACAGGCAAGCATCACAGCAACCAAACAGAAGACTTCCTCAAAAAAAGCAGTCTTGGCGCAATGGCAATAGGAACGATAATACCTGCAGCCTTTTGGACTACTTTAAATCTCCTTTTAAAGCAAGACCTAACTGACAAGTCTACGCAACAAAAAGCTCAGAAAATAACAAAAATCCTTAAAAGATTACGATTAATTCTCATTAATAAGCTTGAATCGACTTTACAAGAATTAGAGGGTTTGATCAATACTAATCAACAATCAAATACAAGTCCATATCAAAACCAAAAAACACAAGCTTTGATCGTGCAAGGACAAAATCTTGGTGATCAATTAAATACTATAGAAAGTGTTGAAGTTGAAATTACTAGGCTCCTTAAGAAAGCAAAGTCTAAAAAATGAGTATTCTTGATATGTCGCAAGCAGCGAATGAGCGAGACCTACCAGCCGCTGCATCACAAATACAGACCGGAACGCTTCGACGAGCTTGTAGGTCAAGAGGCTATTGCAACAACTCTGAAACAAGCACTTATTTCAAATCGAATAGCTCCTGCTTATCTATTTAGTGGGCCTAGAGGAACAGGGAAAACCTCAAGTGCAAGAATTCTGGCCCGCTCTTTAAATTGCCTCTCAAGTACACAACCAACCACTGAACCATGCGGTAGTTGCGAGGTTTGCAACGCTATTTCCTTAGGCACATCACTGGACGTAATAGAAATTGACGCTGCTTCCAACACAGGTGTTGACAATATCCGTGAACTAATTGAAAGGTCTCGTTTCTCCCCTGTCCAAGCTCGATGGAAAGTCTATGTAATAGACGAATGTCATATGCTCTCCACCGCTGCCTTCAATGCACTACTCAAAACACTTGAAGAGCCACCCCCAAAAGTTGTATTTGTACTTGCCACAACAGATCCACAGCGAGTACTGCCAACTATTCTTAGTCGTTGCCAATGCTTTGATTTTAGAAGAATTCCACTCAAAGCACTAACCAAACATCTCGCAATGATTGCTTCTAAAGAAGCAATTTCAATTGAGCCAAAAGCACTTGATTTAATTGCTCAAAGAGCTCAAGGAGGCCTAAGAGATGCTGAAAGTCTGCTGGACCAGCTCAGTCTGCTACCACAGCCAATCCAAATCAATTCAGTTTGGGATTTAATAGGTGCCGTTCCTGAGCAAGAGTTGCTAACACTTGCCAATGCCTTAGCGCAAGAAGACCCAATAAAGCTTTTAATCACTTGCCGACATCTTCTGGATCATGGAAGAGATCCCTTACCAATTCTTCAAGGTTTGGCCTCAATACTTAGAGATCTCGTCCTTCTAAATGCAGCCCCGGATCGTCCTAACCTGGCAAGTGTGTCTCAGGAGTTACACAAAGAACTAGGAGAGCTTGCGAATCAATTGACGCTTGAAAAGCTTTTAGAATGGCAAGCAAAGCTCAAAGGAACAGAAACTCAACTACGCCACAGTATGCAACCTCGACTGTGGCTAGAAGTCTTGTTGCTTGGTCTACTGTCAAGAAGTGAACAAACCCAAAGCAAAATTCAACTTGAGAACAAAGGAAAAATAAAGGATATCAGCCTTATTAAACAAAAATCTGCGCAAGAAAACCAACAGCCAATCGCCCCAATAACTAAGCCATCCGATCAAAAAGTCAGAATCAACAATTCAAGCAATGTTCCAATAAATACTGAAAATGAACCAAAGGAAAATTTGACTGAGCTGTGGCAACAAATTCTTGGCAGTCTCGAGCTTCCTTCTACAAGAATGCTGCTATCGCAACAAGCAAAACTTGTTCGCTTAACTAACAAAAAAGCCTTTATCCAAGTATCAACAAA
This sequence comes from Prochlorococcus sp. MIT 1307, assembly GCF_034092395.1. Classification (NCBI taxonomy): domain Bacteria; kingdom Bacillati; phylum Cyanobacteriota; class Cyanophyceae; order Synechococcales; family Prochlorococcaceae; genus Prochlorococcus; species Prochlorococcus sp. MIT 1307. The sequence continues at coordinate 1,407,100 of NZ_CP139301.1, read as the reverse complement.
CTGGATGGGAATGGTTCAAAGTCGACTCAGTCTTCTTGAGCAAGCCATACAAACAACTCTTGGAAGTCCTAGAGAGCTGATGCTAGAAAGCTTGCCTGATAATGAATCATTACCAATCAAAGCAGAATTATCTAATCAAACAAATTCTTCAAGCTTTCATTTAAAGAGTCAATCCACAACAAACCAAATAACTCGAAACTCATTGCCTCAAAGCAAAGAAAATACAGATTCAAATACCAGCAATAAGCAAGCTGAGGTAGACAATGAAATTGACAACAAAGCAAAAAATCTAGCTGATTTCTTTAATGGCAAAGTGTTAGATATAGAAATCTAAAAATTTCCCAACCTCATACTTGGACCGTTTGTTGTCCATGATGATTTGTCTTAGCCCATACAAGCTTCTTAGGGAAAACAGCCATTCGAACAGTAACCCAAGGAATTACTACAAACCAATGCCCCAAATAAATGATTGCCATCAATAATCTGAAAGGATCAGGAGAAGGTAATTCAGGCCCTTCACTAATAGTTCGACAACCACGCCAATATGCTAATCCAGAAATACTGAAGGCAGCGATTGAAAGAGGCCAATAAACAGGCATCGTTCTAGTAACTACAGATGTAATTAAATCAAATAAAGAAACAATTGGAAGGGAGTATTGAAGAAGAAAGAAACACATCAAATCCCAACGCTGGAGAAAAGTCAGCCGATTAGACATCAACAAAGGCCAATAATCAAGAAATCGCTGCAAGCCTCCTTCAGCCCAACGTTGTCTCTGTCTCCAAAGACCTGGAATTGTTCCAACACCCTCTTCTTGAACTGGTGGATCCCAAAGAATACCCACCAATGCTCCAGAAATAAGCAAGCGAAAACTAAGATCCAGATCATCAGTAACTGTGTCTTCATTAAAACCTCCACATTGATCAATCACTGGGCGAAAGAGAAGCTGGCCATTCCCTCGTAACTCAACTACTCCCCTTCCTGCTAAACGTCCTTGCTGAATAACTGCATCCATAGCCATTTCCATAGCCTGAAAACTTGTTAAATGATTTTCAGAGGCATTTATCACTGCTTTTCTCAATTGAACAGCTGACCACCCACCAGCTCTTGCATAAGAAACAAGACGATGAAGTGAATCCTGCTGCAATTGAGCATCTGCATCAAGAATCAATAACCAATCACCATGCACCTTGGTTAAAGCCTTATTAAGAGCTCCTGATTTACCGCCACCTGCAGAACTTGACCGCCTAATAACATGAAGATTCTTATGCTGCAAACATAACTTTTCCAAAATTAAGGGAGTTCGATCCTGACTCCCATCATCAATAATCCAAGTAGAAATTTTTTCTTTGGGATAAGAAAGCGAGGCAATATGCGCAACCAATCTTTCAATTACTGCTTCTTCATCTCTGGCCGCAATCAAAACATCAACATTCGGCAAACTTTTTTCATCTATTAATTGAAATGAGCTGGAATTCGACTTGACCAACGACTGTTCACGATCTCGCAAAAAAACAGTCCTCAAACCATGACTGCCTAACAAAAACACCAAAATCAAAACAGGCCAAAGACTACTTTCAGATTCCATCCAATGTGGTGCTGCACCAGCACAACAACAAGCAATCAAGAACAAGGCTGTCTTGCCACGTCGGTACTGTCCAGTCACAGCAACCGCAGCCATGAATATTCTCGCAGTGCAGAAACTCTAAGGGGCTTTGGGTAAGTCCTGCAAAGTTCCATAAGTTGTACCTGGGTAATAGTGTTGAAGAATTTGCGAAGTCTTCCATCCTCGCATTGCCAAATCAATAGCACCCGACTGGGACATACCTACACCATGGCCAAAACCTCCACCAAAAAACTGCCAGGAACCGTCTTTTAATTCATTCACAACAAATAATGTGCTTGGTAAATCAGGAAGAACTCTCCTAATTTCATCTAATTTCAAGACAGTTTTGAAGGATTTGTCTTTAGCCAAAATCTCTAAAGCCAGCACTCTGCCACTAATGCCACGGTCCAAAACCTTTACCTGACCAGGAAATTTATTTGCAACTTTAAAAGAAATCAATGCATTTTTTAACTTTTCAGCATCGAAATTACGTGTCCACCTAAATCGAGAGTGTTGGCGCCCATATGCTCCATTGGCCTTAGTCTTAAGCAAATGAATAGCAGCTTTCTTTTTTAGAGGTAAAGGAAAACTATTCACCCATTCTTTGGAGCCATCTAATCGGGCTTTCAAATATGGAACAGAGGACATTGACCAGGCCTCATTAGCAGAAGCCATAACACCTCCATTACTAGCGTGATATACAGAATGAATTGGCTTATTTCTCCAACTCAAATATTTACCAGCTGTATTAGTAATGGCATTTCTAACCCTTTTACTCGCTTGCCGAGGGTCCTTGTAAACCTGACACTGAGTATCACTACAAAGATGATATCCATCAACAGCAAAGCGATGGCGATTAGCCAAGGCCCAAGTCCTCGCCAATACCGCTTGTGCCGCAAGCGCTGCTGATGGAGCCGCAGGACCAATCTCATGTGGAACAACTCCAAGTAAATATCTTTCAAGTGGGACATGCTCTACGAATGTCCAGCTTCCATATGCATCTTTTTGCAGCCAAAAGGGGCCCATATAAACCCCATCATTGAATTGCACTCCATCTGGAGCTTCTATCTTGATAGGACCAACTAAACGATGCCCACTGGCTCCCTTTAATACAGGTTGAACTTCTGAAGTAAGGGTCTGCTTCCAGGGCAAAGCGTTAATTGCCTTTGGCACTGTTGCTTGATAAGCAGCCCAAAGCTCCCATTCCTGAGGGTGTGCTATTTGCGTTGAAATACCTGCATTCTCTAACTGAAGAGCTACTCGCTCAGCAGACTCAAAGCTTGCAAAAGGTCCAATGACTTGCCTTCTAAGCATTTTAGGCGTCGATAAAGGGACCTTTCGCCAAGAAATTGTGATCTCATGAGATTTGTGAACCAATCCACTTGCATCCTTCAATATCAAAAGTTTGCCAGTACTTTTTAGACGTAGTGATTCAGCCGGTCTTAAATCAGAAGTCCCTCTTCCCAAATAAGGCTTTAAACCAACTAAGAGAGAAGAGTTCTGACCAATAGTTTTCGAATAATCTCCACTAGCTGCCTGTTCAGATAAATCAACTTTTCTTGATGGATCTACAGAATAGTGGCTACACCCAGAGAGAATTGCTGGAATACTTAAGCAAAAAGCACGTAGAAATAACTTTGAAGAAGTCATTCGACTAATAAATTGAGATAGTCAAAGCTGACCAATACTTGCGCAACATATAATGTCTATTTGGTGTGAGGCGGGTCAAAGAAGTAATGTTGTTGATTGTGCTTGCCTTCAGACAGATATGCCAAAGCTAAAGACCCGCAAAGCTGCTGCAAAGCGGTTCAAAGCAACAGGCACTGGCAAGTTCATGCGGCGTCGGGCTTTCCGCAATCATTTGCTAGACCACAAAAGTCCCAAACTCAAAAGACATCTTGCAACAAAAGCAGTTGTAGATGATAGGGATGCTGAAAACGTAAGTCTGATGCTCCCTTACTCCTAAAAAGGACTGGCAACACAATTCTCAAGCCTATCCGCCGACCTAACTTTCTCCACATCGATTTTTCTCATGGCACGTGTCAAAAGAGGCAATGTAGCCCGTAAACGTCGCAACAAAATACTTCGCCTGGCTAAGGGCTTTAAAGGCAGTAATGGAACCCTTTTTCGCACTGCCAACCAACGTGTCATGAAGGCACTATGCAATGCATACCGTGACAGAAGGCGTCGCAAACGTGATTTCAGACGTCTATGGATTGCTCGAATTAATGCAGCTGCAAGAATTAATGGCATGAGTTATAGCCGGCTAATCGGCGGACTCAAAAAAGCAGACATACGTCTGAATAGAAAAATGTTGTCTCAACTAGCTTTACTTGACCCTCAAAGCTTTTCTGAAGTAGTCACTTCAGCTAAAAATTGACCCATAACTAGCTTTTATCTTGCTATTTAGGGGGAATATAAAGCTTTTAAGAAAGTCACTCGTGATGATGTCCATCTATTTTGAAGTCAAAAATTAGCCCATTGTTTGAGCCGAACTGCGAAAGTATTAACTTATGGACACCATTCTTCCACAAACATATCTCATCGGCCTAACTGGCTTACTTGTTATTATTGCCATCTTAGTAGGGCGACAACTTCTTAGAGTTCGTCGCGATGAAGTTAACCTGATTAAACTGGAAAAAGGTGGTGCAAGTTCCTCGAAAGATGCTGCAGAGCTATATGAACTTGCTTCTGTTCAACTAAGAAAAAGATTATATCCACAAGCAACTTCTACCCTTAAAAAAGCCTTAAAGAGACTTGAGGATGAACCTAGCGAAGCAAAAGCTGTTATTGAAAATGCACTAGGTTTTGCATTAGCAGCCCAAGAAGATTTTGAATCTGCAATTCCTCACTATAAAGTAGCAATTAAAGCCAAGGCTAATTACCCGGTAGCTTTAAATAATTTAGCTTTTGCAAAGCAACGCTTAATGCAAGAAGATGAAGCCTCAAAGTTATATAAAGAGGTATTAATTATGGACCCTAAAAACAAAACTGCTTCTAAACGTCTTAAGCAATTGGAAAGGAATATTGCAAACAGTTCAGGAAAAAGTGAAAACGGATTGGGCTTTTGAATTTACCTTACTGCAAGTATTTTTAAAATCTAAGCGTCCGCCTGAATCATTTAATCTTGATGGCTTCCATGCCAAACTTTTAATGCCATCTAAACCTAAAAAAGTTCCACCTGGTTCAATGCCTGCAATTAATTGATTCGAAATTAGTATCAACTCTATCTGATTAGATCTTGCATTTATATTGCCACTAATACTGGTTGTCACCCCATCAATGAGGACCTCACCATGAAGAACAACTATTTGGCCAATCGGCTTTACTTGAGAAAAGAACAATGTCAAATCAAGTTTCGAGCCATCATTAAATGAGCTATAAGTACCACACCATTTTCGAGCAAGTGTCTTTGCTATTTCTTTTGCCCTCTCAATCGAGTCAAAACTCTCTACAGAGCCTTCAATCACAAAAGGTATAACTTCAATTTTTGGTTCAGGCGCAACTTGCATTTCCTGTATCAGAGGCTCATCCTTAATCGCACTAGGCATAGATTGCTCCAACACCGAAGCATTGGCCACCAACAATTGAAAAAAAGGCATTCATTCCACCAGACTGATCCTTGGTGACAAGCTAAGTCCAATCATGGAATCAGGATGTCTCACAAGGCAATTCAAAACCCTCTCATACAGCTCAACGAGTTTCGATGAAAAAAAGCAAGGATCTGCTAACAATCGGCAAGAAAGATTTCAGTAGCAGGCTTTTCACTGGAACAGGGAAGTATTCAAGCGTGGAAGTAATGAAAAAAAGCTTACTTCTCTCAGAAAGCCAAATGGTGACAGTAGCTGTCAGAAGAGTACAAGCTCTGGCCCCAGGTCATGAAGGGCTTATACAAGCAATTGCCTGGTCCAAATATTGGATGCTGCCTAATACTGCTGGTTGCACAAATGCAGAAGAAGCGATTCGTGTTGCACGACTTGGGCGAGAACTAGCAAAACTGTCTGGTCAAGAAGACAACAATTTCATCAAACTTGAAGTGATCCCTGACCAACGTCATTTGCTACCTGATCCATTTGACACCCTTCAAGCTGCAGAACAACTCATTAAAGAAGGTTTCACAGTTTTGCCATATATCAATGCTGATCCACTTCTAGCAAAAAGACTTGAAGAAATTGGCTGCGCAACTGTAATGCCCTTGGGCTCTCCAATTGGCTCCGCACAAGGCATAAGAAATGAAGCCAATATTGGATTGATTATCGAAAATTCAAAAATCCCAGTAATTATTGACGCTGGCATTGGAGTCCCTAGCGAGGCCGCCCAAGCTCTAGAAATGGGGGCTGCCGCAGTGCTAGTGAACAGTGCAATTGCCATGGCTAATGATCCGCCAGCAATGGCAAAAGCAATGGCAAAAGCTGTTCAAGCTGGAAGAGAAGCCTTCCTTGCTGGCCGCATCCCTCAAAAATCAACCGCATTCGCCAGTTCCCCAAACTCAGGGCTGGTTACTAAAAGCAGTAACGGAAAGTAACGGAATGTTTCCTCTAAAGTAATTAATTAAATATTCTCGGCCGAGCGATTGAAATCCAATGTCCGTTACAGAAGAATCAGGCGGACGGCTTAATGCCTTTGCAAAAGAACCCAAAATTGAAGTAATTAGCCAAGAGTCTAGTAATAGGAATAACTTTCAGCTAATAATTTTTAGCCTAGTAATGCTTATAATGGCAATAGTTGGCTATGTGGTTTTCATTAGCTGAAAAGCCTGTAGTAGCTTGACTAAATTGAGCGAGTAGCTCTTTTCTCCAGGAGTGTGGGTTGAAAGTTCTAGTTCTTGGTGGCGACGGCTTCTGCGGCTGGCCTTGTGCAGTGAACTTGGCCGACCAAGGCCACGATGTTTTAATCGTGGACAATTTAAGTCGGCGAAAAATAGATATTGATCTGGAAGTGGAGTCTCTAACTCCCATTTCGAGCATGGGAGACCGCCTTAAAGCTTGGGAAGAAATAGGTGGTCAACCTATGAAGTTTGAGAACCTAGACATCTCAAAAGAATACGAACGGCTGTTAAAGCTTCTCAAACACGAACAGCCAAATGCCGTCGTGCACTTTGCAGAACAAAGAGCAGCTCCCTACTCAATGAAAAGCAGCGCAACTAAGCGCTACACAGTGGATAACAATGTCAACGGGACACACAACCTTTTAACAGCAATTGTAGAAAGCGGCCTAGATATCCACATTGTGCACCTTGGCACTATGGGGGTTTATGGATATGGATCTCACCGAGGAGCCACAATTCCTGAAGGTTATTTAAAAGTAGAAGTTCCTCAGCCAGATGGAACTCGTTTCGAAGAAGAAATACTGCATCCAGCCAGTCCTGGGAGTGTCTATCACATGACCAAAACGCTAGACCAATTACTTTTTCTTTATTACAACAAAAACGACAATGTACGAATAACTGATCTTCATCAAGGAATAGTTTGGGGCACGAATACTGATGCCACTAATAGAGATCCAAGACTGACAAACCGCTTTGACTATGACGGCGATTATGGGACCGTTCTAAACCGCTTTTTAATGCAGGCAGCAATAGGGTATCCACTCACAGTGCATGGAACAGGTGGGCAAACACGTGCTTTCATTCACATCCGAGATTCAGTGAAATGTGTCCAATTGGCCCTTGAAAATCCCCCAGATAAAGGGGAACGGGTCAAAATCTTTAATCAAATGACTGAAAGTCACCAAGTTGGTGAGCTTGCCAAGAAAGTAGCGGCCCTTACAGGTGCGAAACTGAACCACTTACCAAATCCAAGGAATGAAGCTGTAGAGAATGACTTAATAGTTGATAATCGCTGCTTTATTGAACTTGGACTAAATCCAACTACCCTTGATGATGGCTTGCTGACTGAAGTAGTAGATGTAGCGCGACGCTGGTCAGACCGCTGCGATCGCAATCGGATTCCATGCGTATCAGCTTGGACATCCACTCAAGCCAAAGCAATTAAAAAGCCGTCATAAATGGACCTGCTCTCTCCACCATTACGCAAGTGAAGATCGCTTTTTTTACCGAGACTTTCCTTCCTAAGGTAGATGGAATAGTTACGCGTCTCACAAAAACAGTTAAACATCTCATTGCTGCGGGAGATGAGGTAGTCGTTTTTTGTCCTGAGGGATGCCCTAGCAACTACATGGGGGCCAAGGTTGTAGGTGTTCCAGCGATGCCATTACCCCTTTATCCAGAATTAAAGCTTGGACTCCCAGGACCAGCAGTATCAGAAGCTTTAGAAAGTTTTCAACCAGATTTAGTTCATGTCGTAAATCCTGCGGTCCTCGGATTAGGAGGAATATGGCTAGCGAAAACAAATAACATCCCTCTTATTGCTAGCTACCACACACATCTCCCGAAATATCTCGAGCACTATGGAATGGGTATGCTCGAACCATTGTTGTGGGAACTCTTAAAAGCTGCACATAATCAAGCTGTTCTCAATCTATGCACTTCTACAGCAATGGTTAAAGAACTTAGCGAGAAAGGTATTCAACATACTGCTTTATGGCAACGCGGAGTTGACACAGAAGTATTCCGCCCAGAATTACGTAACGATGAAATGCGTCGACGTCTCTTAGGTAATTTTACTGATGAAGGGGCGCTATTGATATATGTTGGGAGACTTTCAGCGGAAAAGCAAATAGAGAGAATTAAGCCTGTATTAGAAGCATTACCTCATACACGACTTGCTCTTGTTGGCGATGGACCTTACCGACAACAACTAGAGAAAGCCTTTGAAAACACTCCAACTACTTTCGTTGGATATCTGGCCGGAGAAGAATTAGCTAGTGCTTATGCTTCAGGAGATGCATTTTTATTTCCCTCTAGCACCGAAACCCTAGGTTTGGTTCTCTTAGAAGCCATGGCAGCAGGGTGTCCTGTAATAGGAGCAAATAGAGGAGGTATACCAGATATTATTTCCGATGGAAAAAACGGGTGTCTCTTCAACCCCGATGGAAACAATCAAGGATCACAGAGTTTAATAAATGCCACTCAAAGATTGCTAAAAAATGATCTTGAACATATATCAATGCGAAAAGCAGCAAGAGAAGAGGCTGAACGATGGGGTTGGGCTAGTGCTACTAATCAATTAAGAGATTATTACCATCAAATTCTTGAAAACCAATCAATAAAAATCGCTGCATAAAGCAATATTAAGCAGCCTGTGGGGGCGGAGTTGGAGAGCCCAGTGGCTGAAAAGGTAGTACTAAGGTTGCCCATCTTTGAGGCCTTTCAGGCCTCTTTTTTTGTGGATGGCGTATTCCAAATGGAACACGAACCACATTTGTTCCTTCAATCTGAAATGACTTCCCACTATTCATTGCAACCTCAAGACCTTCCGAAAAAGAAGGCAGAATCAACTCCTCCTTCTCATGGATAGATGAAGGTTTATCAGACGAAGTGTTGCGAATCATGCTGTCCCCTCCAGCAATGAGTACCGCTGCGGCAAAGATTAGTCAGAAAACATCTCTAGGCAGCGTAATAAAACCAAAAATTCGGTTTTCGATGAAAATTTACCTCTTTTTGGTCTCTTCGGCCAGAGGGTCTATGAATTTATAGTTCGTTGAACTCCTCAAAAGTATTACAACTACAAACCAAATTGCGATCTCCATATGCGTTATCAATCCGAGCAACAGCCGGCCAGAACTTATTTTTACGCTGCTCTATCAATGGGAAAGCCGCTTTAGCACGAGAATATGGGCGATCCCATTCCTCTGCTGTAACAGCTCCCAATGTATGAGGCGCACGTTTCAATGGATTATCCAAAGCATCAAAATCACCTAATTCAATTGCCTTGATTTCTGCTCGTATGGAAATCATGGCCTCACAAAAACGGTCCAATTCTTCAAGACTTTCACTCTCAGTTGGTTCCACCATCAAAGTTCCAGCCACAGGCCAACTAACAGTTGGGGCATGAAAGCCATAATCCATCAACCGCTTAGCAATATCATCAACCTCAATTCCAGCAATCTTTTTAAGTGGGCGTAAATCCAAAATACATTCATGGGCAACTAATCCTTTAAGGCCCTTAAACAGAACTGGATAAAACGGATTTAGTCGATGAGCAATGTAATTTGCAGACAGCATTGCAATTGAACTTGCTTGTCGCAAGCCTTCTGCACCCATCATGCGCAAATACATCCAGCTAATTGGCAAGATTCCTGCACTCCCAAATGGGGCCGCAGAAATAGCGCCAATGCCCTGATTCCCACCACAATTTGCTAACGGATGCCCTGGAAGATATGAAATTAAATGAGCAGCAACAGCGATAGGCCCAACACCAGGTCCTCCACCACCATGAGGAATACAAAAAGTTTTATGAAGGTTGAGATGACAAACATCTGCTCCATACGATCCAGGCTTACAAAGACCAACTTGAGCATTCAAATTTGCGCCATCCAAATAAACCTGTCCACCATGCAAATGAACAACATCACATATATCTCTGATACGTGGTTCAAAAACTCCATGCGTTGAAGGATAGGTAACCATTAAAGCGGCTAATTGTGAGGAATGAGCTTCTGCCTTTTTAGCTAAATCTTCCAGATCAATATTGCCGTATTCATCACAGGTAATAGGCACTACTTTAAATCCAGCCATGACTGCACTAGCTGGATTAGTGCCATGAGCACTAGTAGGGATTAAACAAACATTTCTATGAAAGTCTCCACGCGATTTATGCCAAGCACGTATCACTAATAGTCCGGCAAATTCACCTTGAGAACCTGCATTTGGCTGCAAAGAAACACCCGCAAATCCAGTCAATAAGGCTAACCATGACTCTAAGTCTAAAACTAATTTTTGATAGCCTTTTGATTGATCTATTGGAGCAAAAGGATGTAGAGCAGAAAATTCTCTCCAACTAATAGGAGCAAGTTCAGCTGCAGCATTTAACTTCATGGTGCAACTTCCCAAAGGGATCATTCCATGAATCAATGAAAAATCTTGTGCTACTAAACGCTGGATATATCGCAAAAATTCTGTTTCACTATGGTGAAGGTTAAAAGCAGGCTGAGTTAACCAATTCTTAGTGCGTAAAGGAATTTCAGGAAGCAAAGACTCCAGGTTGAAATTAGTTATTTCTACTGACTCGATAGGTTTCCCAATAGCATTAGCCAATATTTTATGAAGTGTATCTAATTCTTTTTGATCAGTTAGTTCATCAAAAGTAATCCCAAAGCCTTTCGCATCATTGACAGAAGCGCCTAAAGGAAGAACTCTGAGATTTACACCCTCCTCCTCCGCTAATTTGTGAACTTCTAAAGCATTGTCAGCAAAAACTTCAACGGTATCAAAGCGAACCATCTTTACAAGGGAATAGCCAAGCTGAATCAAACAATTTTCGAGCTGAGCACGAAACCTAAGAACTTTCAGAGCTATAGACCTCAAGCCAGATGGACCATGATGCACCGCATAAAACGATGCGATAACAGCCAACAAAACCTGTGCAGTACAAATATTGCTAGTTGCCTTATCCCTTCGAATATGTTGCTCCCGTGTTTGTAAAGCCAACCTCAACGCTGGCTCACCATCTGCATCAACAGATTGACCCACTAAACGCCCTGGAATCTGACGTTTAAAAATCTCTTTAGTTGCAAAAAAAGCTGCATGAGGACCCCCAAAAGCCATTGGGACTCCAAACCTTTGAACACTACCAACGGCTATATCAACTCCCAGATCTCCTACTGGAGCCAATAAAACCTGCGCCAGAGGATCAATGGCTACTGTCACCAAAGCATCAACATTATGGGATTTGGCAATAACATCGGAAGGGTCCCAAAGCTTTCCACTGCGACCAGGCAATTGCAAAAGAATCCCAAAGACTTCATCATTTAATTCAAACAATCTTGGTTCTGAAACCTCTAAACAAATTCCAAGAGGTTCAGCTCTAGTACGCAAAACAGCAAGAGTTTGTGGCAAAACATCTGAATCAACCAAAAATCTTGATCGATCAGAGCTTTTATTTATTGCAAAGGCAAGACTCATAGCCTCTGCAGCCGCTGTAGCCTCATCCAACAATGAAGCATTAGAAATGGGTAAGCCTGTTAGCTCACTAATGAGCGTCTGAAAGTTAAATAAAGCCTCCAGTCTGCCCTGCGAAATTTCTGCCTGATATGGGGTATATGCGGTATACCATCCAGGATTCTCAAGAACATAACGATGAATGGCCGCTGGTGTTGCTGTGCCGTGATACCCCAGTCCTATCAAGGAGCGTCGAACACAATTTTGGACGGCAATTAACCTAAGTTCATCGAGTGCTTGCAATTCTGAACACCCTTCAGGGAAAGATCCCTTCGGTGGTGAGGAGTCAAGAATATCGGCAGGAACAATTTCCGAAATAAATTGAGCCAGGTCAGCATGACCTAATACATTCAAACATTGATTTTGATCCTTTGAGTTGAGGCCAATATGTCTTTCAAGAAAACTAGAAAGGACATTAATTCTCGCCGCCACAGGCTTTTTATCAAGCACGGGCATAAATCCTAAGACCCTTGCAAGATTAAAAAGGCTTTAGAAGAAATGCCTTACAAAAAAAATGATCAAATAATTTTAGTTAGCTGCGAGTTTGCTCTTATACGAGTCAGCATCCATTAAATCCTCCAATTGAGAAGGTTCAGATGGCCTTACTAACAAAAGCCACCCTTCACCATGAGGATCATTTTGAAGGTCTTCTGGACTAGAAAGAACAACTTCATTCCTTTTCAGCACTTCTCCACTAATTGGGGCGTACATGTCCTCAACTGCTTTGACTGACTCAACGGAGCCGAAAGTTTCTCCCATAGTTAAAGAAGTGCCGATATCAGGAAGGTCCACAAAAACTATGTCGCCTAACTGATCTACAGCAAAAGCGCTAATGCCCACACGAACAAACTCGCCATCTAAAGCGGCGTATTCGTGATTGTCAGCAAATCGAAAATGATCTGGGAAATTGAAGGCAATCAAATTGGACCAAGAAAACCTCACCTAGTCTGGGGCAAATCCAAGAATCCTGCCTTAACAAGCTCACAAAGAGCTCTAATTAGTGCAATTTTTATATGTGAATGATGTGTTCCTCCCTGAACATAGAGGTTATATGGAGGTCTTAGAGGAGCATCTGCAGAAAACTCACTAGTGCTTCCATCAATAAAAGTACCTCCAGCCATAATCAAATCATCTGCATAGCCTGGGGTTGAAGAAGGTACTGGATCTAAATAAGAACCAACAGGTGACGAAACCTGAAAGGCCTTGCAAACAACTTGCAAGGCCTTTGGATCACCTAACCGAACTGCTTGAATCACATCATTGCGGCAATCAGGCAATGCTGGTTGGACCTCAAAACCAAGTGCTTGAAAAACTCCTAGGACAAGATCTGCACCAATCAATGCTTCTGCAACCATTTGTGGAGCAAGAAATAAACCTTGAAGCAGAACCCTATTTAAATCAAAACTTATGCCACCATGAATACCAATACCTGGAGAGGTGAGCCGGTAACAAGCCATTTCAACTAAATCAGTTCGACCCGCGACATAACCCCCTGTTGGAACTATTGTTCCTCCTAAATTTTTAATCAAAGAACCCGCAATTAAATCAGCCCCAACCTGACAAGGCTCTTTATCTTCAACCAACTCTCCATAACAATTATCTATAAAACAAATGCAATTAGGTTGTTTATGATGAATATATGCACAGAGTTTTTGAATAGAGTCTATCGACAAAGAAGGCCTCCAAGAATAACCACAACTTCTTTGAATAAAAACCATCCTCCTTTTAATTCCTAAAGCATTTTTTAAAGAAATAAAATCTATTTCTCCATTTTTATCCAAAGGCAACTCTTCATATAAGACACCAAAATCAACAAGGGAACCTTGACCTGAACCACGGACACCTAAGACTTCCCCAAGAGTGTCATATGGACTACCTGTAACAGAAAGTAATTGATCTCCGGGACGCAAAACCCCAAACAATGCAGCAGCTATTGCATGGGTCCCACTGACAAATTGAAGCCTGGCAGCAGCCCTCTCAGCTCCAAGAACTCTTGCAAAAACTTTATCTATTACTTCCCGGCCCAAATCACCATGACCATATCCAGTTGTAGACACAAAATGCTGGGTTCCAACTCGCTCTTGGGTGAAAGCATCCAAAACCTTTTCAAGGCAAGGCATAACTGCTTCTGTTCGCTTTTGCCGCAAGGGCTCTTGTTGTTTAGCAACAGAAAAAACAAGTTTCTTGGCCCATGCTTTAACCAGTTCCTCATTTATTTCAGCTGAAGGAGGTCTAGACACAGCTAATGAAGTACGAGGTTTACAGTTCCTTTAGATTCTTATTCTTAGTTCTCACTTCGCCCACTATTCCATTCGCTTCTGTTCACATCCTCTAAGAAGCGGCATTTGTATAAAACGGAGGTAATCTTGGTTTCAACTGTCCCACCATCTAATAAATCCTCCCGTGAGCTCCGCCTAAGAGCAGGAATAATTTCACGTAGAGAGCCGCTGCCCCCCAGTCAAAGGCCATTTCGAAGCGGCACAACAAGCTTCATGCTCTTTATGCATATAGCTGCTGCCTTTGCACTTCTACCGCGTTTCTGGAGTTGGCAAGGGTTCACAGCTTTTGCAATCCTCTACTGGATAACCGTATTAGGAGTAACACTCGGACTTCACAGGCTGGTTTCTCATCGCAGCTTTGTAGCTCCTCGTTGGCTAGAGAGAGTTCTGGTAATTATGGGAACACTTGCATGCCAGAGCGGACCTATTGAATGGGTTGCTCTACATCGACACCACCATCAATTTTCTGACCAACCAAATGACCATCACGATGCAGGGAGAGGCTTTTGGTGGAGCCACAGCGAATGGATGCTTCATGAAATCCCTGCATTACGACATAGCCACAAACTTGCTGGTGATCTATTAGCTGATCCTTTCTTCCGATGGCTAGATCACTGGTTTCTTCTTTTACAAATACCAATCTTTCTATTGTTGTATTGGTATGGCGAATTGAACCAAGTACATGGAGGAGGCATAGGCCTGGTGCTTTGGGCAATTCCGCTACGCTTAGTGGTCGTATATCACGTCACTTGGTTAGTCAATTCCGCTACACATACATTTGGCTATCGAAATTTCAACTCCCCAGACCTCTCTAGAAATTGCTGGTGGGTTGCTCTACTAACTTTTGGAGAAGGCTGGCACAACAACCATCATGCATTCCCCCAAAGTGCTCGCCATGGTCTGAGATGGTTTGAATTTGATATAACTTGGCAACATATCAAGCTCTTAAAACGTTTGGGTCTTGCTAGAAAGATTCGTCAAGCAAAATATTCTCAAGGGGTTTCTTGATTTTTCATTTCCAAGACTTTTAAGCGTAAATCGTCAAGAAACTCTTTTGTACTTCCAGTGAATTCCTTTCCAACCAGTGTCAAATGAGTGGTGTGCAAATCAATTAGTTCTCCATCTAATTGCTCAGCGCTGTAATCCCTAAGTCCAGCCATTACCTGGGCAAAACGTTCGCGACGCTGAGCTTTAACAATTGGATAAGCAGACATAACCTCATCTCGACAAAGCCTCCAAGATTTACCACAACACAAATATTCAGCCAAAGCAGCACTTAGCAAAGCAGACTCACTTTCTTCAATAAACCAATCGAAACATGATGGTAAAGGCGCTAACCCAAGAAAGATTTCAAACAACTTCCCTGCACTGAGAGGTTGACCATCATCTCCTGTTAATGGAATCGCAGACTCCATAAGCACGGTTAATAATTCAGGGTGAATTTCTCCAAGGCGATCACTAATTGTTTCTATTCCTTCGTGGAGGACAGCATTAGCTTGGGCAAGAGCGAGAAAAACTTCAGGGCCAGGGGAAGCAAGTTTTGCATTGCGCAAATTAGAAATTTGCGAGTTGTGAACCCGCCCAATATCTAGTGATTCTGCTAGGGCGGGTAAGACCTTATGTGACCAACCATTTCGCTCATGCCAAACGTGAATGAGATGCGCCATAGCACGACGCCCATCAAACAACTGTTCACGAAAGCCAGGAGTCACAAAATCAGATTTAAGATCAAAGAAAGAGAAGTAATATCAATTCTTATCAGGTAATGTAGGCGGATATTTAGCTTATCAATGATGGCATATCGCATGATGGGAGCTCCTGCGCCTCTAAGTAAGCCAATTGATTCAGAAAAGGCATTTCAAGTTGCCCAAAAGCTTCATACCCCACCTGTCTCCAATCGCCAATATGAAAAGAAAGAACAAAGGCGCTGGGGAACAGTCGGGTTCATGCTTACCATCCACCTTTTAACAATAATTGCACTACTTCCACAATTCTGGAGCTGGCAGGCAGTCTGCTCAGCCTTGATTCTCTATTGGATTACAGCATGCCTTGGAGTAACACTTGGTTATCACCGTCTTTTATCACATCGTGCTTTTGTAGTTCCTAAATGGCTGGAGCGTTTCTTCGCAACCTGTGGAGCTTTAAGTTGCCAACATGGGCCAATTGATTGGGTAGGACTTCATAGGCATCATCACACTTTTTCAGATATGGATCCAGATCACCACAACAGCCACAAAGGCTTCTGGTGGAGTCACATGGGATGGATGTTCGAACCTATCCCTGCAATGAATGCAGTACCCCGTCTAAGTGGAGACTTGTACAAAGATCCCTACTACCGTTGGCTCAACAAAAACTTCCTACTACTTCAAATTCCTTTAGGAGCAATACTTTTTTGGATTGGAAAAGAAAGCGGAGTAAATGGCTGGAGCATGGTGTTATGGGGAATATTTTTACGTTTGGTTTTGGTTTATCACGTGACTTGGTTAGTTAATTCAGCCACTCACTGTTGGGGAAATGTTGTTTATGACAGTGGAGATTGCTCTCGAAATAATGCCTGGGTTGCTGCACTCACCTTTGGCGAAGGATGGCATAACAATCACCATGCTTTTCCAAACTCAGCACTTCAAGGACTTCAACGAGGACAGATTGACCTAACTTGGCAACATATTCGTTTTTTGCGCGCCTTAGGCTTAGCGAGCAACATCAGACTGCCCGCCGCGTATTAATGTTGTAAATCGGCTGATCTCTAAATTTCAATATCATGGCTAAGCGAGTACAAGTTGTTCTCAACGAGGACGTCCTTAGCCTCGGCAAAGATGGAGATCTCGTTGAAGTTGCTCCGGGTTATGCGAGGAATTTTCTACTGCCCTTTGGGAAAGCGTTACCGGTTACTCCAGCAGTGATGAAACAAGTGCAGCATCGTCGAGCTAAAAAAGCTGAACAAGAGGCTGCTCTCAAACAAGAAGCACTTGACTTCCAAACTGCATTGGTCACAATTGGCCGCTTCACGGTGAAAAAACAAGTAGGCGAAGACGGAGTTCTATTTGGCACTGTGACTAATGGAGATGTTGCAGAGGTCATTCTTGAAGCAACCAAAAAAGAAATAGACCGTCGGGAAATTACCGTCCCAGAAATTCACAGCACTGGAAAATACAAGGTTCAAGTAAAGCTGCATAGTGAAGTTACAGCTGAAATCAACCTTGAAGTTTCAAGCTACTAATCACTTGCAGGGTTGACCTAAGAAATCCAAAGTAAGTCCCCACCCTTCTCAATGGTTCGTATACATGGTGAGCGTCCCACTACCTAATAATGGAGATGCTTCCAAACAGGCATCAAAAAATTACAAACAATCTCCTACCTCAAAAGAACCATATTTCGAAACTCCACCTGATTCAATACCACCACAGAACCTCGAAGCAGAAGAAGCTATTTTAGGAGGGATCCTTTTAGATCCAGATGCCATAAGTAGAGTCGCAGACTTACTACAGCCAGAAGCTTTTTATCTCAATGCCCATCGGGAAATTTTTCGCACTGCCTTGATGCTCCATAGCCAAGGTAAGCCTACAGATTTGACCGCGATGAGCGCTTGGTTAGCAGATACTGGATCTCTTGAAAAAGTCGGAGGTAGCACTCGTTTAGTTGAACTAGTAGAAAGAGTCGCCACCACTGCTTCCATTGAACAAGTCGCAAGGCTTGTCACGGATAAATTTCTTCGTCGTCAGCTCATCCGCTCAGGCAACGAAGTTATCAAACTAGGTTTTGATCAAGGGCTACCAATGGAAGAAGTTCTAGATCAAGCAGAGCAAAAAATCTTCTCCATCAGTCAAGAAAAACCTTCGAAAGGGCTCACGCCAACAGCAGAAATTCTTACAAGCACATTCAACGAAATTGAAAGTCGTTCTCTAGGAACTTCTGTAGCAGGAATCCCAGTCAATTTCTATGACCTTGATGCCATGACCCAAGGTCTCCAACGCAGTGACTTGATCATTGTTGCAGGAAGACCGGCCATGGGGAAAACGTCAATAGTGCTCAATCTTGCAAAAAATGTGGCTCAGCTTCATGGACTGCCGGTCTGCATATTCAGCCTTGAAATGAGCAAAGAGCAACTCACCTATCGACTTCTCTCAATGGAAGTAGGTATTGAAAGTGGGCGACTGAGAACTGGTCGCTTGCAACAAGAAGAATGGCCACTGCTAGGACAAGGTATTAATACTCTTGGTCAACTGCCGATATACATCGATGACAAACCAAATTTAAGTGTGTTGGAAATGCGCTCTCTTTGCCGAAGATTAATTGCTGAACAAGGAAAAGAACTTGGACTTGTAGTGATCGACTATTTGCAGTTAATGGAAGGCTCAACCCCTGATAATCGAGTACAAGAGCTTTCAAGAATCACAAGAGGTCTCAAAGGAATGGCAAGAGAAATGAAAGTTCCAGTTGTAGCTTTATCCCAACTCAGTCGAGGTGTCGAGTCACGCACTAATAAACGTCCAATGCTTAGTGATTTGAGAGAGTCTGGCTCAATAGAACAAGATGCTGATCTTGTTCTAATGATTTACCGCGATGAGTACTACAACCCTGAGACTCCTGATAGAGGTATCACAGAACTAATTGTGACCAAACATCGAAACGGTCCAGTTGGAACAGTAAAACTACTATTTGAGCCTCAATTCACACGATTTAGAAATCTTGCTGCATAGCACCAAAAGACAGCTCATGATGACTAAATGGACAAATTGAGCAACACCAACGAAACCTTTGACGTAATTGTCGTTGGCGGAGGTCATGCAGGCTGTGAGGCTGCTCTAACCACTGCTCGCTTAGGACTATCAACCGCTCTATTTACTCTCAATATCGACCGCATCGCGTGGCAACCCTGCAAC
Source organism: Prochlorococcus sp. MIT 1307 (assembly GCF_034092395.1). Classification (NCBI taxonomy): domain Bacteria; kingdom Bacillati; phylum Cyanobacteriota; class Cyanophyceae; order Synechococcales; family Prochlorococcaceae; genus Prochlorococcus; species Prochlorococcus sp. MIT 1307. Next base: position 1,388,274 of record NZ_CP139301.1, on the reverse strand, counting down.
CCTGCTGTTGGAGGACCAGCTAAAAGCCAACTCGTCCATGAAGTAGACGCCCTCGGAGGGATTATTGGAAAATTAGCAGATACAACAGCCATACAAAAACGGATTCTTAATGCAAGCCGAGGGCCAGCAGTTTGGGCTCTGAGAGCTCAAACAGATAAACGCTTATATACACAAAAAATGCTTCAAATTTTACACGAGACTCCAAACTTAGCTATTCGCGAAGCGATGGTAACTGGACTTGAAGTAGAAGAAGAGATGGATAAAAATTCTAAAAATAATAGCTCTCTTATAAAAGAAAGAATTGGACAAATTAAAGGAATAAAAACTTACTTTGGAAGCATCTACAAAGCTAAAGCAGTAATTCTGACAACAGGAACTTTTCTAGGTGGGAAAATATGGGTAGGCAACCAATCAATGGCTGCAGGGCGCGCTGGAGAACAAGCAGCAGAGGGTCTGACAGAAGCACTGCAAAAATTAGGTTTCCAAACAAATCGACTGAAAACTGGAACCCCTGCAAGAGTTGACCGAAGAAGCATTCAACTAAATTCTTTAGAGGAACAACCAAGCACTGCCGCAGACCGTTTCTTCTCATTTGATCCCAAGGCTTGGTTTAGTGGAGAACAAATGAGCTGTCATATAACTCGGACTACAAAAAAAACACACCAGCTAATAAAAGAGAACCTACACCTAACACCTATTTATGGAGGTTTTATCAATAGTAAAGGTCCTCGATACTGTCCTTCAATTGAGGACAAAATAGTACGTTTTGCAGACAAAGAATCTCACCAAATCTTTCTGGAACCAGAGGGGGCGAACACTCCGGAGATTTACGTTCAAGGGTTCTCGACTGGCCTACCAGAAAGTATTCAGCTGGAACTACTTAGAACACTTCCTGGCCTTGAAAATTGTGTAATGTTACGCCCTGCATACTCAGTTGAATATGACTATCTGATTGCAACACAATTGCTCCCATCGTTAGAAACAAAAAAGATAGGAGGGCTATTTTCTGCAGGCCAGCTAAATGGAACTACTGGTTACGAAGAAGCAGCAGCTCAAGGATTAGTAGCAGGAGTAAATGCAGCTAGACTGATTAATAGTCAAGAAGCAATACACTTTGGGCGTGAAGACAGTTATATAGGGACAATGATTGATGATTTAGTTAGTAAAGATCTTCGTGAGCCCTATCGCGTATTAACAAGTAGAAGTGAATACCGACTTGTACTAAGAGGAGACAATGCAGATAGACGTCTGACTCCACTCGGCTACAAACTCGGACTGATTGACCACAGGCGATGGCTATTATATCAATCCAAGCAAAAAGCCCTAGAAGATGAAAAGCAGCGTCTAGAAACATACAGACTTAAAGAAAGTGATCCAAAAGCAAAATTAATTACAGAAGAAACTGGTGCGCCAATCAAAGGATCAATTCAATTGGCAGATCTATTGCGTCGACCAGGTTTCCATATAACTGACTTAGCAAGACACGGCTTATCGGACAAAACACTTCCTATAGCGGTTAAAGAAGGTGCAGAAATTGACATCAAATATAGTGGGTACTTAAAACGTCAAACTGCACAAATTGAACAATTTAAAAGACAAACAAAAAGGATATTTCCAGATAATATAAATTTTCAAAAAATAACAACAATTTCTCAAGAAGCCCGAGAAAAATTAGCCGAATGTAGCCCCAAAAACCTTGGCCAAGCAGCTGAATTGCCAGGGGTCAGTAAAGCTGATTTAACTGCACTCCTCGTTTGGCTAAAGCTCAACCATCATCCTGAAGCTAACAAAAAATACGAATTAGATAACAACCAAAGACAATGACATTGATACCTACTCCTCATTTTAGGAGGTGACTCCTGAATAATTCACTACTTATTTCACCTAAACCAGTTTGGGAAGCCCCTACCAATGCTGTCCTTTATGGTCAAGGTCCACAAAAACTACCAGGCCCATGGCAACTCATGCTGCTAGGCGATGGGAGTCCAACTCGTCATCTGCATCTTCTAACTGGGCATGAAGTCCAAATAAAGTTGATTGCAATGGCATACGAATCTTCACCAAACAAAGGTGCTCCAATAGAAACAAAAGAGCTAGCTCCTCCATTACTAAGGCGACAGGTATGGCTTACATGCAATTCTCAAACTCTTGCCTGGGCAGAAAGCTGGTGGAACCACAAAGAAGCCGAATTACACCTTAAAAACAAAGAGCTACCAATATGGAAAAGTCTTACTCAAGGACGATCAGAGCTTTTTCGTGAAGTGGATGGATTGGCGTTAGTAAAAGCTGACTGGCTGGAATCAGAGTTTCAACAAAAAGGTCCTTTCTGGAGTAGGCATTATCGATTCTTTCGACAGGAGCGAGAGCTAACTGTTATTCGAGAAGTTTTTAGTCCTCAACTAGAAAGATGGCTTGGGCCCACCCCTCGCAAAGAACTAGAAATCAACCAAAAATAATGTCTATATTAAATAGAATTATGCTTGACAACTTGCCAACTTTCATGGTTGCCGGATTATAGGTTTAATGAATTACTGACATAGCGTCATGCTTCAACTGGTTAACCCTCACTAATCTAAATCTGACTCCACGCCTCCCAATTTGCAATCAAGCTACAAAGTTCACACAAGGGAGCCAAGTCCAATCAAGGACAAGCAAACACTACCTTAAAAGCTTCTTGCTCTAATGACTACTACACAAAAGATCCAAGCTGCTGAAGCAAGGGTTAAAGAACTTCAGCTATTAATTAGATATTGGAAGGCAAGTGAAGCTTCTTCAGAACATATTGCTTTTGAATTAATACAAGGATTTGTCACTGAAGACTATGAATCAATTGCCTCTTAAACTTATGAACGAATTAACTCCTGATATTTATTTATCGCTTAATAACTACAAAGAAAGTTATGAATTTTATAAGTCTAATCAAAAGACCACCAATATTCACAAACTAAAAATCATTGAAGGTTTGTGGCGTCCTGATATAGAGAATCATAAAAGAGTTGCATAGAGCAAAAAATTATCGTCTTCGACTTGACCTAGGCAAAGGACGCCTTTCTGACCTTCCTGATTCGCGCCTCTTCTCCACAACCTTTTGAGAATCATTATTATCATTAACTCGACCACGTTGCCATCTTTCTAGACGAAAAGAAGATGGTTCTGGCCAAGAATCTTTATCGAAGTTGTCCTGAGATTCTTTAAAAGAAAGAGAGCTAGCCTTTGGAACTCTCCGAGAAATTGCATCTAAAGGTTTCTTACCACTGGAAGAGGTCATCTGAGACTCTGTTTGCCAAGGCTCTAACCAACTATCCTCATCTTCAAGAAACCAGTCAACCTTCTCACCAACCCATCGTCCAACCTTCTCTAAATTCGCACCTGTAAATCCTATTGAATTGCGCCGACGTATACCAGGTCTATTACCAGCTACTCCATCAACAAACTGGCGCCCCGTCTCAATCCATTTGTCCACACGACGATCTAAAGGCTGTCTAAAGCTCTGACGCTTGTAACTTGGCCGGCTTGAATCCATTGAAAAAACTAGCGACGCCTACTTTGCAACCAATGCTCTCGTTGGCACCCAATAAAAGCAATCGAAAGCCCGCTTATCTCTAGCACAAAAAAAAATATATCCATTTAACCCTCATTAGAAGCAGGTTCATAGCTAAGTAAGCAACTCGGATGCCAATTGCCGCCATGGTAAGTATTACAACATTGCTTACAAGCCGCACCACGCAAAAGGCGCTTGTACGGAAAGCGGTTGCTACAACTGGGGCACACAGCCCACCACTTAGGCACATCAACCGGAACAGGAAATTTGTGGCGGACACTCACATGAAACCTTTTTTGAGTGGAATTAATTGCATCCATACGCGCATGAAAGTTGGGACCATGGCTTTCTGAAACACCTAAAACCAAATCAATCCATGCATGGATCATTTCATGGCAAAGAGTACTTTCAGTAGCAGATTGAGGCAGGTTTTCCAAAAGAGGGCGAGACAGAACAATCTCAGATCTATACCTATCACTTATTTTTTGTGTTCGACGATAGAAGCCAGCTGTTTTTCGCAAGCGCCCATCACTCCATCGCACAGACACCATTGGTTTCGATCCAAGAGTTAACGCCTCTTCAAAGTGTTCTCGATTGAAATAATGAAACAATGGTAAAAGTGGCACCAATGGCATTAATACAAGCTGGGCAATGCCCTGCCTAAAACAATTTAAGTCTGGCGAACAATTACTATCTCTGAAAGTCTCTCGTTTCTTCAGTTAATAAGTCAGACTCACTAATCAGTTGGATTAATCAAATGGATGGGGCACTACTAAAGGAGATCGGAACCAAATCACTACTGGTTGGAGCTGCCGGACTCCTAGTCTTTTGGACAGTAAATGCTTTAAAGCTTGTTATCAGCGCAAGAGGCATCAACCCACTGGTGAAAAAATTCTTCAACCAAATAGCTGAAGGCCGAATTGATGCGGCTTACCTCCTAACTTCAAAAAATTATCGTCAACATGTCAGCAGACAGGATTTCTTAAAGTTTCTAGCCGGCTTACAGCTGAACAAATACAGAAATTTAAAATCAGGTCGACCTCGAATAGAAGATAAACAAATCATTTTGACGTTAAAGCTCAAATCCGAAGACAAACAAAATGAATTGCCCTTAGATTTTACTTTCAGAAAAATTGAGGAGAACTGGCGTATAGATCGCATCGTTAAAGTTTGAAGCTCAGCAGTAATTAAAAATTCTTAGAAGTTCTTCGGTGTCCTCATCATTAACTGAACTAATTCAACGTGCTGAAGAGTTACGCAATCTCCTTAATAAAGCTGGGCATGCATACTACGTGCTGGATGCACCATTCATGGAGGATTCCATCTATGATCGTCTGTATAGAGAACTACTAGATCTTGAAGCACAGCAACCAATATTAATTACACCTGATAGCCCCTCTCAACGCATCGGAGAAAAAGCTGAAAAAGGGTTTGAAAGTACCAAACATCGAATACCTTTACTTAGTCTTGATAATGCTTTTAACCTCGAAGAGTTAAAGAACTGGTATTCAAAACTTCAAAAATTAGTTAAGCAAAGGCAAAAAAATAACGTAGAAAGCTCACATTGGGAAATGGTTGGCGAGCTCAAAATTGATGGAAATGCTCTAGCACTAAGCTATTCCAATGGAGTTCTTGTAAAAGCAGCAACCAGAGGAGACGGTTCTCAAGGTGAAGAAATCACAGCAAATGTAAGAACTATTACTTCCGTCCCTCTGTCTTTACAAATAAACAATCCACCTCAATGGTTAGAAGTCCGAGGAGAAGCATTTTTACCAAATCAACAGTTTTCTGCAATCAACAAAGATCGTGAAATCAAAGGCGAAAATCTATTTGCAAATCCTAGAAATGCATGTGCAGGTACCTTGCGCCAATTAGATCCAAAAGTAGTTGCATCAAGACACCTGGACTTCTTTGCTTACTCAATTCATTTACCAGAAAAATGGACAGCTCAAGAAAAGGATTTCTGCACGCCAACCGAACAATGGCAAGCACTGGAATTTCTCAAAGCTGTGGGTTTCAAAGTCAATCCCAACACTGAACTTCTCAAAAATTTCTATGAAGTGCAGACCTTTTTCTCCAAGTGGGAAACTCAAAGGCAAACCCTGGCTTATGCAACAGATGGAGTAGTAATCAAACTCAATAACTTTGACCTACAACAAAAAGCAGGATTTACACAAAAAGCACCTCGTTGGGCAATAGCACTCAAATACCCAGCAGCAGAAGCACCAAGCAAACTAGTAAAAATCACCTATCAAGTAGGAAGAACTGGTGCAGTAACCCCAGTAGCTGAATTCCAACCAATTTCACTCGCGGGGACATCAGTCAGTAGGGCGACACTACATAACGCAGATCGGTTGGCAGCAATAGATTTACACGATGGAGACACAATTATTATTCGGAAAGCTGGCGAAATAATTCCAGAAGTAGTTCGTGTTCTACAAGAACTACGGCCTGCTAACGCAAAAAAAGTACAACTACCTGAGCACTGTCCTGAATGTCAGTCCAAGCTAATTCGAGCTAAAAATGCAGCAGCCACTCGCTGCATAAATACAAGCTGCCCAGCAATACTTCGAGGTGCCCTCAGCCATTGGGTCAGTAAAGAAGCCATGAATGTTGAAGGCCTTGGAAAGAAGCTTATAGAACAATTAGTCCGCCGTGGCCTAGTTAAATCGATTGCCAACCTCTATGAACTAGATATTTCGCTACTAATCAGTCTTGAAAGGATGGGTCCAAAATCTGCAGAGAATCTAATCGCTGCACTATCTGAATCTAAAAAGCAACCCTGGCACAAACAACTCTATGGTCTTGGAATACATCACATTGGGGAAACCAATGCGAAAGCACTGGCTAATGCTTTCCCAAATGTTTCAGAACTAGCAGCCACAATCTGCAAATCACCTGAATTAATTCAGCCGATTTATGGCATAGGGAGCGAAATCATTCAATCTCTAGAACAATGGTTCTCAAATCCAAGTAATCAAGAATTAATTAGACATTTAAAACAATTGGGATTTTCATTGGCTACGACTAAAGAAGAAAGAACAATAAATTCAATTCAAAAAAATGCCCTGTCTAATCAGATAAAAGGAAAAACTTTCGTACTGACAGGAACATTACCCACTCTTAGTCGAAACCAAGCCAAATCTCTAATAGAAAGAGAAGGGGGAAAAGTAACCTCATCAGTCAGCACAAATACTGAATATGTAGTAGCTGGAGAACAAACGGGACGCAAACTCAAAAAGGCGATAGAGCTCGGTATAACAATTATCAACGAATCTGAATTAAAGAAACTGCTCTCCCTCGAAAACATCTCTAATATGTAGTTATTTGAATTAATGACTCCCCCTAAAATTTATTCTTGGATTAAAACTCCTTGCGGGAGAGCTAAATATGCAGAGTTAGAAACTCAAAAAGGCGTCCTGGCTCGCATAAGGCTCGGATGGTTCATAATTTTTGCAGCAATCAGAGATTGGAATCTTACAAATCCAGATCAAGATATCAATTCTGAGGAATCCTGAAGAGCGCGTCTAGCCGCACGAGAAACCAACCAAACAACAGATAATGTGGCAAGTAAACCTACTAAACGTAGAACAGAAGAATAAAAGTCTTGACTACCTGAAAGAACCTGATTAAATCGAGCAATATCTCCAGCTATTGAACCAAGGCCACAAAACAATATAGTTCCAGGCAAAATACCTATCAAGCCAATTGTGTAATCACGGAAACTAACATCGCTTAAACCATAGACAAAGTTCAACAAACTGAACGGGAAGGCAGGAGACAACCGAGTAAGCAAAACCAGTTTCAATCCATCCCGACTGACAGCTTTTTGAACTGCTTGCAATTTTGGTCGTTTAGCAAGACGACGCTGAGCCCAGTCACGTAACAAAGTGCGGCCAAGAAGAAAAGCAACTTCTGCTCCGATACACGCTCCTAAAAACACTAAGAAACTTCCCACCCAAATCCCATAAAGAGCACCTGCAAGCATTGAAGCCCACACTCCTGGCAACAAAAACGTTACCCAAACTGCATATAGAGGAATAAATATTGCTCCTCCTATTGGAGTTTGCAAAAAAGGAAGAAATTGCTCCAACCAAAAACTTGAATCAAACATTATGTAAATAACTCATTCAATCTAAATCAGACAAACGTCTACGAGCCAAAGAAGCCTGCACTTGGACTTCAGACAACTTGGCTCTACATTCAGATACAACATTACCTGGTGCTTTTGCAGAAAAATTAGGATTAGCTAAACGACTAGATAAATCCATAATTTCTTTATCAGCCTTAGCAAGATCCTTATGCAAACGAGCTCGTAAGTCATCAAGATCTACCAAGCCCTCTATAGGCAAAAGAACCTCCAATTCTCCACTAACTCCTGCAAGAGCTTTTACAGATGATTGTAAATTTGCTTCTTGTGGTGATAGAACTTCCAACCTGTTTGCACGGGTAAGAACCTTAATATCCATTGTGGCCTTTTGAAGCGTTACGGCTAGCTCTTTCTTAGAAGTAATAAAACGAACCGGCACTTCTTGAGAAGGCTTCAACCCTGCTACAGCTCTAAGATTTCGCACCAAGCGAATAGAGGCAAATAAATCGCAAAAAGATGTCTCAAGTTCATCATCCAAATAGCACTCATCAAGTTCAGGCCAAGGTTGTAAAGCCAGCAATTTTGCCTCAGGTGCACCAGTGAGGGCATGCCAAAGCTCCTCAGTCAAATGTGGCATCAATGGATGCAGCAATACTAAATACTCACTCAAAACCTTGAATAAAACTTTTCGAGCTGTTATCTGATCCACTAATGCGATTTCTTGATCAACTTCTACTGGATTAAGTCGACGCTTAATCAATTCTAAATACCAATCACAAAAATCATTCCACGCAAATTCATACAAAACCTTTGCCGCTTCACCAAGACCATATGACTTATAACGCTTTGCACTCTCAGCTTTGACTCGAGTTAATCGAGACAAAATCCAACGATCAGCCAACTGCAAAGTTTTGGGGTCTAATTCACCCAACTTTTCAGTTGGTTCACTACCAAGATTTATCAATGCAAATCTCGTGGCATTCCACAATTTATTAGCAAAATTCCTAGCTGCCTCAACAGTTACCGAAGTCTTTTTCTTCCGGTCATAATCCAAACGTATATCTTGGCCAGCACCAGCAACTTCTCGAACTAAAGCGAAGCGAAGCGCATCTGTGCCATAACGGTCAATCAACAACAACGGGTCAATACCATTACCTGCGCTTTTGCTCATCTTTCGGTTTTTTTCATCTCTAACTAACCCATGGATATAGACATCCTCAAATGGCATGCGCCCAGTAAAAACAGCAGCCATCATGGTCATTCTCGCCACCCAAAAGAAAATAATGTCAAACCCTGTGACCAACGTGCTCGTGGGATACCAACAGTCCAAATCCTCACTATTTTCATCAGGCCAACCCAATGTAGAAAAAGGCCAAAGTCCACTTGAAAACCAAGTATCTAAAACATCCTCATCCTGACAAAGGTCAACAGTCTCCCCATATAAATCATGAGCTTGCACAAATGCCTCATCTTCAGATGAGGCAACTACATATGGAGTCTTATCCGTTATCTTCCCATCTGTCTCGCTGACAACAAACCAAGCTGGAATACGGTGCCCCCACCACAACTGTCTACTTATACACCAATCACGAATATCAGTAAGCCAATCGCTATAAACTTTCTCCCAGCGCTCAGGAACAAATCGAGGTTCTCCTTTAACTAAATATCCTCGACATCTAGAGGCTAACGGCTCCATGCGAACAAACCATTGAGTCGAAAGCAATGGCTCAACGGGAACCTTACCTCTCTCTGAATACGGCACACTATGAGAATGTTCCTCTACTTTCACTAAAAAGCCTTCATCCTCTAAAGCAGCAACTACAGCCTTACGAGCCACAAAACGATCTAAACCTTCAAAACGTCCAGCGTTCTTATTCATAGTGCCGTCCTTATTCATGACGGTAATGAGAGGTAATTTGTGACGTTGCCCTACCGCAAAATCATTTGGATCATGTGCTGGAGTGACCTTGACACAACCCGTACCAAAAGCTTTATCAACATGTTCATCTGCCACAATAGGTACTTCACGTCCAACCAGCGGCAAAGTAACGGACAGACCAATGAGATGGCTATAACGTTCATCTAAAGGATTCACTGCAACAGCTACGTCACCCAGCATGGTTTCAGGACGAGTAGTAGCCACTTCAAGAAAAGTAGTTCCATTACTCACTGAACCACTCGTAAGTGGATAGCGAAAATACCAAAGATGTCCATCAACCTCTTTCATCTCAACTTCTAAGTCACTTACAGCCGACCCAGAAGCTGGACACCAATTGACAAGATATTCACCTCTATAAATCAAACCCTGCTGATGTAAAAGAACAAAAGCTTTTGAAACTGCTTGACTAAGCCCTTGATCAAGAGTGAAACGTTGTCTTCGCCAATCAACCGAAAAACCCAAACGTCGTAACTGATCAACTATTCGACCGCCACTTTCAGCTTTCCAAGACCAAGCACGCTCTAAAAAGGCTTCTCGTCCTAACTGCTCTGGGCTAATACCCTCAGCTTTTAGTTGTTTTTCAAGGATAGTTTGCACCGCAATTGAGGCATGATCGGTACCTGGTAAGCAAAGAACGTTCTTCCCTTGCAACCTCTGAAATCTGACAATTGTGTCAATTAGGGCAGTATTAAATGCATGCCCCATATGGAGACTGCCTGTCACATTTGGTGGCGGAATCATCACCGAAAAAGGCTGTCCAGGACTATTTGCATCTGGATGAAAGGCATCTGTTTCTTCCCATACCCTCTGCCAACGACGCTCTGTCCCCGCAGAGTCATATGTCTTAGGCAAGGCATCGGATGCCTTACGCGAAGCGGCCGATCCGTCCAACTCAGTCAAAACAAAATTGAAGAATATTCAAAACCATGCTCGCAAAACACTGTTTAAAAAAAATTTCCAAATCAATCATCTGTCTCAATTGATTTCCAAGGTATAGCAATCACAGCATCCAACTCTTCCCAACAAGTTTGATCAAGCTCGACTCTTTCAATCAACCCCAACTGGTCTAGAAGCTGCTCAGCCTGCTCGAGAGTGATGGAACAAGAATTAATAGGCATAACCAATACCCTCGATTCAGAAGGGTCAGCCATTACCTTCAAGGAAAAATTATAAGCAACTCTCTCGAAAAAAATCCTTCGCATACGAGCCGTCAAAGGAGATCCCAACGCTTCCACAAACTGCTCAATACTCCCTCTTTCTCCAGATAAACCAACATTCAGCGTCATCCAAATCAGAAATTTCACCCAACTATCCAAAGTCCAAAGAGGTTTGAAACTATCTCTTTGTTGTAGAACCAATTCATCCAGGGCAAAATCAAATAATTTGGCCTGAATATCAGCTTGCTGTGATTTTTCCATAACAGACATCTTCACGACTTAAAGTCAGAGTGGAATTGCCTTAAAACTGGCATTACCCATAATCATGGATCTAAACGACCCCGAACTCGAATTTTCCGATCTGGTGTATGCCTATCAAAGCTGGGTGATGGCAATCATTAATGATGAAAAGTTAGAAGGCGGAGAAACGCTTTTAACAGATGAGATTGCTGATGATGCCCTCAATGCTATGCGTTTTCTTCCTGGTGAAGTCACGAGCGCTATTGAAACCAGTCTTGCGCGTGTTTACGACGTGGACTCAGATGAACTAGCTGCTTTGCTCTTTCCTGAGGACTAACATTTCACATAAAACAATATTGGGACAAGCGATAATTCAACCTCAACTTACGAGCTTTAATGGCAATATAATGAACGTGTTAAAGCCAGTCTGTAATTGACATATGAGTTTTTAAATCTTTTATGTTTTTCTTATTGTATAAAATCCTTTAATGACAGGTGTTAATTATTTTTCTTTCCTTTCCTGCCTGCTAACAATCTAAACCCTGCTCCACATGCACAACATTCAGACCCTTCAGGAGGACTAATTAAAAAACCTCCACCACTTAAATCACCGTAATAATTCAGCCTTAAACCTTTTAATAGATCTAATTGCTCAACAGGAGCATATAGCGTTACCCCATCAGTACGAGCTACTGGTATTCCATTGTTTTGACCAGGTTGCAACCGTATATGAAGCCAACCTTCATCACAGGTATCTTCTAACAAATCAAGATGCATAGCACCAGGTTGCCCTGCAAAAGAAGCCTGACGACCTAACTCTGCAGCAGCTGAGGAAGTAATAATCAGACTTATGCCCTTTTTCATGGCAATGTGCTTATCAAAAGGAATGGGCGATCCAGGGTTCGAACCAGGGACATCCTGCTTGTAAGGCAGGCGCTCTACCGCTGAGCTAATCGCCCATTACCACAATTCTGCCCCACCGAGTTCCTCTCAGCAGCATCTAATTAAAAAGCAATGGCCTCCGGTAAGGAACACGACACATCCACAAGGTGGTGGGCAGCACCGTTTGCTCTCACGATTGCCCTGGTAATCGACCTAGAAAGCGGACTAATTAGTGGAACAGCCTTTTTCATTGGAGGCCTTTGGCTTTCGCCCGATCTTGATACAAAATCAATCCCACTAAAGCGTTGGGGCATCCTTCAAGGATTGTGGTGGCCATATAGAAAGGCCATTTCACATCGTTCAATACTTTCCCATAGCCCTGTTATTGGAACATTCTTGAGAGTGGCTTATTTACTTGCTATCACGACTGTCATCCTTTTGTTACTGCACTCTTTAGGATTTACTGACACTAAACAAACAATCCGTTGGCTCAGCGAATTAATCAAACACAACCCTAAACAGAGTCTTATGGTTTTAGTTGGACTAGAAGCTAGTGCTTGGCTTCACCTAATGAAAGATGGTGATCCATTACCAAAGAGATGGTGGAAATAAAGTTATGAATCCTAAGAAAAGCCTTTTAAAGCTTCAATTATGAATTTCGAAAAGCCTATTCAATCAGCAAATGCCATTATTGAGCTAAAAGATATTGTAGCCAAACTACGTTCACCAAAAGAAGGGTGTCCATGGGACATAGAGCAAACGCATTTATCTTTAATCCCATACTTACTCGAAGAAGCATATGAAGTTGCAGATGCAATACGCCATAAAAACGAAGAAAATTTAAAGGAAGAGCTAGGAGATTTACTATTGCAAGTTGTTTTACATGCCCAAATTGCAGAAGAAGGTCAACGATTCTGTTTAGAAGATATTGCAAAGAGTATCAGCCAAAAATTAATCCGTCGTCATCCTCATGTTTTTGGCAATCAAAAAGCAAATAACATAGAAGAGGTTAGAAAAATTTGGGAATCAATAAAAATAAAAGAAAAAAAATTAGACACACCTAAACAAAGCATAAGTGATGATTTAAAAAAGAGAATTCGTTCCCAATCAGCAATTAGTGGGTCGATGCAAATTTCTCAAACAATAACTAAGCTCGGGTTCGAATCTAACAACTTCGAATGCATTTGGGAGAAAGTTAATAAACAGTTAATAGACCTAAAAGAAACTCTGGAGACAAAAAAAGTTACTCATGCAGAAGAAAAGTTAGGCGATCTATTATTCACACTTATAACCATCTCTAATCATAATAAAATCAACCCAGAAGAGGCTCTTGCAAGAAGCAATAAACGTTTTTTAGAACGATTTTCATTCATTGAATCAACTCTGGCAAAGGAAATCTCAAAATACTCATTAAAAGAGCTGAGAGAGATTTGGAAAATCTCAAAAGAAAGCATTAGTCAATCATAAAAGACAATAAAGGCTTACGCTTGTATCAAACAAATTATTTATTTAATCGAGTCACTTAAACTTAAAACCTACCAAGCCAAGTTTCTACAGATCCTCATAATATCTCGATATAGCTATTCAAGCCACACTACTTTGATCATCCTTTGACGATTCACTCAAGCGACTTTCCAACTTAAACAAATTTGAGCTAAATAGATAAATAAGTATTCTCCTTTACATGGCATCACTACCAACAACCTTTAACGACTGGATTGATGAATATCACGAAGGAGTTCGATATGGACTTAACGGAAAAGTCTTAATTGATGAAAACAGCCGACATCAAAGGATCACATTAATAGAAAGCAAGCGTTATGGAAAAGGACTCTTGCTAGATGGGCGTTGGATGACTGCAGAGCATCAAGAAAGGCATTATCACGAATGCCTAGTTCATCCAGCACTATGTAGTGCGAAACATCTCAATCATATTTTGATAATTGGTGGAGGCGATGGGGGAACGGCAAGAGAGTGTCTTCGCCATAAAGGAATAGAGCACTTGGCAATGGTAGAAATTGATAAGCGTGTAGTGGAATTAAGTCAAAAGTATCTACCAAGCCTTGGTGGTGATGCGTGGAGTGATCCACGTCTCCAAATCAACATCAACGACGGCATTACTTGGGTTGCAAACGCAGCAGATGCCTCCTATGACGTTGTAATTGTGGATGGATCAGACCCAACAGGACCTGCGAAGGGTTTGTTTAATCAAGCCTTTTTCAAAAATTGCAAACGAATACTTCGTCCTGGTGGGGTTTTTGCAACTCAAAGCGAATCTCCAGAGGCATTTCGTCAAATCCATATAGAAACTGTGCAATTAATTCGTCGAATCTTTGAATTTGCTGACCCCCTTTATGGATCAGTTCCTATGTATCCAAGCGGGTGGTGGAGTTGGACCTTTGCCAGTACAGATAGTCCCCGTTATAAAAGTCCATTTTCACAAAGAGTCCAACAAGTATCCAATCAATGTGAAATTTGGAGCCCACGGTGGCAACAAGGAGCCTTTGAAGCGATACCTGCCTTTATTGAGAGAGAATTACACAAATGACTTATCAAGAAGTGCACTGCAACGCATCCTTCAACACTGAAGGAGCCATTTTTATGGGTGCCAATCGCATATCCAAAGGATGCAAAGTTGGCATCTTTGGGGTTCCATATGATGGCACTACATCATTCCGACCAGGTGCTCGTTTTGGCCCATCTTCAATTAGAGAAGTAAGCAGCAGCCTTGAAACTTATTGTCCTCAATTAGATCTTGATCTTGAATCACTGGCATTCGCCGATTTTGGCTCATTAAAAATTCCATATGGAGCCCCTGAAGCAGTTGTCAATGAAGTCAATAAAGCGACTCAATATCTATTAGCTCTAGGAATACGACCATTAATACTCGGAGGTGAACATTCCATAAGTGTTGGAGCTGTCAATGCAACTGCTCAGGAAAACCCTGACCTAATCCTATTGCAACTTGATGCACATGCTGACCTACGAAAAGAATGGTTAGGTAGCACCCATAGTCATGCTTGTTCAATGCGTCGCTGTCTCGAAGTTCTTCCCAGTAAACAAATATTCCAATTAGCAATTCGAAGTGGTACCCGCGAGGAATTTCAAGAGCTGAAAGACCAAAACCAACTCATACCACATATACATGGTCAACCAGCAACTTATCTAGAAAAAGCATTAATGCCGCACCTAGGCAAAGCAATTTATCTAACTGTTGATTTAGATTGGTTCGACCCCAGCATCATGCCTGGAACTGGCACTCCCGAGCCTGGAGGTTTTTTTTGGCAAGATTTTGCTGCAATAATCGACGTTCTAAAAAAACATAATCTCGTAGCCGCTGACATAGTGGAATTATCTCCTCAACTGGATCATTCTGGAATCAGTAGCATCCTTGCAGCAAAAGCAACCAGAAGCTTAGTAATGCTTCTGAGTACTTGCACCTAAACGAGCTTAAAAATGAAAACTCTTTTAATTATCAATAGAAACCAATGCACGCCCAAACTCAAGTTGCCTATCAGTACAAACCTCACTAAATTTTTCATCAAATTTTGGCAATGAAGGTGCTCTCTTTGTCCAGTGATGACAAACAGCAAAAGGAGCAATGTCAGGATGAACTTTAATTTTCCTCAGTCGACACCAACTTCCAGTAGATCCTGGGAAGGAAAGACAGTGGTGACAGGTTCTACAGCATTCTTTCGTGGACATACATAATCCGCGAAGTAACCCACCTTAGTTACGGTTCTTGAATTCAGCCATTTCAACTAAAAATCTCTCACTTTCCTTCCGCTTCTGCGAACCACCAACAAGCATCGACCAATCAATCACATAAACGATGGAATTAAAACGTACTCCTCTCTACGAACAATCCCTAAAGGAGGGATGTCGAATCATGCCCTTTGCAGGGTGGGAAATGCCCATTCAATTTTCTGGACTAATTAAAGAACATGAAGCAGTAAGGAATGAAGCTGGTTTATTCGACATTTCACATATGGGGATTCTGCGCCTAGAAGGGCAAAACCCTAAAGACGCTCTCCAATCACTTGTACCATCAGACTTAAATCGAATTGGCCCAGGAGAAGCATGTTACACAGTGCTACTAAACGAAAAGGGAGGCATTATTGATGACTTGATTATTTATGACCTAGGTAACAATAATAATCAAGGATCACTGTTAATAGTCATTAATGCAGCCTCCAGTGATGCTGATATAGCTTGGCTGGAGAAATATCTACAACCAGCCAATATTCAAATATCTGATGAAAAGAAAGATGGAGTCCTAATAGCATTACAAGGGCCAAAATCACAAAAGATTCTTGAAGAATATTTAAATCAATCTCTAAGTAATCTCCCTCGCTTTGGTCACACAAAAATTCAATTTGAAGGAATTAGTAAATCTAAGTATTGTTCGATTTTTCTTGCTCGTACAGGTTATACGGGAGAAGACGGCTTTGAGCTTCTTATGTCTGCTGATGCAGGTCAAATATTCTGGAAAGACCTAATTAATAAGGGCATTCAACCATGCGGATTAGGGGCACGTGACACATTACGTCTCGAAGCAGGAATGCATCTTTATGGAAATGATATGGATACCAAAACAACACCTTTTGAAGCTGGATTAGGTTGGATAGTGCATCTTGAAATGCCTACAAAATTTATCGGAAGAGATGTTCTTGAACAACAAGCAAAAGACGGGGTGCGACAACGACTAGTTGCCTTAGAATTAGAAGGTAGAGCAATTGCTCGGAAAGGTTATCAAGTTTTTGATGACGGGATTTCTATAGGAAAAATCACTAGCGGAACATGGTCTCCAACATTAAATAAGGCTATTGCTCTAGCCTATGTACCAATAGAACATTCCAAAATAGGTAGCAAACTATTAATAGAAGTTCGTAAACAGCAATATCCAGCAAAAATTGTAAAAAAACCCTTTTATCGGTGTGGATAAAAGCATTAGTAAATCTCTTAAAAATATCCCCTACCCCCACCCTATGGGAAACTCATTTTGCCTACAGAAGTCTTTCCCCATGCGCAGCAATGGTTGTGGTGAACTGCGCACCAAGCACATTAACTCGAATGTTCAACTATGCGGATGGGTAGATCGCTGTCGAGATCATGGCGGAGTGATTTTCATTGATCTCAGAGACTGGAGTGGGACAGTGCAGATCACAGTAGATCCTGACCAAGGTGACAAGTTATTTGCTGTAGCTGAAAACCTTAGAAACGAAACGGTGCTCCAAATAAAAGGAAAAGTCAGATCACGACCTAAAGAAGCAATTAATGAAAAACTGAATACCGGCAAAATTGAAGTTCTAGCAAATGAACTCAATGTCTTGAATCAGGTCAAAGGCAACTTGCCATTCACTGTCTCTATTCACGATGAAGAACCTGTCAGAGAAGAACTGAGACTTCGCCATCGCTATTTAGATCTTCGTCGTGAACGCATGAATCAAAACCTCCGCTTACGCCACCTCACGATCAAAACCGCGCGCCACTTTCTAGAAAACGAAGGCTTTATCGAAATAGAAACTCCTGTTCTTACACGCTCTACACCTGAAGGCGCCCGTGATTATCTTGTTCCCTCAAGAGTCTGTGGTGGAGAGTGGTTTGCTCTCCCTCAATCACCGCAACTATTCAAGCAATTGTTAATGGTTGGAGGGATAGAAAGGTATTACCAAGTAGCGCGTTGTTTTCGTGATGAGGACCTCCGTTCAGACAGGCAACCTGAATTCACCCAATTAGACCTCGAAATGAGCTTTATGAGTCAAGAAGAAATTCTTAACCTTAATGAAAAGCTAATCGCAGCAATATGGAAAGAAGTCAAAGGAATCAATCTAAGCCTCCCTTTTCCAAGACTGACATGGCATGAATCAATGGCACGTTATGGAACAGATAGGCCAGATACTCGCTATGGAATGGAATTAATTGAGGTTAATGAAATTGTTAGAGAAATCGGATTCAAAGTTTTCTCTGGAGCGGTCGCTGCAGGAGGCTCAGTGAAATGCATCACTGTTAAAAATGGAAACAATAGTCTTAGTAACGTACGTATTAAACCAGGGGGAGATGTTTTCAGTGAAGCCCAAAAAGCCGGTGCAGGTGGCCTTGCTTTTATAAAAGTACGGCAAGAAGGTGCAATTGATACTATTGGAGCAATAAAGGACAATATCAGCGCTGAGCAAAAACAAGCTCTTCTCAAAAAGACTGGTGCTGAAGAAGGAGATCTTATTTTATTTGGTGCTGGAAAAACTGAAATAGTCAACAAAGCCCTTGATCGAGTCAGACAATTTATCGCAAATGAACTCAAGCTGATTAATCAAGAAAAGAATAAGCAATATCCGAATTTTCTTTGGGTAATTGATTTCCCTATGTTTGAATTTAATACTGAAGAAAAACGCCTTGAAGCATTACATCACCCCTTTTGTGCGCCACATCAAAAAGATTTAGGTCAGAAGCACGAATGGAAAGAAAAACTCCCTAAAGCTCGTGCACAAGCTTATGACCTCGTTTTAAATGGCCTGGAAATTGGTGGAGGGTCACTGAGAATCCATGACCCAGAACTACAAAATCAAGTCTTAAAGACAATCGGACTACCTGAAAATGAAGCAAAAAAACAGTTCGGCTTTTTGATGGAAGCTCTCACCATGGGTGCTCCCCCCCATGGTGGACTAGCGTTTGGCCTAGACAGAATTGTCATGTTACTTGCTGGTGAAGAATCAATTCGAGACACAATCGCATTCCCAAAAACTCAACAAGCTCGTTGCTTAATGACAGAAGCTCCAGGAGCGGCAAAAGACAATCAACTCAAAGAACTTCATGTTGCTAGCACTTGGATAGATCCCGAATAAAAATGCAAAAACTAAATAATCCATCCACTCAAGAAAGGAGTAAAAACACTTAAGAAAGCAGATAAAAAGAGATAACTCACATACATAACTCAATCAATACTGCAATCAGACCTGATCTTTAAAATGGAAACCAAACAAAGTATTACATCTCTAGGAATAAATGGCACTTGGGAATTATGGAGAAAATTGACCAGTCACAAAGAAACCTTTTAATTTTTTTGGTCTAATAGATCTAGGAGGTACTTTAAAGAGTCACTTAGAAGTAAATGGCAAAGTTTGTCTTCGTAACCGGTGGAGTTGTTTCAAGCATCGGCAAAGGAATCGTTGCAGCAAGCCTTGGCCGGCTTCTAAAATCACGCGGCTACAACGTATCAATCTTAAAACTTGATCCTTATCTAAATGTAGACCCAGGGACAATGAGTCCCTTTCAACATGGAGAAGTATTCGTAACCGAAGATGGCGCCGAAACAGACTTAGATCTAGGTCATTACGAACGTTTTACTGACACAGCAATGTCTCGATTGAACAGTGTGACAACTGGATCGATATACCAATCCGTCATTAATAAAGAAAGACGAGGAGACTACGAAGGAGGGACCGTCCAAGTCATCCCCCACATTACTGGTGAAATTCGTGAGCGAATTCATCGAGTAGCTGCTAATAGTGCAGCTGATGTTGTAATAACTGAGATAGGGGGAACTGTTGGTGATATTGAATCACTACCCTTTCTAGAAGCAATTCGTGAATTCAGAGGTGATGTAGGGCGAAATGATATTGCTTATATTCACGTAACACTTTTGCCATTTATTGGCACATCTGGTGAATTAAAAACCAAACCTACGCAACACTCAGTAAAGGAGTTGCGCTCTATCGGGATACAACCAGACTTATTGGTATGTCGTAGTGATAGACCAATAAATAATGAATTACGAAAAAAAATCAGCGGCTTTTGTGGGGTTAAAGACCGAGCCGTAATCCCTTCATTAGATGCAGACAGTATCTATTCAGTTCCTCTGGCTCTCAAAGAAGAAGGTCTATGTCGAGAAATACTGGAAGTGCTTGATTTGAAAGATCATGAATGTGATTTGCAAAATTGGGCAGACATAGTTCACAAGCTTCGTCACCCTGGACCTGCAGTGAAAGTAGCCTTGGTTGGTAAATATGTTCAGTTAAACGACGCCTACCTTTCGGTAGTCGAGGCACTCCGCCATGCCTGTATTGCACAAGATGCCTCTCTAGATCTTCACTGGGTTTCTGCAGAGAAAATCGAGACTGAAGGACCAGAAAGACTTCTGAAGAGCATGGATGCTGTTGTAGTTCCCGGTGGATTTGGAAATCGTGGAGTAGATGGCAAAATCACATCAATCAGATGGGCAAGGGAGCAACGTATTCCATTCCTTGGACTGTGCTTAGGAATGCAATGCGCCGTCATTGAATGGGCTCGCAATCAAGCGGGCCTCATCGGCGCAACTAGCTCTGAACTTGATCCAAACACAGAGCATCCAGTTATTCATTTACTTCCTGAACAACAAGACGTAGTGGATCTAGGTGGAACAATGAGGCTAGGGGTCTATCCTTGCCGACTGAAGTTGGACACAATGGTGCAAAAACTTTATGGCGAGCAAGTCGTTTATGAACGTCATCGACATCGCTATGAATTCAATAACTCATATCGAAATCTATTTATTGAATCTGGATATTCCATAAGCGGTACGTCGCCAGATGGTCGTCTTGTAGAGCTTATCGAGCTAAAAGGACATCCCTTCTTCACAGCATGCCAATACCATCCTGAATTCTTATCACGCCCTGGAAAACCTCATCCTCTATTTAAAGGGTTAATTCAAGCAGCTCAATTACGTCTTCCTGGTTCACCTAATGAAGCAATACAGCAAACAAAATCTGCGGTAGAGAAAGTGTTACCCAAGCAATCTTAATGTCATCCACACTACCGGTTGTGGAGCGATTCCATTCCTTGCAAGGAGAAGGAGCACACTCTGGTCGAAGTGCCTTTTTTATTAGGCTTGCAAGTTGCAACGTGCAATGTTCCTGGTGTGATACTAAAAACTCGTGGTCAAAGCATGTTTCTCAAGAAGAAAGCATCATCCAACTATCAGAAGAGACAATAAAGGCAAGATCAGAAGGAGCGTCTTTTGTAGTGATTACTGGAGGAGAACCATTGCATCACAATCTAGAACCCCTTTGCGATTCAATCAGAAAAGCCACAGCCACCAAAAACCAAATGGCTTTACCCATTCATTTAGAAACTAGTGGAGTGGATCCACTAAGCGGTAGCCCTAACTGGATAACACTATCTCCAAAACGACATGCTCCTCCCCGGATAGCACTGATAAAAGCATGTCAAGAGTTAAAAGTAGTCATACATGACAAAGAGGATTTAGTCTTTGCCGAACATATCGCCAAACAAACCAAAAAAATGAAAGGACCTTTATTATTTCTTCAACCAGGATGGAATAATGAGCAAGGCTTAACCTTGGCTTTTGAATACGTCAAAAGCAATCCTCAATGGAGACTTAGCATGCAAACCCACAAATGGCTCAAAATACGCTAAATCAACGTATTTAGACAGATGAGAAACAATACATCTATTGCCCTTCTTTCAGGAGGTTTAGATTCTGCAACAGCTGCTGCAATAGCCAAAGAAGCAGGCCAAAACGTCATAGGTCTATCGTTCAATTATGGACAAAGGCATCATCGTGAATTAGAAGCTGCAGCTTATATAGCTAATTACTTGGAACTGCATGAGCATCAAACCATCGATATCAACTTGGCAGCTTGGGGCGGCTCTTCTCTAACAGATGTAAAGCAATCAATACCCATTAAAGGAGTAATGAAAGGAGTAATACCAAACACCTATGTCCCTGGCAGAAATACTGTTTTTATAGCTATTGGACTGAGCTTTGCAGAAGCCCGTGGAGCTAATCAACTCATACTAGGAATCAATGCTATGGATTACTCAGGTTATCCTGATTGTCGTGCTGATTATCTTTTAGCATACCAAAAACTTGCCAATCTCTCCAGTAAAGCTGCTCGCGAAGGCCATGGAACAGAACTATGGGCTCCACTTATCCATTGGGAAAAAATACAAATTGTGGAAGAAGCTTTGAGATTGAAAATACCAATCGAGAGAACATGGAGCTGTTATAAAGGACAAAAACAAGCCTGTGGTCAATGTGATAGCTGTCGTATTCGAGATGAAGCATTAAAAAAAGCAGGACGTATAGACCTATGTAGCAATAGCCAATTGTGATAATTCCAAAGCGACAACAATATCGTTGGCAACCACCTGAGCTATTAGCTCAGAAATTAATCAACCAATGGGGAGAAGCTGGCTTTATATGGCTAGATGGTGACGGAAGTCAAATGGGTAGATGGATAACGCTAGCCGCAAATCCAATTGCACAGGCCACCTGTCATGGAATACCTGGAGACAAAAAAGCAGTCAATCCTTTTGAAGTGCTCAGAAACTTAACACCAGGTCACTGGACTGGTTGGCTTGGCTACGAAGCAGGTGCATGGATAGAGCCATGCAATCCATGGAAATCTGATGAAATGGCAACTTTATGGATTGCATCTCATGATCCTATATTGAGATTTGATGTTCACAAACAACAACTCTGGCTCGAAGGCCACAACAAAGATCGGTACCAAAAGTTTGCAACCTGGTTAGAACAAGTTTCCATGCATCAAGAAGATGCTAAAGAATCACAAATAAAGGAGTTATATGGAATTCCCATTGATGCATGGATATGGCTTACAAAAGAAGATGAATATTCCCGCAATGTCAATCTTATAAAAGACTTAATAGCTCGTGGAGACATTTTTCAGGCAAATCTTACAGCCTGCTGCACTACCTCATTAACAAAAAAAATAAATGCTATTGATCTTTTTCAACGGCTCCGAAAAAAGTCTCCATCACCCTTTGGAGGTGTTGTAATAGGTGCAGGAGCAGCAAGAAATGAAGCTATCATCTCCTCTTCACCAGAACGTTTTCTGAAAGTAGAGCCAACAGGTAAAGTCGAAACAAGGCCAATCAAAGGCACTAGACCACGGCATTCTGAACGCAATAAAGATGCGGCTATGGCCATGGAGCTTGTATGCAGTCCTAAGGACAGAGCAGAGAATGTAATGATCGTCGACCTGCTACGAAACGATCTAGGAAGAGTGTGCAAACCAGGATCAATATGTGTTCCCCAATTAGTAGGATTAGAAAGTTACTCGCAAGTTCATCATCTTACTTCAGTAATCCACGGGGACTTAGAGCCGAATAAAACTTGGATAGATTTAATAGAAGCTGCTTGGCCAGGAGGCTCTATTAGTGGTGCACCTAAACTACGAGCCTGCCAACGTCTACATGAGCTTGAACCAACAGCGAGAGGTCCATATTGCGGTTCAATATTGCATATCGACTGGGACGGCACTTTCGATAGCAATATTCTTATTCGCTCCATAATGATGAAAAACAAAACACTACGAGCTAATGCTGGCTGTGGAATTGTTGCTGATTCTGACCCAATTGACGAATCTCAGGAGCTTAAATGGAAATTAATGCCCCTATTAGAGGCATTACAATGAACCATAACCTAAATAACAACATCGCCTGGATCAACGGTGTATGGGGCAATGCAAGCGAACTGGCCATTCCAATCTGTGACCGAGGCTTAACCCTCGGAGATGGAATTTTTGAAACCCTTTTAATTTACAAAGGCAAAGTTCAATTGCTTACCAATCACCTCAATCGCTGGAAGCGTAGTGCATCAATATTAAGGATGGCATCACCTCCTTCAGAAGAGTGGTTGAGACCTCTGATTGATGAGGCAATACAACGACTATCGTTGAACAACAGAAATGGTGTACTACGACTTAATTGGACTAGAGGGGACAATTATTCTCGAAATATCAAAATATCTACAGATAAAAACGAAGCGTCAAGTCATCGTTTTTGGCTCGAAATCAATGATGGCGAACCACAGTTCGAATGCATATCGACGATTATTAGTCGTAATGAGATGCGTAATGCCAATAGTCAAATCAGTAGATGCAAAACATTTGCTTATGGTCAAGCAATCCAAGCAAAATCAGAAGCAAATATTGCGGGTTATGACGATGCTTTATTACTCAGTAATAGCGGCGAGATATCTTGTGGGACAACATCTAATCTTTTAGTCAAGCGTAACAATCAATGGCTAACACCACCCTTAAAAAGTGGGTGTTTAGCGGGAGTTATGAGGCAACAAGGTTTAGATGCTGGAATAATCAAAGAAGAGACAATTAATGCACAACCTTTTCCAAAAGATGAATGGCTACTAATTAATAGTCTTAGCTGTAGAGCTATTAAAAAATTAAATAATCAATATCTAACTATGAATGCTAATCCAAAAGCATTTTGGCTATCTTTATTAGAGATCAAGCTTTTGTGATCAAGCCAATCAAAATGTTATTGGCATCGTGACATTAGCTGGTTGGGGAGCAGATGTTGCCACTTGAAAATCTATATATGGACCAATCATCACAATCGAAGGGGAAGCAAATTCCAGTCTTTTTACTTCTCCAACAAGATCATGCAATGGAGCTTTTAAACATCTCTGTCCAATCACTGTGCCCTGCTGAATAACGGCTGATGTTGTGGATGGATTCAATCCACCTGCGATCAATTCATCAACGATGTATTGAAGATTATGTAGACCCATATAAATAACCAGTCCATCACTCGCCAAAGCAAGGGCCCGCCAATTTACAAAAGGCCGAATTTTATCAATGCCCTCATGTCCCGTAACAAAAGTGACAGAAGAACCCGCGCGTCTATGAGTAACAGGAATTCCTGCATATGCAGGCACCGCAATTCCAGCCGTAACACCAGGAACAACTTCTACAGGGACTCCATGAGATTCTAAATAAGCTGCTTCTTCTGCTCCCCTTCCAAATAAAAAAGGATCCCCACCCTTAAGACGAACTACACAAGAATAGGTGCGAGCCATTTCACGGAGAACAGAATTAATTTTCGACTGAGGGATGGAATGATGGCCTCGTCGCTTCCCAACAAAATATAGTTGACAAGACTTTGAAACCAATTCAAGTAATTCCTGAGGCACTAAAGAGTCGTAAACAAGAGCATCACATTGCCCTAACAAACGTTGCGCCTTAACTGTCAACAAGTCAGGGTCACCAGGGCCTCCCCCCACGAGATACACAGTTCCATATTTATCCTCAGTCATAGAAGCAGTTTCAACAGTTCTTTGAATCCAAGGCAAATTGAATAAATGCCCAGGAAATATCATATTTCTCGCAGTGTGCACAAAGCATGTCAGTAGAAAAAGATCAATGCAAAGAAAAGGTGAGAAAGCCCAAATTTTTTAGCAAAAGTAGTTAGTGAAAAAGCGATTAGCTTATACCCAATGGACCAGTTCATTCGGCATTGCTGAAAATTGCAATTGCAGCTCCTGTCTTACTAAAGCTTGAACCATGGAAAACCATACTGACCATGCGCCAAGACAGGGAATCCATTTGAAACCAATTTCCATCTATTTAAAACCTCTAGGTATCCAAGGAAATGGTTCTACACACATAACTGCATAACAAAACAATTCGCAGCCAATCTCAATGGACCAAAAG
Organism: Prochlorococcus sp. MIT 1307; assembly: GCF_034092395.1. Classification (NCBI taxonomy): domain Bacteria; kingdom Bacillati; phylum Cyanobacteriota; class Cyanophyceae; order Synechococcales; family Prochlorococcaceae; genus Prochlorococcus; species Prochlorococcus sp. MIT 1307. The sequence goes on along the minus strand of NZ_CP139301.1, from coordinate 1,362,953 downwards.
GAGGATAATCGGCCTTCGTAATGATCATTTTCAAAACAATTAAAATGTCAATAAGTCCTTTTTTGTAGAGGTCATATGAATCTTCAGATTTTTTGATTCACACATCAAATCAAAGATTCGTAGCAACTACTACTACAACGGCAATAGGAACTGAAGAACGATTTCCTAAAAACATCATCCCAAAGTGTTTGAACGCAAAGAGGAATTTAAAACCTTTCTCCGCAAAATTGGTAGTGGAGAACATACGAGTCGTGGGTTGAGCCGTGAAGAGTCTGCAGAGGCTCTAAAAATAATTCTTCAGGGGCAGGCCACTCCTGCTCAAATCGGAGCATTCATGATTGCGCATCGTATTCGACGACCGGAAGCACAAGAACTCGCTGGAATGATAGATGCCTACTCAGAATTAGGACCAAAACTAACGTCAAAGGAAAAACAGACTCGGCCCATATGCTTTGGCATGCCTTTCGATGGACGCAACCGAACAGTACCCATCTATCCCTTAACAACACTAGTGCTTTTAAGTGCAAAACAACCAGTCGTATTACAGGGTGGAAAGCGTATGCCTATCAAATTTGGACTCACTACAGCTGAACTATTTGAAGTGCTGGGCCTTCAATTAACAGGACTATCAATTCAAGAATTACAAACTTGCTTTGATGAAAATGGACTGGCACTAATTCATCAACCAGATCACTTCCCTTTAGCAGATAGTCTCATTGATTATCGAGAAGAGCTTGGCAAACGACCTCCATTAGCAAGCATGGAGCTCATATGGACCGCTCACAAAGGAGAACATTTACTTGTAAGTGGATTTGTTCATCCTCCCACCGAAGCAAGAGCCTACAAAGCTCTTGCGCTTATTGGAGAAAAAGATCTCATTTCAATTAAAGGCCTTGAAGGTGGAATAGATCTTCCAATAAGTCGTGCATGCATAACAGGGCGTATCACACACAATCAATTCAAACGAACAATCCTTCATGCAAATGATCACGATTGTTCTGGTCAAGATATTGAATGGAGCAATCTAGATGAATGGCGCAAGTTAGCCATACAAGCACTTGAAAATAAAGGCCCTTTCCAAACAGCAGTTCATTGGAATGCAGGGGTCTACTTATGGTTGGCAGGCCAAGCAAAAAGTCTTGAAGCAGGACTAAATAAGGCAGATATCATTATGAGAAAAGGATTAGCAAAACAAACTCTCGAAGAATTAATTTCATGGAGAAAAAAAATCAACGTATTGAGAAAGGCCGAGAAATAGCCCTTAATTCAAAGCTTTTTTTTCATACGATACCGATCAAAACTCACCCCACCTATCTCTAGAGCTTCAGGAGATATGAGTTTCCAGCCACGTCGTAATAACAATGGATAACTCAAAAAACTTGCTTCAGTTAGTAATTCAGTTTGACCTTCTTCCCTAGCTTCTAATTCCAATCGATCTAACAAAGCATTTGCATGACCTCTGCGAGCAGATCGACCACGACAGTAGAGTAGTGCCAACCGGTTTAAAGGATATCTCACAGCAAATGCTTCCAGTTGCTGTTGCTCAACACTAACCCAACCTCTTCCTTCCTCCAGTGATCTATCCAGAAAACCTGGCAACCAAGCCAAGCCAGACCAGGCCTGAATTTGCCTTTTTGTATAAAAACGATCCCCTTGAGATTCAATTGCATCTGAATACACTTCCCTAACAACTTCATGTTCAGAAGCTCGAAGTGGGTGCAATTCATACTTGATCAGCATCTGATTACAACCTCAGCACGTCAATTAACAAGCTGTGTGGGATGGTGAAATGAATCCAGAAACTTACATCTGTGCACTTGCCCAAGGTTCCTACTCTTCTTAGTGCTTTCATAACACTATTAAATGACAGGCTAGGAGAAACAATCGTCTTTCCCTTGCTTCCATTTCTGTTGGAACGATTTACTACTAATGGAAGCACACTTGGCCTTTTAGCAGGAACTTACGCGATTTCGCAATTCGCAGTAGCACCTTTAATAGGTGCTCTGAGTGATCGCTTTGGTAGAAAACCAGTAATTATCACTTGCGTATCCGGTTCGGTAATAGGACTGTTTCTATTTGCGGTAACAGTCAGCCTCAACTGGAATAATTTCTTACCAATTTGGGGGACTGGCCTACCGCTATTACTCCTTTTTATTGCAAGAGTCATCGATGGAGCTAGTGGAGGAACTGCAGCTACTGCTACGGCCGTCTTGGCGGACATCTCCACGCCCGAAAACCGTGCAAAAACTTTCGGTCTCATAGGTGTTGCCTTTGGCCTGGGATTCGTACTTGGACCTGGTCTAGGCACAGCTCTCGCAAGATTTAGTGTCACGCTGCCTGTTTGGGCAGCAACACTATTTGCCCTAATAAACTTGTTTTTAGTCATATGGATACTGCCCGAAACCCTTCCTAAAAAGGCACGTAACTCCTTCATACGCAAAAGAGAACTCAATCCATTTACTCAACTCCGTCTTGTCTTCATCAACCCCTTATCAAGACGACTATGTGTAGCATTCTTTGTTTTTTTCATGGCCTTCAATGGCTTCACAGCTGTTTTAGTCCTTTATCTCAAAGAGGCCTTTAGTTGGACGCCTCAACAATCCAGCCAAGCTTTTGTCATAGTTGGGGTTGTCGCAATGGTCGTGCAAGGAGGATTGATTGGCCCACTGGTGAAGCGTTTCGGAGAATGGCGTCTCACATTGACAGGGATAGGATTCGTTATTGCAGGCTGCATTCTTTTAACTCTTGCTAACACAGAAAATTCAATTCCAATGGTTTTCAACGCTGTCGGCGTTTTAGCGATTGGAACTGGCTTAGTCACACCTTGTTTACGCGCACTAATATCAAGACGATTAAATGCAACAGGTCAAGGAGCTGTGCTTGGGAGTCTTCAAGGGCTACAAAGTTTGGGTACTTTTCTAGGTGCAAGTGCAGCAGGTATTTGCTATGACCTTTTAGGGCAAAGAAGTCCGTTCTATGGCACAACTTGTCTTTTAATAATTGTGATTGCTTTGGTCTCAGGTAATGCATTACCTAGAAACAAAAAGCAACCAATATCTAATTAAAAGATCGCACCCACACACTTCTTAGTGCATGCTAAATAACTTTCTAAGCACCCCTAATACGAAAACACATGTTAATCAATGACTAAAAATATCAAAAAACAAACCACTTACATCAATCGAGAATTGAGCTGGATCGAATTCAACAAAAGAGTTCTTGCACAAGCGCTTGATGAACGAACACCGCTACTAGAGCAAGCAAAATTTAGTGCGATCTTCAGTAACAACCTCGATGAATTTTTTATGGTTCGTGTAGCCTCTCTAAAAACACAAGTAGAAGCTGGCATAACCAAAAAAAGCGAAGATGGAAAAACGCCTGAACAACAACTTAAAGATATTAGATGTGTACTAACGCCCTTACTAAAAAAGCAACAAACTCACTATGTTAAGCATTTAAAAAGCAACCTTTTTAAAAAAAATGTTCAGCTGCTCGATTATGAAGAACTCAATTCTCGCCAAAAACTATGGATTAACAACTATTTCCAAACAGCTATTTTCCCAGTTCTCACTCCACTAGCTGTTGATCCTGCACATCCCTTCCCATTTGTAAGCAATCTAAGCCTAAATGTTGCTGCAATGATAATAGATCCTGAAACAAATCAACGGCAATTTGCCAGAGTAAAAATACCGCAAAAAACTATGGACCGCTTTATATCTATTCCTACCGAATTCAGTGAAATAGAGCCAAAGCCAATTCATATCTGTATACCAATAGAGCAAGTAGTTGGATTTAATTTAAACATGCTTTTTCCTGGCATGAAAATTGAAGAGCACTACTTTTTTCGAGTCACAAGAGATGCCGACCTGGAGCTAAGAGACATTGAAGCCGATGACCTTATGAGTGCTCTTGAACAAGGCCTTCAAAAACGACGGATAGGAGGTGAGGTAGTAAGGCTTGAAGTATCCGAGAAAATGCCAAAGATAATTTTGAATTTGCTAATGGAAGGGATGGCTGTCAATGCAGAAGACCTATATCAGGTTCAGGGCTTCTTAGGACTAGATGAACTATTTAGTTTGACAAAAATCAATCTTCCTAATCTCAAAATTGAATCTCATCAAGGCGTAACTCATAAATCACTCCAAAATAGTCAAAGAGGATTATTAGAAGATGGATCCATCAAAAAAGAAGAATTCAAAAGTATCTTCTCAATAATTCGCAGAGAAGATTTACTTCTCCACCATCCATATGATCTTTTTACAACTTCAGTAGAAGAATTCATAAATCAAGCAGCTGATGATCCGATGGTAATGGGGATCAAGATGACACTATACAGAATCTCCAAAGATTCTCCCATCATTGCCGCGCTAATACGTGCAGCTGAAAACGGCAAGCAAGTAATGGCCTTAGTTGAATTAAAGGCACGATTTGATGAAGATAATAATATTCAATGGGCTAAACATCTTGAACAATCAGGAGTACACGTTGTCTATGGTGTTGTTGGATTGAAAACACACACAAAAATTGCTTTAGTAGTAAGAAAAGAAAAAGAGCGACTAAGAAGTTATTTCCATATTGGAACAGGAAATTATAATTCAAAAACATCTAAACTTTATACAGATCTAAGTTTATTATCTGCACAGCCAGAGTTAGGACAGGATTTAGTGGAGTTATTTAACTATTTAACTGGTTTTTCAAAACAACAATCCTATAGAAAATTATTAGTAGCACCAGTAACATTGAGGGAAAGATTCGAATCTCTAATACGCAGAGAAATTAAACACGCGAAAAACGGAAAAAATGCTCATATAAAGGCAAAAATGAATTCACTAGTAGATCCAAATATTATTAATCTTCTATATGAAGCATCAAGCACAGGAGTAAAAATCGACCTAATTGTCAGAGGAATGTGTTGTCTATATCCAGGTCGCAAAGAAATCAGCGAAAATATTAAAGTCATAAGCATTATTGGAAGATTTCTAGAGCATTCAAGAATTTTCTGGTTTGCCAATAATGGCAAACCAGAAGCTTATCTAGGAAGTGCCGACTGGATGAGGCGAAACTTAGACAGACGCGTTGAAGCAGTCACACCAATTCACTCACCCAAATTAAGCAAAGAACTAGAAGAACTCCTAAGTCTTTATTTCAACGACAATCGAGAAGCATGGGTTATGCAAAGTGATGGCAGCTTTATCCAGCGCCAACCAGAAACAGAAATAAGATGTGCTCAACAGCAATTAATAGAGCGATGGAATAAACAACAAAGCAAAAATACTTAATTCAAGTCTGACTAGGATTATCCTCATCTTCCACTATCAAATTCGTTTTTTTGACTGTATTCTTACCTAAGTGCTATTGAGAAATTTTTGATATTTTTCAAGGGTTACTGAAAGATTTCCAATTTGTTATGTCTACTATCCTTTTTAAGTGCTAAATTCCGGCCAAATCTAAATATAGGAGGCCAGGGTGATGGGGATCCCTCTGGAATCTACACAGGGTACTTCTAGTGCACAATCACCAGAAGCTGTGTTGCCATCAACAAAGAAACAGCGTGGAGAAAAAAGTAATCGACGAGGGAACGGCTCTCGTAATCACCAACGAACTGGTGGCCGACTAGGGACTGATGCGATTGGTTTTTATCTAAGCAGCATCGGAAGAGTTCCACTGCTCACACCAGCTGAAGAAATAGAACTCGCTCACCACGTTCAGAAAATGAAAAAATTATTGGAAGTACCCCTAGAAGAACAAAATCCACGTCAACGGCATCAAATTCGTATGGGGAAACGAGCTAGAGATCGAATGATGGCTGCTAATCTTCGCTTAGTAGTAAGCGTGGCAAAGAAATATCAAAATCAAGGTTTAGAGCTATTAGATCTTGTTCAGGAAGGTGCTATTGGGCTTGAAAGAGCTGTGGACAAGTTTGACCCTGCAATGGGATATAAATTTTCTACATATGCTTATTGGTGGATCCGTCAAGGCATGACACGCGCTATTGACAATAGTGCACGTACTATTCGACTGCCTATTCATATCAGTGAGAAGCTTTCTAAGATGCGACGCATCTCCAGAGAACTGTCTCATCGATTTGGTCGCCAACCAAACCGCTTGGAACTTGCTCATGCAATGGGAATTGAACCCCAAGATTTAGAAGATCTAGTAGCTCAAAGTGCACCATGTGCATCATTAGATGCACATGCAAGAGGAGAAGAAGATCGCAGTACATTAGGAGAATTGATTCCTGATCCTAGTTGTGGAGAACCTATGGAAGGAATGGACCGAAGTATTCAAAAAGAACATTTAGGTGGCTGGTTATCTCAATTAAATGAACGAGAGCAAAAGATCTTGCGATTACGTTTTGGTTTGGATGGAGAAGAACCCTTAACCTTGGCTGAAATTGGGCGTCAAATAAATGTCTCTAGAGAACGAGTCAGGCAATTAGAAGCCAAAGCGATTCTGAAACTAAGAGTAATGACTAATCATCAACAAGCTGCCTAAAATTAGTGTTAGGCAACGCTAACTCAATTGTCATTATTATTGGCTGGATCTGCACAGTTTTATTAGGTGCAGCGATATGTAGAAATTCTTTTCCGAACCAAAAAGAGTTAAGCCGAAAAATAGTCCACATTGGAACTGGTCCTGTTATTCCGCTTGCTTGGTTTCTAGGAATATCAGCAGAATTAGCTATTCCAGTCGCAATTATTATTACCATTGCATTAATTATTAATCACCGAATACGGCTATTACCTGCTCTGGAAGACGTTAATCGTCAAAGTTATGGAACTATTGCTTATGGAATCAGTATTAGCTTTTTACTAATTCTTTTGTGGCCTGATCATGCAGCAGCAGTGACAGCTGGAGTGCTGATGATGTCATTTGGAGACGGCTTAGCAGGTTTAATAGGTCGCCAAGTCAATTCTTCAAATTGGATTATCTTTGGCCAGCGAAAATCACTAGCAGGCACATTGACAATGGGCCTAACAGGAATAATTGTTCTCCTATTAATAATGACATTTAGTGCTTCAGTGATTAGCCCACTATCAATACTCTTAATTGCAGGTTTGGCTATGGGGCTTGAGCAAATTAGCCCATTGGGTATTGACAACTTAACTGTGCCAATTGGAGTGGCCTATGGATGGTTATGGTTGAGTAATTAAGTAAATCCTCTATGAAGATTTACTTAATTACTGACTCTGCTAATTCTTTGAGAAGAATTGCCGTTGTTTTTATATCAATGCATGCATCAGTAATACTTTGACCATAAGTCAAGGTCGATAAGTCTGACACAAGCTTTTGACTCCCCTCTAACAGATGACTCTCAATCATTACACCCATCACATGTGTAGAACCCTGCCGAACTTGCCTAACAACTTCTCTCAAAACCTCAGCCTGTCTTCGATAATCCTTATTGGAATTATCATGACTACAGTCCACCATCACCCTCTCAACAAGACCTACCTGAGACAGTTCTTGAGCTACAGCCTGAACCGCTTCAAGATGATAATTAGTGCCTCTCTTGCCACCTCTTAAAACAAGATGGCCATCAGGGTTCCCCGTAGTACTAACTATTGAAGCTTTGCCCTCTCGATTAATACCCAAGAAATGATGAGGCCTTGCAGCAGCCTGCATGGCATTTATAGCAATAGTTGCAGTGCCATCAGTACCATTTTTATATCCAATGGGCATTGATAAGCCTGAAGCCATTTCTCTATGAGTCTGACTTTCCGTTGTTCTCGCTCCTATCGCTGTCCAACTAATGAGATCAGCAATGTATTGAGGAACAACTGGATCTAGCAATTCAGTTGCGGTTGGCATGCCCTCACGCGCCAAATCCAACAACAACGATCGGGCCATCCTTAAACCAGTGTTGATGTCATAAGAGCCATCAAGATGAGGGTCATTAATTAGTCCTTTCCAACCAACAGTAGTCCTAGGTTTCTCAAAGTACACACGCATCACCACCTCAAGATGCTCTGCATACTTTTCCCTTAAAGGCTTTAATTGGCTTGC